>JAGCTY010000173.1 GCA_017963105.1 Lentisphaeria bacterium
AAGGGGAAGTGGTACCTCTTCTACCACCACAACGACTACTCCCCGAACTTCGACAAGAACCGCTCCGTCTGCATCGACGAGATCACGTTCAACGAGGACGGCTCCATCAACCTCGTGACCCCCACCAAGCGCGGCGTCGGCGTCACAAAGGCCACCAGCAAGATTGAGCTTGACCGCTACTCCAAGATCGCCGACCAGAACCACGCCTGGATTGAATTCCTCCGCACCGAATCCCCGTTCGAAGGCTGGAAGACCGTCTTCCGCAACAACGACAGCTCCCGCAATCCGATCTGGGTCGAGTACGACCGCGTCGATTTCGGCGAAAAGGAGCTCGATTCCGTGCTCGTCCGCGTCCAGTCCAACGTCGGCGGCCGCGTCGAGATCCATGCCGACTCCCTCGAAGGCCCGGTCATCGCCACGGTCGACATTCCCGGCAAGGGCGGCGGCGAATGGCAGGAGATCAAGTCCCCGGTCACCTCGCAGCTGAAAGGCACGCACGACCTCGTCGTGAACATGCGCAGCGGCCTCCTGATGTACATCGACTGGATCCAGTTCATCGAGAAGTGATCCGAGATTCATTTCAGCTCGTCTGAGCAAAAGAATACTCCGGGTCGGGTTCGAAAACCTGGCCCGGAGTTTTGTCTTCGTAAAGCCTGAATCTATTGAGCTTGGCCGGATTCGGCGATGTGCTTCACGGCGTCGAAGATGCCGCGCACGAGGGTGTCCGGCGCGCTCGCGCCCGAGGTGACGCCAACGCATTTCGCGCCGCGGAGGAGGTCCGGTGTGACGGCTTCCGGGCCGGAGACGAGTTCGGCGCGCGCACCCTGGCTTTCGACGATCTCGCACAGGCGTTTCGTGTTGGAGCTGTGCGCCGACCCGGCCACAAGCACGAGATCGCAAGTTGCCGCAAGCGCGCGGACGGCATCCTGGCGTTTGCGCGTGGCGTAGCAGACGGACGCGAAATCGTTCAGGCCGGGTATTTTCTCGCGCAGGATCGCGGCCATTTCCGCGATCACCTCGCCGTTCATCGTGGTCTGGCTGATGCAGGCGTAGGTGCGGCCGGGGACCGGCTCGAAATCGCGGGCGTCCTGCTGGTTCGTCAGGAGGTGCTTTTCGCCGTGGATGCGCCCGAGGATGCCCTCGACCTCGCGGTGTCCGGCCTTGCCGAAAAGCAGCACGACGTGCCCCTCGTTTGAAAGCTTCGCGCCGCGTTCCTGCACCTGCCGGACCAGCGGACACGTGGCGTCGACGATGTTCAGCGGCAGCGCCCGGGCGCGCGCCTCGACCGCCTCGGAAACGCCGTGCGCGCTGAAAATGAGCGTGGCGCCGGGGGGAAGCCCCTCGGGTTCGTCGACGATCTTCGCGCCGCGCGACAGCAGGTCGTTCACGACCGATTCGTTGTGGACGAGGTCGTGCAGGATGAAGACGGGCGGGCCGTGCTGCTTCAGCATGTCGGCGGTCAGGTTCAGCGCGTTGCGCACGCCGGAACAGAACCCGGTGATGGAGCAGAGTTTCACTTCCATGTCGCGACCTCCAGAAACGCCCGGTGGACATCCTTGTCCGCGTACGGATCGGACGCGCCGGGTGCGAGCTCATCCGGCGTATAGTTCGAGCTTACGGATTCGAAATGCAGCACATGCACGTCGGCGTCGGCGCGGTAGACGATGCGCCAGGTGCGGCAGTGGATCGCCCAGGAGCCGTCCGGGAGGCGGTCGATGCGCTTGCGGGCGGGGTTGAAAGGTTCGTATTTGAGCTGGACGGCGCAGAAATTGGCGAGGTCGAGTCCGGTTTGTTCCCTGATCCAGTCCATCTGCGCCCGCGCGACGGGCGAAAGATCGTGCGTCCATTCGGTCAGGACGAGCTCGTCGCGCCACCCGGCTTTCGATTCCGGAAACGCGTCGACCGCGGGGATGTACGGCTTGATATCGAGGACCGGGGTGCGGTCGAGGATATCGCAGTGGTTCAGATAGACGTTCAGGCCGTCAATGCCCTCAAGTTCGACGCAGCTCAGGCCGATTGGGTTCGGGCGGTGCGGCGACCGCGTGGAGAAGACGCCGTACTTGCGGTTTTCGGGCGCGTACGGCGGCGTGACCTTCGGTTTCCAGGTCGCGTTCAGGTGGAAGATGAAGACGACCCAGACGCGTTCGAATCCGGCGAGGTCCTCCAGCGCCTGTTCGAAGCCGCGCCCGGGGTAAAGCTCGATCCGCGCCTTCGCCTCGGAGAACCCGGCCTGGCGCGGCGCTTCGTAGCGCCATCGGAGCCCGGTGCGCAGGAGCCCGATCGGCGTGAATTCGTAACGTTCCCTGATCTCGGCGGGCATCGTTCCGGTCACCCCTGCACGCCGGTGTCGATCGCAACGGACAGCGCGAACGCCCGCACGGCGAGCTCGTCATTGACGTTGGTATTCAGCACGCGGACCAGGTCTTCCGCCTCGGACAACATGCGCGCGGCTTCCTCCGGCGGAATCGCCGGGCGCGGATCGGCGTCCAGCCATACGCGGACGACCTCCGGGTTCGGCAGGAGTTCGAGCGGGGTCCCCTCGGAGACGAGCGCGACCTGCGCGAACCAGGTGTGCAGGATGCTGAGGAATTCCTCGCGGAGGCGGAGGTATTCGCAGCCGGTCTCGCCGTCCATGCGCTTCTCGATCAGCTTCATGGCGGCGGATTCGAGGTTCTCGGCGGATTTCAGGCGCTCGGCCCAGCGCTCCTGCACGGTGGCCTCCGCCATGCTCCCGAGCGAACCGAGCACGCCGATCAGGCCGGCGGCGCATTCCTCCCCGGCCACCAGGTCGCCCTTCGAGGCGAACGTGAGTTTCATGAGGAGCTCCGGCATGGCGCTGAACGTTTCCATGTCGTACTTGCAGACGTTGTCCGTGAGCGAAAGGATCTGGCAGCGGGAACGGATCGTGGGCAGGAGCGAGGCGGGATGCCCCGTGGTGAGAATGAAAAGGCAGTTGCGCGGCGGCTCCTCCAGCGTCTTCAGGAACGCATTCTGCGCGTTCTCGTTCATGGTGTCGCAGTCCTGGATGACGCCGATCTTCCAGCCGCCGGGCGCGGAGCTGCTGAGGTGGAACATGGATTCGAAGTTGCGAAGCGTATCCGGCTCGTCTTCGGTCAGACCGATGGTGATCTGGCGCGATTTCGAGGTCGGGGCGAGCAAAAACAAATCGGGATACAGCCCGTTTTCCAGCAGGGAGCACGTCTCGCAGTGTCCGCACGGCGCGCCGTCGGGGAACGGGTCCAGGCAGACCGCGAGCTGCGCGAGCAGGGTCGGGAAGCGCGTGCGGATGGCCGCATTCGAGGAGACGACGAGGTGGGAGTGCCCCAGGCGGCCCGCATTTTTAGCCATGCGGAGGGAGCGCCCGAGGAGCGGGAACGCGGATTCAAAGGATTGCCAGTCGTGCATGGATCGCCTCCAGGATGGATTGGGTAACCTTTTCGGGCGAAGGGGACGCGTCGATCACGGCGAACCGGCCGGGTTCGCGCCGGGCGAGCTCCAGGAAGCCGTTCCGCACCGCAGTATGGAACGCCGTGGACTCGGAGTCGAACCGGTCGTTCTGCGTGGTCCCGCCCGAACGTGACGTGGTGCGCCGCAAGCCGAGCTCCACGGGAATGTCCAGAACCAGCACCAGGTCGGGGCGCGTGCCGCGGCAGACGAATTCGTTCACGCGGGCGACCGTCTCCGGGGCGATGCGCCGGGCGCAGCCCTGGTAGACGAGCGTGCTGTCGGTGAACCGGTCGGAGATGACGACCGCACCGCGTGCCAGCGCCGGCCGGATCATGTGTTCGCACATCTGGGCGTGGCACGCACCGAAGAGCATCAGCTCCGTTTCCGGCAGCAGGTCCTCGCCCGGCTCGCGCGTCTTCAGGATGGCGCGTATCTTTTCGGCGACCGCGGTGCCGCCGGGGGAACGCGCGGTGACGACTTCGCGGCCGGTTGCGGCGCGCAAAGCTTCGGCGACGCGTCCGAGCTGGGTGGATTTGCCGCAGCCCTCGCCGCCCTCCAGTGTCAGAAAAATACCGTTCATTTCAGGTCAGGTCCAAATAAAATCGAAGAATTTTTGCGAATGTGATTTGCGATATTGCCCGCGTGAATGTAAATTGATTGTTACGCTTTTTCCTTATTAAGATACCACAAAATTCCAACCTTTCAAAGCCGGAGTCGAAAAAATGTCTGGAAAGATCGACAGAAACACCTATCTTACCGCCAATATCGGGGATTTCCCCGATGAAATCGTCGTCTGCGGACGCCGTTACGTCAAAAAGGACGACCTCCGCTACGGGACCAACCCGCACCAGCCCGCGGCGTTCTACCGTCCCGCAGACAACCACGGCGCGATCATGGAGCTCGAAGTGCTGAAGACCGGAAAGAACGGCCTTTCCCAGACCAACCTGGAGGACATCTCCGGCGCGCTCAACATCGTGAAGTATTTCGAGGAGCCCGCGTGCGCCGTCATGAAGCACGTGAACCCGAGCGGCGCGGCCGTCGGCCTCCCAGGCGAAACGCTCCGCCAGGTCTTCATCAAGGCGCGCGACTGCGACGCCCGCGCGGCATTCGGCAGCGTGATCGCGTTCAACCGCAAGGTCGACAAGGACACCGCGGCGGCGATCATGGAGCTTTTCGCCGAATGCGTCGTCGCGCCCGATTTCGACGCCGACGCCCTCGAGGTCTTCAACGACAGCGTGACTTATAAGGTCAACAAGCAGCTCCGCGTGCTCAAGTGCGGCGCGCTCGACACCCTGCCAAAATTCGTCGGCGACCCCGCCGTCAACACCATCAAGGTCCTCGCGGACGGCTCGCTCGTGGTTGCCGCCCCGCTCCTCACGCACGTCCGCTCCTTCGCCGACCTCCCCGCCGCAACCGGCGAGAACAAAGCCTGCGGCGCGCAGGTTTCCACCGTGGAGCCGACCGACCAGCAGGCGAAGGACCTGCTCGCGGCGTGGTACATCAACATCTCCGTGCGCTCGAACGGCGTCGTGATCGTGAAGAACGGCCAGACGCTCTCCGTGGGCACCGGCGAACAGGACCGCGTGGGCGCGGTCGAACAGGCCATCGAAAAGTTCAAACAGAAATTCACCGGCGACGTCACGCTCGACGGCGCCGCCATGTCCAGCGACGGCTTCTTCCCGTTCCCGGACGCTCTCGAAGTCGCCGCCGCCGCAGGCATCCGCGCGGTCGTCTCCCCTGCCGGCTCCCTGAAGGACGCCGATGTGGTGAAGCGCGCGAACGAACTCGGCGTGGCGCTGCGCCATGCGCCGGAACGTATCTTCTCGCACCACTGATTCTTATTTGGTCGCGATCCCGACAACCCTGAACAACCCCGCGGGCGGCCATGACGGACGAATTCGGCATCGAACCCGGAAACGCATCTCTCGCCGAGCATAAGCTCAACGGAGAAGTGGAACACGTCGTGTACGAAAGCGAGGACGCCTCGTACACCGTGTTCCGCCTGCGGGATCCCCAGGGCGTCGTGCATACGGCCGTCGGGACTGTGCCGGGGCTTTCCCCCGGCCAGACTGTCCGCCTCTCCGGCAAATGGGAGATGCACAAGGACCACGGACGGCAGTTCCGCGTGAGCTCGTGCGAGTTTTCGCTCCCGGCCACCCGCGACGGCCTCATCAAGTACCTTTCCAGCGGCGTCGTGAAAGGCATCGGCGAGAAATACGCCAAAGCCATCGTCGACACGTTCGGCACGGATACTTTGAACGTGCTGAACCAGCAGTCGCGCCGCCTGAAGGAAGTCCCCGGCCTCGGGAAAAAACGCATCGAGGCAATCCGCAAGGCGTGGAAGGAGAATTCCGACCGCCGCGAAAGCCAGATCTACCTGCAGGGGCTCGGCATCAACCCCGCCTGGTTCATCCGCATCTACGACAAGTACGGCAACGAAGCCCCCGAGGTCATCCGGGGAAACCCGTACCAGCTCGCCGCCGACATCAAGGGCATCGGGTTCACCTACGCCGACAAAATCGCGCGCCAGCTCGGCATCGGGCGCAACGACGTGCGACGCATGACCGCGGGCGTGACCTACGGGCTGCTTCAGGCGCGTCAGGCTGGGCATGTTTGCATGCCGCAGGCGGCTTTCATCAAATTCCTGGCAGAACTGCTGGATGTGGACGAAGCCGATGCAGGCGCCGCCATTGAAAAGGCGCTGGAAACGAAGCGTGCGGCATCCTGCGTCTCGCACGAGGGCGACGTGATGATCTACGAGCCGGGGCTCCTCCGCTGCGAGGACGAACTGCCCTTCCTCATCCGCTTCCTCCAGTCGCGCGAACGCTACGCCGGGATGAAGCTTGCGCAGATTCCTGCCCCGCCGAACTCGAAATTCAGCTCCGAACAGCTCCTCGCCGTCGACCGCGTGTCCCAGTCCCCGGTCACGATCATCACGGGCGGACCCGGCGTCGGCAAGACCACGGTCGTCTCGGAGATCGTCCGGCGCGCGAAACTGTCGCATCTTTCGATCGCGCTGGCGGCCCCCACTGGACGCGCCGCGAAACGCATGACCGAAGCCACCGGGCTGACCTCGTTCACGATCCACCGCCTGCTCAAATGGGATCCCGCCGCCCGCAAGTTCGTGTTCGGGCGCGGCAACCAGCTGCCCTACGACCTGTATGTGCTGGACGAGACGTCCATGCTCGACATCCTGCTCGCGCTGGCGTTCTTCCGCGCGGTGAAGCCCGGCGCGTCCGTCGTGATCGTCGGCGACCCGGACCAGCTGCCGTCCGTCGGGCCCGGCAACGTGCTGAACGACCTCATCGCGTCGGGCGTCTGCCCCGTCTCCCGCCTCACGCAGATCTTCCGCCAGGGCGAGGGAAGCGGCATCATCCACGCCGCCCACGACGTGAACAACGGCATCGTGCCGCGCCTGCCACGCCGCGCGAAGGACGCGCAGGCCGATTTCTACTGGATCGAGAAGGACGACCCGGAGGACGCCGCCGACGTGATCGAACGCATGATCACCGACCGCATCCCGCGCCGGTTCGGCCTCGACCCGATCCGCGACGTGCAGCTGCTGTGCCCGATGAACCGCGGCGCGGTCGGCACGCAGGCGATGAACGAGCTGCTTCAGGAGAAGCTGAACCCGGAGAAGAAGTTCGTGTTCCGTTCGCTCGGCCGCCTGTTCAAGACCGGCGACAAAGTCATGCAGATCGTGAACAACTACGACAAGAACGTGTTCAACGGCGACATGGGCTTCCTCGGGCGCATCGACTTCCAGAACGAATCGTTCCAGGTGCGGTACGAGTCCGGCCCGATGGTTGAATACCGCTTCGACGAGGCGGAGCAGATCGTGCCCGCCTACGCCGTCACCGTCCACAAATCTCAGGGCTGCGAGTTCCCCGCGGTCGTCATGCCGATCCTGTCCCAGCACTACATGATGCTCCAGCGGAATCTGCTCTACACCGGCATCACGCGCGCCAAGCGCCTCATGGTCCTGGTCGGCTCCCGCAAGGCCGTCTCCATGGCGGTCCGCAACGCCGTCCGGGAGCCGCGCTATTCGCTCCTGCTGGAAAAACTCATCACCGGAGGCCCGCTCACATGAATACACCCGGCTCCATCCCGTATACCCCGGTCAGCTATACCTTCCCGTTCCCGAAGATTCGGGCGCAGGGTACGCTTGCCGCCATCGGCTCGTGCTTCGCGCAGGATATCGCCCTGACGCTGCTCGACAGCGGCATGCGAGGCATGATCAATCCGAACGGCATCCTGTACAACCCCTACTCCATCAACGACGCGCTGCAGCGGCTGGAGTGCGGCTACACGGAGAGCGATTTTTTCGAACTGAACGGCATGTGGCATTCGTGGCGGCATCACGGGGCATTCTCCGCCGCGAGCGCCGCCGAGGGAGCCGCCAGCGCCAACGAATCCGCGAAACGGTTCCGCCGCACGCTCAAGAAAGCCGATTTCTTCCTCATGACCGTGTCGACCGCGGTCGTCTACATCCACCACATGCCGGAACGCCTCGTGGTCGCGAACTGCCACAAGGCGCCGGGCAACGAATTCGAGCAGTCCGTGCTGTCCTACGATACCTGCCGCGCCGCCATGCGGAACGCCTGCGAGATCATCCGTTCGTACAACGCCAAGTGCCCGATCATCATCACGCTGTCGCCCGTGCGGCACAATCCGGGCGACCTGACCATGAATTCGCTTTCGAAGGCGAGGCTCCGGGCGGCCGCCGCGGACGTTTGCGCCAAGGTCAACGGTTGCGCGTATTTCCCCGCGTTCGAAATTCTGAACGACGAACTGCGCGACTACCGGTTCTACGCGGAGGACATGCTTCATCCGTCCGAACTAGCGCGGAAGATCATCCTCGAACGCTTCCTCGACGCCTGCTTCATCCCGCGCGCGAAGGCCGATTACGAGGCGGCGGAACTCCGGCGGCGGCAATCACGGCACATCCCGATCGCGGGGCAGGGGGATTAAGCCATGTGCGGGATCGCAGGCTGTTTCAATCCGCGCACCCCGCCCGACGCGGCGCTCCTGCAAACCCTTTGCGGCACGATGCGCCAGCGGGGACCGGACGCGCATGACATCCACCTGGACGATGCGCTCGGGCTCGCCCACACCCGTCTCTCCGTAATCGACCTCGACGGCGGCGCGCAGCCCATGCACGGCGGCGACGGCCGCTACACGCTCGTCTTCAACGGCGAAATCTTCAATTTCCGCGAACTGCGCGCCGAATTGGAACAGGCGGGCGGAGTCTTCCGCACGAAATCCGACACGGAAGTCCTGCTGAAACTCCTGATCCGCGAGGGTGAAAACTGCCTCTCGCGCCTCAACGGGTTCTTCGCCTTTGCGTTCTACGATGCAACAAAAAAAACGCTTCTGCTGGCGCGGGATTACCACGGCGTGAAGCCGCTGTATTATTTTCATCTTCCGACCGGGGAATTCGCCTTCGCCAGCAGATTTGCCACGCTCGCGCTCTGTCCGGGCTGCCCGACCTCGATTTCGCTTCCGGCGCTTGCCGACTATCTGGCGTTCCAGTATATCCCCGCGCCCGCCACGATCCGCGAGGGCGTGAAGAAACTGCTCCCCGGGACCGCGGTCGAATTCCAGCTGGAGACAGGCTCGGTGCGTGAAATCGAGTGGGGCGCACAGATTGAAATCAAACCGGAAACGATTTCCTATGAAGATGCCTGCGAACGTGTACGGAATCTGCTTTCCGGGGCCGTAGAACGCCGTCTGATCGCCGACGTGCCGCTGGGGGTCTTCCTGTCCGGAGGACTGGACTCCGCCGTGATAACGGCCCTCGCCGCGCGCCATTCGACCGCGCCACTGGAATGTTTCTCCATCGGATTCGACGACCCGCGCTACGACGAAAGCGCCGACTGCAAGGCCACGGCGGCACACCTCGCAAAACTTGCCCCGCACGGATTGCATCACCATATCAAGATCGTCCAGCCGGAGGACTTCGGCCTGCTGCCGAAGCTTGTCGCCGAGTTCGGCGAACCTTACGCCGACGCGTCCATGCTCCCGACGTATTTCCTTGCGGCGTTCGCCCGCGAGCATGTTACGGTCGCCCTGAGCGGAGACGGCGCGGACGAACTGTTCGGCGGATATGAACGCTACCGCGCGATGCACATGATTCAAAACCTGCGGACGTTCACGCCGGGCTTCCTCTGGAGCGCCGCGGCGGCCTGCCTGCCGGATTCCGGGGAGCGCACAAAAGCCGGCCGCCTGAAACGGTTCCTGCGGCTCGGCGCGGTTTCCGGCACAGGCGCACGTTACGACGCGCTGATGTCGCATTTCGCAGCGGATGCCATCGGCACGATCGCACCGGATCTCCGCCCGTACCTGAACGCAAAACGCACTCTGCCGGAAGCCGCCTCGCTCATGGCGTCGCTGATGGAGGACGACTTGCGCCGTTATCTGCCCGGCGACGTGCTGACGAAAGTCGACGTCTGTTCCATGGCAGCCTCGCTCGAGGTGCGGAATCCGTTTCTGGATCCGGAGGTCTCCAAGTTCGCGCGCGCCCTGCCCGTTTCCTTCAAAATCCAGGGCGACCGCCGCAAACGCATCCTCGGCGACGCGTTCACGAAGGAGCTTCCGTCCGGTCTCGCCGCACGCCGCAAACGCGGGTTCGGCGTGCCTGTGGCGGCGTGGTTCCGCACGGTCTGGCGCGACCGTCTGCGCGAAGCCCTGCTGGACGAGCTGCCGAAGCAATGGGATATGTTCGACCGCGCCGCCGTGGAACGCCTCATCGAAGAACATCAGAACGGCGGAAGAGACCGCTCCTACCTGCTGTTTTCCCTGCTGATGCTGTCGTTCCAGCGGAAAAAGCCATATTTTTTCCTGTTTTGATTTGCAAATCCGTCAAGGATAAGTATCTTATTATGCACAATCTTTCACACGAAGCTCCGCACCGCGGGGCCGAAGCGCCGGAAAAGAAGCAAGATTCCGTTTCCTGCGCACCAAACTTCAGGATTATCAGATGATCTGCGAAACAAACAACGATGCCGACTTGCGGGAAGCGATGCACGAACTCGGGCTCCGCGCCCTCCGCGCCTCCCGTGCGCTCGCCGTCGCCTCGGCAGCCGACCGCACGCGCTGGCTGCTGGCGATGGCCGACGCGCTCGAACGCGATACGGAAATCATTCTGGCCGCCAACGCCGAAGACCTGGCCGAGTCCAAAGCGAACGGCCTGGACGCGCCGAAACTGGAACGCCTCACCCTGACGCCGAAACGCGTCAAGGACGTGGCGGACGCCCTGCGCCATGTGGCCGGGCTCGACGATCCGGTCGGGCGCATCCTCTCCAGCGTCACGCGCCCGAACGGCCTCCGCATCGACAAGGTCTCCGTGCCGATCGGCGTCATCGCGATCATCTATGAATCCCGCCCGAACGTGACGGTCGACGCCGCCGGTCTCTGCATCAAATCCGGCAACGCTGTCATTCTGCGCGGCGGCAAAGAAGCTTTCCGTTCGAACTCGGCGCTCGCGAAGTGCATTTCCGACGCAGGCGTCGCCGCCGGCATGCCCGAAGGCGCGCTCCAGCTCGTGCCGTTCAAGGGGCACGATGCGGTCTCCGCCATGCTGAAGATGAACGACTGCATCAACCTGGTCATCCCGCGCGGGGGCGAACGCCTGATCCGCGCCGTGGTGGAACAGGCCACGATGCCCGTCCTCAAACATTACAAGGGCGTGTGCCACATCTTCGTGGACCATGTCTGCGACCAGGACCAGGCGCTGACCATCATCGAAAACGCCAAATGCCAGCGCCCGAGCGTCTGCAACGCGCTGGAAACCATCCTCATCGACGCCTCGATCGCGCCCGAATTCGCCCCGAAGCTCGCCGCAAGGCTCAAACAGCTCGGCGTGACCATGCATGCCGACGAGGCATTCGCGAAGCTCGCCGCGCCCGTCGCGGTCGTCCCCGCCACCGAGGAGGACTGGCCGAAGGAATACGGATCGCTCGACGTCACGGTCGGCATCGTCCCCGGCGTGAAGGAAGCGGTCGACCACATCAACCGCTACGGCTCCGGCCACAGCGACAGCATCCTCACGACCGACGAGGCGAACGCAACCTTCTTCCTGGACAACGTCGACTCCGCAGCGGTGTACTGGAACGCCTCCACGCGGTTCACCGACGGCGGCGAATTCGGCATGGGAGCGGAAATGGGCATCAGTACGGACAAGTTCCACGCGCGCGGCCCGATGGGGCTCCCCGAACTCACTTCCTACAAGTACAAGATCTACGGCACGGGCCAGATCCGGTCCTGATCCGTACCGGCACACAACCTGCACATTCCGCCGGGGCCGACACCCCGGCAGGACTTCTTTTTTTCAGACTTCACCTCACAGCAACAGACCATGAAACCGATTACCGCAGCGGTCATAACACTTGGCTGCCGGCTCAACCAGGCCGACAGCGCGCTTCTGAACGACAGACTCATCCGCCTCGGATTCCAGATCGTTTCCCCGGACGCCTCCAGCAGTCCGAACCTCATCCTCGTCAACTCCTGCACGGTCACCGAGACGGCCTACAAGAAAAGCAAGCAGGCGCTCCGCTCCATCCGCGCGGAAAACCCGCAATCGTTCATCGTCTTCACCGGCTGCGCCGCGGACGTGAGCAAGGACGAGCTCGAACGGAACCAGGACATCGACCTCGTGCTCACCAACGAACAGAAGAAGAACATCGAGACCATCCTGCCCCAATACCTCGCGCTGCTGGAAAAACGCGACGCGCCCGCCGCCCCGAAGCTCGCGAAGGGTATCTTCGCCGAACAGGCCCGGGGCGTGTTCCCGTTCAGATCCCGCGCGTTCATCAAGGTCCAGGAGGGCTGCAACAACGAATGCTCGTACTGCATCGTCCCGACCGCGCGCGGTCCGGAACGTTCGCGCGACCTGAAGGAGATCACCGCCGAGTTCAAAAAGGCGGTCGACGACGGGTTCCACGAGATCGTGCTGACCGGCGTGAACACCTGCCACTACAAGGCGGGCAAGGTCGGGATGCCGGAACTGATCGACCGCCTGTGCGAAATCCCCGGCGACTTCCGCATCCGCCTGAGCTCCACCGAGCCGTGCGACGAGCTGTTCCCCATCATCGACGCCATGAAACGCAACACGGGCAAGGTCTGCGAATTCCTGCATCTGCCGCTCCAGAGCGGCTGCGACAGGATCCTGAAGGCCATGAACCGCCATTGCGATACCGCGAAGTTCGCCGAGTACGCCGCTTACGCCCGCGAAGCGATTCCGAATCTTCACCTCGGCACCGACATCATCGTCGGGTTCCCCGGCGAGACGGACAGGGATTTCGCCGAATCGCTCGATTTTCTCCGCAGAATCGACTTCGCGAACATCCACATTTTCCCGTACTCGCCGCGCTCCGGCACCCCGGCGGCCTCCATGCCGGACAAGGTGCAGAAGACCGCGGTCACGGAACGCATCGAACAGCTCAAAGCGCTGAAGGAAGAATGCGCGCAGAAGTTCGCGAAGAGCCTCGTCGGCACCACCGGCGCGGTCCTGATCGAGACGAACTGCAACAAGAAGGAACTCTGGGACGGGTGGTCCGGCAACTACGTCCGCACCATCGTCAGCAGCGACACGGACATCGCCCGCAAGCTCCTGCGCGTGAAGTTCCAGCGGTTCCTCTCCGTCGGCGCCCTTTTTGCCGAAATAATCAGCGAACCGGGTTGATTTTCGCATGATTCCGGTGTATCTTTTTTCCTGAATCATAAAGAAGAAAGAATCCGGTTCATGCCGCCCTCGCCCGAAAAGAAAACCGCACTCGTCGCCGCGGTGGAAATCCTCGCCAGACGCCTCGTTTCCACCGCAGAACTCCGTTCGAAACTCGCCGCGAAAAAGCTTTTTTCGCCCGCCGAGATCGACGAGGCCGTGCTCGCGGTCAAACGCATGGGCGCGCTTCACGACGATTTCCTGGCCGAGGACGTCGCGCGATCCTACCGTTCGCGCGGATACGGCCCGGCGCGCATCCGCATGGCGCTCCGCAAACGCGGCATCCCGAACGAGATCATCGAACAGACACTGAACGGAAAAGACGAGGAGGATCAACCCGTTTCCTCCGGTGAATCCGATTCCGGTCCGGATCATCCCGCCGACGGCGAAAACGCGTTCGCCGTGCTTCATCGCAAAGCCGCGCAGTTCCGCCGTGAGCCCGACGTGCGCAAACGCAAGGCGAAGGCCGTGCGTTGTCTCGTGGGACGCGGGTTCTCCTATGAGGACGCCATCTCTGCGGCGGACCGCTGGATGCGCGAAGAGGGAGGAGGAACGGACGCAGAATGAACCGTTTTTTGTCCTCAATCTCAATGCGCCGTTTCCTGTACGCGGCTCTGCTGTGCCCCGTCCTGCTTGCGTTCCTGGCGCTTTGCGCCTGCGGAGACGGCGACAGGGACGCTGCCACGGAAAAACGCGTGGTGATGAGCCTCGGCAAGCAGATCAACACGCTCGACCCCGTGCTCGCCGCCGACACCACCAGCCAGTATGTCTGCGGCGCGTTCTATGACACCCTGCTGCAATACCGTTACGCCGAGGGCGAATATCTGCTCGAACCGTGCATGCTGACCGCCATGCCGGAAGTCTCGGACGATGGCACCGCCTACACCTGCACGCTCCGCGACGACCTCTTTTTTCAGGATGGCGAGGTCTTTGCGAACGCGGACAAATCCGCCCGGAAGGTCACCGCCCGCGATGTCGCGTTCTCCATCCTGCGCCTCGCCGACACGCGCCTGCGGTCGCCCGGGTTCTGGCTGATCCGTGACCGCATCCGCGGGCTTGAAGTGTTCCAGAAACGCACGGAAGCCGCGGCCGAAGGCGATCTCTCGCCCTACGACGACTTGTGCGAGGGGCTGGAGATCAGGGACGACCGCACGCTCGTGATCCGTCTGGAAAAGCCCGATCCGCGTTTCCTCTACGCCCTCGCGCTGCCGTACACCGCGGTCGTCTCACGCCGCGCGCTGGAGCATTACGGCGACGATTTCGCGGACCATCCGCAAGGGTCCGGGCCGTTCCGCCTGACCCGCTGGGAAAAGGACTACATCATCGAAATGGCGCGCTACGACGGCTACCACACGGAATCCGACGGGCGCACGCTCCCCGCCGCCGACCGCATCTCCTGCTATCTCGTCAAACAGCCCCTCGCCTCATGGCTGATGTTCCTGCAGGGGCGCCTGGACCTGTATGTGCCGGACAGCGAGTGTTTCGAGGCGGTCGTGAACAAGGATCTGGAGCTGTCGCCGGCGCTGCGCGGACGCGGCATCCGCCTGCTTTCCCGCCCCCAGCTGGAGACCAACTACATCGGCTTCAACTTCACCGATCCGCTCCTCGGCGGCAATCCGCACCTCCGGCGCGCCATCACGCTTGCGTTCGACCGCGAACGCCGCATCGAACACTCCGGGAGCCGTTTCTCCGCCGCCTACGGCCCGGTCCCGCCGGGTATCCCGGGCGCCGTCACTGAGCCGCATCCCGAGCTGGGACAACGCGACCTCGAAGCCGCGAAACGCGAGCTGGAACTCGCCGGATACAAGGATGGCATCGACCCGAAGACCGGGCGCGCGCTCGTGATCACGTTCGACCAGACCGGCAGCGACACGTTCTACCGGCAAACCGCCGAGCTGATGGCGAACGACATGAAGGAAATCGGGATCGAGATCCAGCCGGAATTCAACACCTGGCCGCGCTTCGTGCAGAAGCTCCGCGCCGGCAGCATCCAGCTCTTCCGCTATTCCTGGACCGCCGATTACCCCGACGCCGAAAACTTCCTCCAGCTGTTCTACGGCGAAAACGCGGGCGGATGCAACCGCGTGAACTACCGGTCGGCGGAATACGACGCCATGTACCGCGAATTCCTCGCGATCTCCGACCCCGCCGAATACGCCGCGAAATCGCGCGAAATGATCCGTTTCCTGCAAGGCGAATGCCCCTGGATCTTCGAGACGCACACCATGTGCTTCGTGATGGCGCACGAATGGCTCTCCGGGTATATGCCGCACGACTTCGCGTTCAACCGCTGGAAATACCTCTGCGTCGATCCGGCGGAACGCGAACGGAGGATCAGGTCGTTCAAGCCGTTCTCCATGAGCGAACTGACGTACTGAAAATTCGCCGGACGTTCAGTTCACACCGTCGTGCACCGGCGTCATTTCGCGGGTTTGCGGAGTCCGTACCGGAGGTATTGAAGCGGCGATTTCGTGCAGCGCAGGAGCAGCTTGTGGGGAAACCGGCGCGAAGCCGGGAACGTTTTCGGCGCCATGGCTTCGTTGAGGAGCCGGCGGAGCGTCTCGCGGTGCGGTTTCATCTTTTCCAGCGCGGCGGCGCGGATTTTCTCCGGGTCCGGGGCGTGCTCCACGAATTCCCGCACGGCCTCCGCGACCGCCTCGGGCGTATCCGGCACTGTCTTTACGGAATCCTTCGAGAAGAGCGCCTCGCGGCCGCCGATGCTCGCAGTGTTGACCACGGGGACGCCGCAGAGAAGGTATTCGATGCTCACGAACATCGCGCCCTCGACCTGCGACAGGCAGAGCCCGCAGTGCGCGGAGGCGACTTCCGCCGGAATCTCCCCGGCGCTGACGTGCGGCGACCACACGGCGTGCCTCAGCCGGTTGGCAAGGATATCTTCGGAATACTGGTCCTCGTTTATCGAATTCTTCCAGCTCTTCTCCCCGATCAGGCGCAATGACGCGATCTTCGCCGCCAGCGGATGCCGTTTGAATATCGATAGGCGCGCGACATAGATGGCGTCGAACTTTTTCGGGCGCTTCAGGACAGGATACCGGGACTCGTCGACGAACGCGTTCTGATTGCAGAAGACCGTATGCAGGCCGAGCCCGGAAAGAACGCGCACCTCGTTTTCGGAATTTGCGAGGATCGTGATCTTCAGCCGGTCGCATCGGGCCTGGATGTCCTTGATCTGCCGGGCGAACATCTCCGCATTCTCCGGCGTCTCGTGTTCCCATCCGAGCTGGAGAAAGACATGGATGGATTTCGCGCGGCTTTCGGAAAACACATCCAGGAAAGCCGTTGCGTTTCCGGTAAAATCCGTGTCGTAACTCGCCAGGACCAGAGGATCCCGGCAGAATACCGTACAGGGAAGATAACGGCTCGTTACATGCTTCCAGTACCATTTTTTCAGGGATTGCATCATGCGGTGAATCATACCCCGTTTACGTTGACAAAGACGACCGGACAAAACAGATTTGCTATAATATATCATGGCACGGTTGGATTGCAAATGGTTTCGGCAAAAGAAAGGGTTCTTCCACGAATCGGAGCGAGCGGTTTTCCCCGGCGCGTCGAATCCGCCTACTGAAACGCCGGGCATCGAAGCAAAGCTGCGGTTTTCCCCGGCGCGTCGAATCCGTAACGAGGATGGTCGCGGACGGGCCGCGGACCGTGCTTTTTCCGGCCATTGTCCGCGGACTGTTTTCCGGCGGGATTCAGGTCGGCAAAAAAAACGGAAAAAAGCAAGCCGGACCGGTTGTATTTGAACCATTGCCCTGTATATTATTAGAGAATCAAAGCAGGGGTATTCTACCTTTATTTTCCTCACAAGCCGCCCGAAAAAGCCGAATCCAGAACCGATCATGCCGGAATCCGAACCTGAAACAAAGACCGTCCCCGCCGGAACGCCGGAATCTTCCGAGGCCGGGAAACGGACCGCCGAACCGGACAAAAAGTCCGGGGGCTCCGCCGCATCTTTTGCATCGGCTTCCGGGAAGAAGCCGCCGCTCGCCCGCGGTGCGAAATGGACGATCATCCTGCTTTCGGTCCTGTGCGTGATCCTGCTTGCGGCGCTGGTCGAACTGGCATGCCTGCCGCACTTCCTCGAACAGGACATCAATAAGATCCTTCAGCCCCTCGCCGAAGGCGGCGGCGTGGAGTTCCGCATCAAGACCATCAGCCTGACCTCGGCGGAGGTCGCCTGCAAGATCAGGGATGCCACCCGAGGCGACAGGCCGATGAGGGTCGGAAGCATAGGTTCTCTGTCGATCCGGTACTCCCCGCTCACACTTCTGCGCGAACGGACCATCGAATCCATCGACATCGAGAACTGCGACATCACGGTCGATTACTCGGACGGTTCCATCTCCATTCCTGCTTACGACCTCTTCGCGAAGTCGTTTCAGTCCGGCGAAAAGAAGGAGAAGGACGAATCCGCCCCTGTGGACGACCTCAACGCAGTCATCCCGGTGAAGGTCGGAAAGATATCCCTCTCCGGCAGCATCGCCGCCGTGGCGCGCGGCGAGGACGCCGTGGACAATCTCCACATCCCGTACGCCGTCACGGTCACGCCCGACCCGGAACAGGGCTGGAACAGGCTCGAATGCTCGCTCATGGTCCATTTCTCGACCAACGGCATCCGGTGCAAGGCCGTCTATCTGCACCGGGAAAAGAAGGTCGAGCTGAACCTCGACGATTTCTCCCTCGCCACCTCTGCCCTGCCCGGCACGGTACGTTCCAGCCTGCCGCGCGGACTCCGCGCCGGCGTCTCCCTGAGCGCAAAGGCGGTGATCGACCTGAACAGCCTGAATTTGGAAGAACTTGACAATTCGTCCCTCGACCTCAATGGCGAACTCACGTTCGCCTACCGTACGCCGCAGGGGCTCCGCATCGACTCCGCCGCGCCGTTCTCGCTGAAGACGGTCCCGCGCGTCATCCCGACCGTGAAGCCCATGAAGCCGCCCAAAACGGAGAAGGACATCGTCTTTTCGCTCGGCGCGCTGAAAGGCGAATACGACGGGATCCCGTTCGAGCTTGACAAGCTCAATGCGACCGTCTCGCTTTCGAAACGCATCGTTGGCGGCGGATTCCAGTTTGCCGTCGCCGAGTCCGAACCCGCGCAGTTCCGCTTCAGCGGTATCATGGACGAAGAGAAGAAATTTTTTGAGATCCAACTTGAAAACCACCCGATCCTCAAGGCAAAATACAAGGGCATCGACGTCTCCGCCGGCTTCGGCCCCTTCCTGGCCTGCCTGGACATGCGGCGCGACGGAATGGCCGTCCAATCCCGCTTCAGCATCGCGCCCGCTGTGGAATTCGACGGCGGCGCGTTCGCTCCCGGGCTCAAGGGTCTGACCGCGTCCTTCCGGCGGGGAGAGATCACGGGCGAGTTCAACATGAACGGCGGCCAGATGATGGGTTCCCTCAAAATCATCGCCGGAGACCTCCGCGCGGAATACAACGGCATGACCGTCTCCCTCAGGCCGGAAAAGATCAATATGGGCTTCCTCAAGGACGGGGAGCTTCAGGGCGCGACCATCCGCCTCACGGACGGAGAACTTGATTTCGAGAAGGAGGGCATGAAGGTCTCCTTCAAGCCCGAATCCTTCACGGCCGATGCCACGCTGACCGACGGCATCGAAAAAGCATCCGCCGAGCTCAAGGGAGGAAAGCTCCTCGCCGAACTCGAGGGCATGACCTGCGCGGCGGACACGCTGGCATTCAACGCCGGTTCGGAAGACGGACAGACGTACAAAGCCGACGCGAAGATCACCGATTTCCTGTTCAAGCAGACCGCCGCCAACCTCACCTACGACGCGCCGGAACTCGGCCTGAACGCGGCGTTCGACACCGGCAGGGGCATCCTCTCCGGCGCACTCTCCTGCCCCGATTCAAAGCTCGCCATGCCCGAGCTCAAGCTCCTCGCGCAGAACCTCCACTGGGATTTCCCGTTCGATTACACGCTCATTGAGGCGGAAGAGGACGAAGTGGACAAAGACAAATCCGCTCCGCCCGCCGAGCCGCGCACGGGCAGGATTTCGCTCGGCGACTTCGAGTTCAACGGCGTTCAGGCGGCCTCGTTCGACGGCACGGTCCAATGGGACGACGCCGCGAAGACGTTCCGCCTGAAAACGGACGCGAAACTTTTCTCCATCGACGGTCAGATCTACGCGAACGTCGCGCTCGGCGGAGGCGCCGGGGTCGAGGTCGAATGCGGCCTGAACGTCCCGGAACAGCAGGCCGACCTCTCGAAGGACCTCGCCAAGTTCCTGCCGCAGTTCGAGGAGATTTCGTGCACGGGCAAGCTCTCCGCCGACGCCGTGTACAAAATCCTGCCGAAGACCACCACCGGCAGCGCGAAGTTCCGCATCGCCGACGCCGATCTTTTCATCCCCGAGCAGAAGCTCGAGGTGCGCGGCATCGGCCTCGGATTCGAGGTCCCGGAGATTTCCATCCTCAAATCCGCGCCCGGCCAGACGCTTTCCTTCAAGTCCGTCAAGTACGACAGGATCGAGACCGGGGCCGGGCTCGCCACGTTCCGCATGGAGGCCCCGGACACCTGGCAGGTCGAAAACGCCCGCCTCGACTGGTGCAACGGCCACATTCGCCTCGGCGGCATCACGTACCGCATCGGCCAGACCACCACCGAAGCCGTGCTCTACTGCGACCGCCTGGAAATGCCGCTCTTCCTCACCCAGATCGGGCTCGGCGAGATTAACGGCAGCGGCTCCATCAACGGCACCATCCCGGTCGTGCTCGTGCAGAAGACCGACGCGTTCGGCAAATCAAAGATCGACAACATCTATTTCGAGGATGCGTTCCTCTTCTCCACGCCCGGCGAGAACGGCGTGATCAAGGGCGACCTCGACGAGGCCCTGACGAACGCCGGCACCGGCATCGAAATGGAGCTCGCGAAAGACGCCCTGAAGGACTTCACCTACTCCTGGGTCCGCATGCGCCTGCAGTCCGTCGGCCCGGAAAAGGAGAACATGAAACTGGAGCTCTCGCTCGACGGCCGTCCGAACCGCGCGCTCTATTACGCGTTCGACGAGAACACCGCCTCGTTCATCAAGTCCCCCACGCCGTGCCTCTTCCAGGGCATCCGCCTGGACACGAACGTGAACATGTACGGGAAGGCGATGGAGCTCGCCGATTATTTCCAGCAGATCTTCTCCAGAGGCGGAGTGACGATACCCTGAACCCTTAACCTGTCAGCAAACAAAAACCACATAACAAACCTCAACAAAACATCCCTCAACCGGGAAAGGAATCCAAACCATGAAAAAATTCCTGCCAATCCTCGCCGCCGCGGTCGTCCTGCTCGGCTTCGGCGCAACGTCCTGCATCAGGACCCAGAACGAAGTCGACGTCAAGCCGATCGAGATCAAGCCCGTGCACATCACGCTCGACATCAACATCCGCATCGAAAAAGCCCTCGACGACTTCTTCGGCGAACTCGACGCGCTCTGATCCGGACAAACCATTCAACCTCAGGAGGTTTTACCATGAAAATGAGAAAACTGCTCGCCCTCTCCGTCGCCGCCCTCACACTCGCGTTCGCCGTCCCGCAGGTCCTTTCCGCCGCTGACGACGCCGCCACCATCAAGAAGAACATGGCCGAACGCAAGCCCAAGATCGAAACCCTCAAGAAGGCCGGCACCGTCGGCGAAAACAAGACCGGCTACCTCGAAGTCATGAAGGACAAAGACGGCAAGGACGTCAAGATCGAAGACGCCGATAAGAAGATCGTCGAGGACGAAAACGCCGACCGCAAGACCGTTTACACCGCCATCGCCAAGAAAGAAGGCTCCACCGTCGACAAGGTCGGCGAACTCCGCGCCAAGCAGATCCGTTCCAAGGCCGCCGAAGGCGAATACATCCAGGGCGAAGACGGCAAGTGGGTCAAGGCCCCCAAGCCCTCCGAAAAGAAGGACGAAAAAAAGTAATCGCCCCTTCCCTCGGCTATAAGTCGAACCCCCCGGGGCGTCGCCCGCGCCCCGGTTTTTCCCTCGCTTTCCATGAGTTACCGGCCTCCATTTCATATCTCGGCGGATGCAGTCAATATGATTGCAGAGATCGCCGCGCTCGTGGAACGGGTCACATTCCGTCCTGGAAATGCCGATGCGCTGAAGCTCCGCCGGGCAAATCAGATCAAGACGATCCAGGCGTCTCTTGCGATCGAGGGCAACACTCTGTCCGAGGAACAGGTTTCGGAAATTCTGGACGGGAAACGCGTCGTGGCGCCTCTGCGGCAAATCCAGGAGGTCAAAAATGCAATTGCGGTCTATGATATTGCGGAGGTTTGGAATCCGTACTCCATGAAAGATCTGCTGCGGGCGCACGAAATGATGATGGCGGCCTTGATGGACCATCCCGGCGAATTCCGCCGGGGCGGTGTGGGCGTCGTGAAAAAAAGCGAAGTCATTCATATGGCGCCGCCTGCTCATTTGGTCCCGCAGCAAATGAAAGACCTTTTTTCCTGGCTCAAACGATCGAAAGACCATCTGCTAATCCGAAGCTGCGTTTTCCACTACGAATTCGAGTTCATTCATCCATTCCCTGACGGCAACGGACGCATCGGGCGCCTGTGGCAGTCCCTGATCCTCGCGAAATGGAATCCCGTCTTTCTGCAGCTCCCCGTGGAAACGATGGTCTACAACAATCAGGACAAGTATTATCAGGCGATCAACCAAAGCACGGAAGCAGGCGATTCCGGCATCTTCATCGTTTTCATGCTCCGGGAGATCCTGAACGCCCTGCGCGGGCATATGTCCAGCCAGGATCCGCTTGAGGCTGTTTTCCGGTGTATTCAGGACAATCCGGGAGTCCGGACGGGAATGCTCGCCGAAAGGCTTTCCATCAGCCGCAGAACGGCGGAACGCCATCTGCAGGCACTGAAAAAAGCGGAAAGGATCGAATTCCGCGGGGCCCCGAGAAACGGCGGATATTATCCGAAATGATGCCGGTGGCGGTGTAACTGGCGGTGTAACTGGCGGAGTAATTGGCGGGGTAAACGATGGAAACGGAACTCAACACGGCGAATCAGGGCAAGACGGCGCAGGCATCCTGCACTGTCGATGCGATCCAGCCGGGCGGGGCACGCATGAAGAATTACAAGATACTGGATGCGAATGCGATCAAGCTGATCGCGATCATCGCCATGACGATCGACCATATCGCGTGGACGATCTACCCCGGGTATGCGATGAACTGGAAGCCGGAGCTGATGCACATCATCGGACGCATCACGATGCCGACGATGTGTTTCTTCATCGCGGAGGGATTCTTCCACACGCGGAACGTCAACAAATACATGTTCCGCATGTTCCTCTTCGCGCTGATCTCGCATTTCGCGTACGTCTCGGAATGGAACGGGTTCAGCGACTGGCGGCCGTTCGTGCCGCTCTACTACAGCGGGATATGGCAGGCGATCCGGTTCCGCGACATCTCGTTTCTGAACGCCTTCTGCTTCCACAGCCAGACGAGCGTGATCTGGACGCTGGCTTGGGGGCTGGTGATGCTCCGCGTGGAGTATTCGGAGCGCATCCGGAGCGCGTGGCTGAAGACGCTGCTGATCTGCCTGATCTGCGTGGTGAGTTTCCCCGGCGACTGGAGCTGCATCGCGTCGGTGCTGGTGCTGAGCTTCGGGACAAACCGCGGGCATCTGTGGAAGCAGGCACTGTGGCTGGTGCTCTACGTGGGCATTTTCGGATACACGTTCCCGCCTGTCAACCTGACGTACGCGTTCCTGGATCTCTCCGTGGTGCTGTCGATCCCGATCCTGGCGCTGTACAACGGCAAACGCGGCCCGAATCCGACGTTCAACACGTTCATGAAGTGGTTCTTCTACGTCTACTACCCGCTGCACCTGTTCATCCTGGGCATCCTCCACGCAAACCACCTGCTCCCGACCATCTACTTTTGATGTCTGATCGCGGCCCGCGCCCGGCGGCAGAGTTTTCAAAGCTCAAATCGAGGATCCGCGGCACGGAGCGGACCGGCAGGATTCAGTTGAACGAGATGCCGTGTGAAAGGAGCTCGCGGGGGTCGACGTTCCATTTTTCCGTCCGGATGATCCGGCCGCCCTGGGGGAGCACGCCGGCCTCGACGAGTTTCCGCCGTTCCTCTTCGTCGGCACGGGCATCGTCCCCCTCGGGGATCAGCTCGAAACGCATGGCATACCAGATCTTGCCCGGATGAAATGGATGCGGCGCGGTGACGATGACCGCAACGCAGAGGAAACGCCCTTCCTTTTTGACGTAGACGCGCCCGGCAAAATGCCGGAGCAGATCCGGTCCGTTCATGCCGGAGGAGACGTCCAGCAAAAGCATTTCCCCGTTGAGCGATTCTCTGTTCCAGGGGCTTTCCCCATTGGCTTCCGCGAGCGGCGTTTTCAAATCCGACGCCCGGATATAGCCGTCGGGCATGCTCATGACCTCGTCGTAGAACGCATCCGGCAGGCCAAGCCCAATGTACCGGACCGTAAAGATCATTTTGTCCTGTGTGTCCATGAACCTGGGGACGTAATAAAACAGGAAAACGGACGCGGCAACGCCAGCAATAGCAAGCACAGCAAGCAAGATCAGCAGAGTGTTCAGAATCCTCTTGCGTTTCATGCTCCCCCCTCTGATTGTTCACGTCCGGCGGACGAGCTTGTAGTTCTGGAGCAGGAACAGCGGGTCGTAGGACTTCTTCGCCTGGCGGAGGCCGGGGATGCCGAGGTCCTGTTCGCGGTTGAGCAGCCGGGCGCGGCCCTGCAGTGCGGCGGCGGTCTTGTGCGTGATGTACTGCGACGCGCCCTTGTATTCGTAGCGGGTCTTCTCGAAATGCACGGTCCAGAGGTCGGACGAGACCGGGCTGTACACGGCGAAGGAGACGACGCGGCCTCCGGCGCGGAGCACAAGTCCCTCGACCGGAAGCGCCTCGAAATGCTCTGCGAGCATCCCGATGGCGGCGGCCTCGTGCGCGGCTTCGACGGAAACGGGCTGGTCCTGCGCCGCGAGCCAGTCGCGCTGCACGGCGAGCGCTTCGTCGAGATTCGCGCGGGAAAGCGGTTCCAGCGCGGCGTCCGGGTAATCCTCGCAGAACTGCGCAATCAGGTTGCGTTTCTTCGACAGGAGCCGCCCGTGCAGGCCGACGAGCGCGTCCACGCAGTAGATGTACTCGTCGTAGCGGTCGTCCATGCGTTCTGCGGAAAAGCGCGTCCCGACATCCGGGTGCGTCTTCAGGTACTCCTGGTCCACGTGGTCGAACGAGCCGCTGTAGCCCGCGCGAATGAGGCGGTCGGAAACCGCCAGAAGCTCGTCCGTCGCCGGACCGCGCGCGCCGCCCGGCGCGAACATCAGGATGTCCTCGGTCTCCAGCAGAAGATAGAGGTGCGAGCCGATGAAACACCAGTCGGGGCGGTAGGTCCCGCTCCACAGGAAGAGGTTGGCGAACGCGAATTCGCAGCTCTGTCGGCCGGACGCGAGCAGGAAGGGTTCGAGGACCGCGCGGTCTTCGAGCGCGAGGCGACGGAAGCCCTCCGGCGGCTGGGATTCGCGTGCATTCATTTGTCGTCCGCTCCGTTTTTCGCGCCGAAGCGGAACGCCGTATGACCATCCATCGGGGCGGCTCCGGCGACATGGTAGAACGCCTCCGTGCCGGGCACGCCGATGCAGACGATCCAGTCGATGCCGAACGATGCGAGATGGTCCGAGAGGCGTTTCACGATCTCGCGGCCGACGCCCTGCGAACGGTGCGCCGGATCGACTACAACGTCAAGGATATACGCGTCGCTCACGCCGTCGGACAGCGCGCGCGCCATGCCGACCAGACGCCCGGCGGGATCGAACGCCGCGGAGACCGCGAACGAGTTCTCGATCATGGAATCGAGCTCAGGGGCGGGATCGGACGGGCCGAACCAGCCCGCGGCACGGTAGAGCGCAAGCACATCCGCGCGCGGGAGGTCCTTCGTGATCGAATACCGGAACCAATCCTGCCTGTCCGTATCCATAACGCCCCGAAGGAATTACATGTTGTCCGCGATGACGCGGGCAAACTCGGAGCAACGGAGTTCGGTCGCGCCTTCCATCTGGCGCGCGAAGTCGTAGGTGACATGTTTGGAGGCAATGGCGCGTTCGATGCCGCGGATCACGAGGTCGGCGGCCTCGGTCCAGCCGATGTGGCGGAGGAGCATTTCGCCGGAGAGCGCGAGCGAACAGGGATTGACCTTGTCGAGCCCTTTGTACTTCGGCGCGGTGCCGTGCGTGGCCTCGAAGATGGCCTTGCCGCCGACGTAGTTGATGTTCGCGCCCGGGGCGATGCCGATGCCGCCGACGCTGGCCGCGAGGGCGTCCGACACATAGTCGCCGTTCAGGTTCATGGTGGCGATCACGTCGTATTCGGCGGGCCGGGTCAGGATCTGCTGCAGGAACGCGTCGCAGATGCAGTCCTTGATGAGGATCTTGCCCTCGGGGACCGCGCCGCCGCATTCTTCCCACGTGACGGTCTGTTCCGGGAACTCGCGCTTCGCGAGCGCGTAGCCCCAGTCGCGGAAGCCGCCCTCGGTGAACTTCATGATGTTGCCCTTATGCACGAACGTGACGCTCTTCCGGTGATTGTCGATGGCGTAGCGGATGGCGGCGCGGATGAGGCGTTCGGAGCCTTCCTTCGAGACCGGCTTGATGCCGATGGCGGAGGTCTCCGGGAAACGGATCTTGGCGACGCCCATTTCGTTCTGGAGGAAGGAGATGACCTTCTGCACCTCGGGCGTGCCGGACGCCCATTCGATGCCGGCGTAGATATCCTCGGTGTTCTCGCGGAAGACGACCATATCGGTGAGCTCGGGGTGCTTGACCGGGGAGGGGACGCCCTGGAAATAGCGGACCGGGCGGAGGCAGACGTAGAGATCGAGCTTCTGGCGGAGGGTCACGTTTAGGGAGCGGATGCCCTTTCCGACGGGGGTCGTGAGCGGGCCCTTGATGGCGATGCGATGGTCGGAGATCGCCTCGAGCGTTTCGTCGGGGAGCCAGACGCCTTCGCCGTAGACTTCGCAGGATTTTTCGCCGGCGAAGACCTCCATCCAGGCGATCTTTCGTTTGCCGCCGTAGGCTTTCGCGATGGCGGTGTTCCAGATGTGCATGGAGGCCGCCGTGATGTCGGGGCCGATGCCGTCGCCTTCGATGAACGGAATGATCGGCTGATCGGGGACGATGAGGCTGCCGTCGGGATTCGCTGTGATGCGGTCGCCGTCGACCGGACGGATTTTCTGATAGCTCATGAATGGTCCTTTATGAGGTTGAGGAACGAAACGGATTCGGAAACGGTGATAGGGTCGATCCCCACGGCGTAGACGCGGACCGCGAGGTCGTAGAGTGCGGGTTCGCCGTCGGGGCGGACGGTGCGCGGGTTCACGATGCGCATCTGCTTCAGTTCGAGGGTGTTGCTGCCGGCGGTGATCGGATGGCGGACGCCCTCGATCATGGTCATGCCGTCGATGTGCTGTTCCACGATGATGGTGGTGCCGCAGTCGCACGTAAGCTCAAGCGTCTGATCGATGACAACCTGTTTCTTGTCCGGCTGCCAGACGGTCTTGTTCACGAGTTTTCCGATTTTGAGTCCGATCGGCATGGTTGCGGCTCCTCTGGTTCGCCGGGCTTACTTCAGCCCGAGCACGTCCTGCATGTCGTAGTACCCGGCGGAAGCGCCCGCGAGCCACTTGGCGGCGCGGAGCGCGCCCTTGGCGAAGGTCATGCGGCTGGACGCGCGGTGCGTCAGCTCGATGCGTTCGCCGTCGCCCGCGAAGAGCACGGTGTGGTCGCCCACGATGTCGCCGCCGCGCACGGCGTGGATGCCGATCTCGCGACGGGTGCGCGCGCCCACGATGCCCTGGCGGCCGTAACGGAGGTCGTCCTGCGTGCGGTCCGCGGCTTCGCAGAGAACCTCCGCCAGACGGACGGCGGTGCCGCTCGGGGCGTCCTTCTTCTGGTTGTGGTGCGCCTCGATGATCTCCATGTCGAAATCGTTGGCGAGGAGCGAGGCGGTCTTGCCGGAGAGGAAGAAGAGCAGGTTCACGCCGACGCTGTAGTTGAACGTCTGAACGATGCGCGCGCCCTGTGCGGAGAGTTCGCGGAGGGCGGCCTTGTCGGCGTCGGTGAGCGCGGTGGTACCGATCACGATGGAGAGTCCGGCCTTCGCGGCGGCACGGGCGTTCTCCAGCACGTTTCCTGTGCTGAAATCGATGATGGCGTCGGCGTTCGAGAGCATTTCGGGCGTGAGCGAGGCGGAGATCGGCACGTTGAGCGCGGCGACTCCGGCGACGGTCCCGGCGTCCTGCCCGATGAGCGGGCTGGCGGGGTATTCGGTGGCTCCTGCGAGCTGGAATTCAGGATTGGCGGCGATGGCGGCGACGAGCGCCTTGCCCATGCGTCCGGCGGAACCTGTGATGATGGTGCGGATCATGCGGAAATCTCCTTAAACGCCTTCGAGCGTGGATTTGTAGGATTTGATGAGGTCGGCAAGCGTGGCGGACGCGACGGTCTTGCCGCCGCGCGTGAACACCAGCTCCTGCTTCTCCGTGGTCGTGCCGACGCGGGCGAACACGTTTCCGGCGAGCATCTTTTCCAGCTCGGCGGCGCGTTCGGGACGGCAGGTGAGGATGAAACGGGAGTTCGACTCGGAGAACAACGCCTCGGCGTCGTTCAGGTTTTCGATGCCGGGGAGCTTGTCGAGTTCGATGGCCATGCCAAGGCGGCCGCCGATGGCGGACTTGGCCGCGGCGATGGCGAGGCCGCCGAGCGCAGGGGAGATGATGGAGGACGGGATATCCGCCTTGATGACTTCGGCAAGCGCGTGGTAGAGCTTGGACGCCTTGGGGATATCGACCTTCGGGACGTTGTTGCCGACGGCGTCCAGCATGGCGTAATATTCGCTGCCGCCGAGTTCGGGCTTGGTCTCGCCGAGCACGTACACGGCGTCGCCCGCGAACTTGGCGTCGAGGGAGACCGCGTGCGACACGTCGTCGATGCGGGCGATGGTGCTGAAAAGGACGGTGGGCGGGATGGAGATCTTGCGGCCGCCGCGCGTGCTGTCGTTCTTCATGCTGTCCTTGCCGGAGATGCAGGGCACCTTGAACGCCTTGGTGCAGTCGTACAGCGCCATGTTCGCGCGGACGAGCTGCGCGAGCTTGTATTCGCCGTCCGGGGTCTTCTCGCTCTGCACGGGGTCGGGCCAGCAGAAGTTGTCGAGGCCGGCGATGTGGTCGGGATCGGCGCCCGCGGCGACGGACCGGCGCACGGCGAGGTCGATGATGGACGCCATCATGTGGTAGGTGTCGATGTCGCTGTAGCGCGGGAGGATGCCGGCGGAAAGCACGATACCTTCCTTCGCGAGGGGTTCGGCGAGCGTGACGGTGGCGTCGGAGGCGACGTCGCGGCAGACGCCGGTGAACGGCTTGATGATGCTGAGGCCCTTCACCTCGTGGTCGTACTGGCGGGCCTTGTATTCGTCGGAGCAGATGTTCAGGCGGCCGATGAGCTTCACGAGGTCGGCGGAGAGGTCGCGGCCGGAGATGACCGGCTCGTCGAAGACCGGGGGCTTCCACTCGGCCTTCAGGTGGAGTTTCGGCAGGCCCTCGTGCATGAACTTGATGTCGATGTCGGCCACCACGCGGTCGCCGTAGGTGATGTGGAACTTGCCGGAGTGGTTGAAGCGGCCGAGCACGGTCGCCTCCACGTCGCGTGCGGCGGCGAGCGCCAGGAACTCGTCGAGGCGTTCCGGCGCGACGGCGAAGCTCATGCGTTCCTGCGCCTCGGAAACGAGGATTTCCCACGGCTGGAGGCCGGAGTATTTGAGCGGAGCCTTCGCGAGGTCCATGTCGCAGCCGCCGCAGACATCCGCCATTTCGCCGACGCTGGAGGAGAGGCCGCCCGCGCCGTTGTCGGTGACGAAGCGGTAGAGGAGGCGTTCGCGCGCCTCGTGGATGAAGTCGCTCATGCGCTTCTGGGTGATCGGGTCGCCGATCTGGACCGCCTGCACGGGGCTGTCCTTGTGCAGCTCTTCGCTGGAGAACGTGGCGCCGTGGATGCCGTCCTTGCCGATGCGGCCGCCGGTCATCACGATGTAGTCGCCGGGTTCAATGAACTTTTCCCAGCCGTTGCGGTCGCCGACCTTGCGCGGGAGCGTGCCGACCGTGCCGCAATAGACCAGCGGCTTGCCGATGTAGCGGTCGTCGAAGTATTCCCAGCCGACGGCATACGGGATGCCGCTCTGGTTGCCGCCGTCGATCACGCCCTTGTGGACGCCGTCGCGGAGGCGGCGCGGATGCAGGAGGCCTTCGGGGACGTTGATCGGGTCGGTGAACGGCGAACCGAGGCAGTAGCCCCACACGTTCAGCAGCAGGTCGGCGCCCTGCCCGGTCCCGAGCGGGTCGCGGTTCACGCCCACGATGCCGGTCATGGCTCCGCCGTAGGGATCGAGCGCGGACGGGCTGTTGTGGGTCTCGGCCTTGTAGACGAGGTCGAAGCGGTCGTTGAAGCGGATCACGCCGGCGTTGTCGGTGAAGACGGAAACGAGCCACGGCACCTCCGCCTGAAGCTCCTTCGTGCTCTTCTTGATGTAGCTCTTGTAGAGCGAGGAGATCGTGATCGTCTTGCCGTCCGGGGTGGTGTAGTCGATGTCGGCGGCGAAGATTTTATGCTTGCAGTGTTCGCTCCAGGTCTGTGCGAGGACTTCCATCTCCACATCGGTCGGCTTGCGCCCGAGCTGGCGGAAATAGCCCTGGATGGACTTCATTTCCTCGAGACTGAGGGCGAGGGTGCCCTTGTGGGACAGCTCCATGAGCTTTTCGTCGGAGACTTCCAGGTCATAATCGCGGACGATGACCTCGCCGAGCCCCTTGATGACGGGCTTGTTCAGCGGGATGGAGCTGTTCACGAGCTCGTCGCGGGAGAAGACGTCAACCGATTCGATCAGGACGTTCGCGAGCAGGCCGGTGGCGATGCGCTGTGCCTGTTCACGGGTCATTTCGGGGGAATCCACCAGATATTCGATCGAGCTGAAGACCTGTTCCTCGCGGGAGAGCTTGCGACCGATGATGTCGCCGATGGCTTCCCACGCCGTACGGGCCACGTTGTCCGTGACGCCCGGCTTGAACCCGACGCGGATCAGCCAGGTATAATTCAGGTCGGCGGAAGGCGTTTCGCCCACGATGCCGCTGCGGGTGACCGGATCGGCGAGTTCGTGCGCGACCTTCGCGGCTTCGTCAGGCGTGATGTCTGCGGAAACGGTGTAGACGGAACGGGTGCGGATGCCGCGGACGGGCGGCAGTCCGGGGAGGGCGGAGAGGCGGCGAACGACGCCCTGGCCGCGGGCGTCCTGCCACTGCGGCTTCACCGACATTTCGATGCGATAGTCCATGAGCTTATCCTTGCTTGAGGGGGTTGTTTAAAAAATTAATGTAAAGAAAAATATACCCCAGGAAACTGGATTTTTCAAGCCGAGGGCGCAAATCAGGACTTCTTTTTTCGGGCGTTCGCGCGGACCGTGCGGAAAAACGCCTGGAACAGCTCCTTGCATTCCTCCTCCATGAGACCGGCGGTCACCTCGACGTTGTGGAGCATCCCGGGGAATCCGGTCACATTCAGGGCGGTCCCGGCGGCGCCGCAGCGCGGGTCGCGCATTCCGAAGACCACGCGGCGGATGCGCGAGTTCACCATAGCCCCGGCGCACATGGCGCACGGCTCCTTGGTCACATAGATGTCGATGCCATCCAGCCGCCAGTCTCCGATGACCTGAGGAAGCGACGCGATGAGCATGAGTTCGGCATGGGCGGTCGCGTCCTTCAGCAGCTCCACCTGGTTCCACGAACGCGCAATGATGAGGCCGTCCTTTACGGCCACGGCTCCGACCGGGACTTCGCCCGCATCGGCGGCCTGCTGGGCGCAACGCAGCGCGGCACGCATGTAGTAATCGTCCCCGAGCAGGGGCTTCAGTTCGCCGTCGTCCTCGCCGTCAATCGGGCCGTCGAACAGTCCGTCTCCGGAATTGAACGTGAACCCGTCCGAATCCGGCGCAGAGGGAAACAGAAAACCAGATTCGTCACTTGGCATGGACGGCATCCTGTCGGAACTGGTCGAGGGCTTCTTCGCCGTGGATGGAACGCATGAGTTTCACGTTCTCCTCGTAGAAGACCTGCGGATCGGGCTGCGGCACCACATCGCTGTTCGCCTCGTCCATGAGCGTCTTGCGTTTGGCGGGGTCGGAGAGGTAGTGGTCGAGGTAGCGCACGAGCGTGCGCGGGGACAGTTCCTCGAACTGCTTCTGGCCGAACTCGCTCACGTAGTCGGACGCGATCACGGCCACAAGGTTCTTCGAGGGTTCGCGCAGCCCCTTCGCCGAAAGGAAGTCCAGGATCATCTCCTGGCAACGGATCTCGTCGAACATCGGGAACTCGCAGCCGCGGCCGCGGCTGGAGATATTCGCGGGGAACCGCTGGTTCGAGGCGATCGTGAGCGTGATGTTTTCCGGCAGGGAGAACGTGCCGCCTATGTTCGTGCGGAAATAGTACCAGTCGGTCTTCGACACGTCGATGTCGTCGAAGAACAGCATGAACTTGTGGTTCGTCCAGACGGCGAGCTCAGCGATCAGCGGTTCCAGCCCGGCGGCGAGGTCGCCCGGCCGCGGAATGATCAGGGTGATGTCCGGGAACGACAGGCTGTAGGCGATGCTCATCTGCGTCTTGCCGAGGCCGGGCAGGCTCGAAATGAGCAGCGGCAGGTTGTTCCGCCCCTCGGAAAACGCCCGGAAATGCTCCTGGAACATCCGGCGCACGGACTGGTAGCCGTAGAACTCGTCCGCGGACCGGATCGAGGGAAGTTCGAGCGGCACGAACGCGCCGTCCTGATGCCGGAAGATACGACCGTGCGCGAACGGATCGTCCGAGGACAGCTTTGCGATTTCCAGCGCGACCGCGCCGGGCTTCATCCGCAGGAAGGCACTTTGTGCGGCGTCGAGCTTGAGCGCGGATGGACGCAGGCGGGAGACCGCGCCTTCGGGCGCTTCGCCGGATCGTTTCGCGAGCAGGGCGCAGTACGAAGGAATGAGGTCTTTCAGGAGTTCCGCCAGGCGAACAGCGTGACGGTAGAAGAATGCGGCATCGGAATCGGATTCCTTTGAGGTGGGATGCGCCTCGTGCGGCGACAGGACCGCAAGGCGTTCGAACAGCATTTTGTCCAGCAGGCGGCTGAACGGAAACGAAACGCAGGACGCGGCGAGCAGGTTCAGCGCGTCGATGGAGTCGGATGCGCCGTCCGGAGGTGCTTCGAAAAGGTTGACATATCCGGTCGCGCCATGATGCGCCGGATCATCGGGCGGCAGTCTGTGCAGCGGCTTCGTGAGCTTTGTCCGGACTACCTTCGAGGACGAATGTCCGTGCTCACAGTCAAGTTCAATGGCGGAAAGCGCAGCACCGAGGCGGTCAGCAAATGTACCGGGTGCGGGCGACTCCCCAGTGAAAAACACATGGAACGATGCTTCCGCGGCGCGGCACGCCGCCAGAAGTCCGGTCGATTCGGTATTCATGTCCGCACGTCTCCTTCCTGTTCGAAAACGGAATGCCGGGGCGGCTGGCGGTTCCGCCGCCCCGCGCTTGTGCCCCTTACGCCAGCGGGGCAGTAAAATCTTTTTGTGCTCGCGCAAGCTCGAACGCGCGACCGGCGCGGAAGATGCGTTTCTCCTCCATGGCCGGAGCGATGAGCTGGATTCCGACGGGCAGTCCGGTGCCGGCGTCGATCGCGGCGGGCACGCTCAGGCCGCAGTCGCCGCTCAGGTTCAGCGCCGTGGTGAAGACGTCGGAAAGGTACATCTGCAGCGGGTCGGTCTTCGCGCCGAAGTGGAACGCGGGCGCGGGGGTCACCGGAGTCAGCAGGAAATCGCAGAGTTTGTAGGCTTCCTGGAAGTCGCGGCGGAGCAGCGTGCGAACCTTCTGCGCGCGCAGATAGTAGGCGTCGTAGTAGCCGCTGCTGAGCACGTAGGTGCCGAGCATGATGCGGCGGAGCACCTCGTTGCCGAACCCTTCGCCGCGCGACTTCTCGTAGGTCGAATTGATGTCGGTGGCGTTCGGGCTGCGGTAGCCGTAGCGGATGCCGTCGAACCGCGCCAGGTTCGCGCTCGCCTCGGCCGTGGCGATGATGTAGTAGCAAGCCATGGCGTATTTCGTGTGCGGGAGGGAGACGTCGACGAACGACGCTCCGAGGGAACGGAACACCTCGATGGAATCGTTCATGATCTGCTTGACGGCGGGGTCCATGCCTTCGAGCTCGTAGTATTCCTTCGGGAGGCCGATCTTCACGCCGTCTAGGCGCGGATTCTGTTCGAACGCCTCCAGGTCGGCGGCGAATCCTTCCGGTTCCTGCGGCAGGCTCGTCGAATCCTTCTCATCATGAGCGGCGATCAGGTCGAGGATCGCGGCGGCGTCCCACACGGTGCGGGACAGCGGGCCGATCTGGTCCAGCGAGGAGGCGAACGCCACCAGGCCGTTACGGGAAACGCGTCCATAGGTCGGTTTGAGGCCGACCACGCCGCAGAAGGCCGCGGGCTGGCGGATGGAGCCGCCTGTGTCGGAACCGAGCGCGGCGACCGTTTCCAGCGCGGCGACGGATGCGGCGGACCCGCCCGAGGAGCCGCCCGGCACGCAGTCGAGGTTCCACGGGTTCGCGGTGCGCTGGTAGGCGCTGTTCTCGCAGGAGGAGCCCATGGCGAACTCGTCCATGTTGGCACGTCCGAGGAGGACGCAACCGGCGGTCTTCAGCTTGCCGGTCACGAAGGAATCGTACGGGGAGATGAAGCCCTTCAGGATTTTCGAGGCGCAGGAGCACTGTTCGTCCTTCGCGCAGATGTTGTCCTTCAGCGTAATCGGGATGCCGTCGAACTCGCCCAGCGGAGCGCCGGAGGCGCGGCGTGCGTCGGAAGCGGCGGCCTGCGCCAGCACGGATTCCGGGTCCACGGCGAGGAGGGCGCGCACCTTCGGTTCGACCGCCTGGATGCGTTCGAGGAAGGCCGTGCAGAGAGCGACGGAGGTAGTGCGACCGTCGCGGAGCGCGGCGGCGGCATCGCGGAGGGACAGGGAAATGAGCTCGGAATTCGTCATCATGCGATGCCCTCCCCGGGAAGGACCTGCGGGACCTTCACGAGTTCACCTTCGATCAGGTCGGGCGCGTTGGCGAGCATGGCCTCGCGCGGGAAGGGATCGGAGGGCACGTCGTCGCGGAGCACGTTGGTGCGGGCGACGGCGTGGGCTGTGGGCTCGATGCCGGAGACGTCGAGTTCGGCGAGCATTTCGACATAGCCGACGATCTGCTCCATTTCGGACTGCAGACGCGGGATCATGTCCTGAGGCAGGCTCAGGCGCGCCAGCGAGGCGACCTGGGCCACGTCGATTTTGGTTCCCTGTTCGGCCATGGTGAATGCCTTTCCTGTCCCCTGTTCAAATCACTGGTGTTCGAGCTTGATCGTTTCGGTCTTGGCGTCGCAGACGACGGACGGGCCGAAATACTGGATCGGGCCGGGATAGACGAACGAGGTGTTCACGGCCCAGTCGTCGCGGTTGGCGGCGAAGAACTTGAACGGAGCGTCGTCGAGCTCGACGAGCGCCTTCTTGATGACCGGCTTGTCCGCGCCGTGGCGGTGTTCGACGTTCATCATGGCGGTCAGCGGCACGGCGCCCGCGGTCCACTCGTCGGCGGATTTCGCGAGGTTGCCGACGTAGGACATGTAGGCGGTCGCGCCGGAGCCGATGATGGCGGCGGCGTTGAAGCCGAGGCTGTAGCAGTAGTCGGCGTCGAAGTTGGACGGAGCGGCGCAGCGGCCTTCGTAGCCGAAGAAGTGGGTCTGGCTGGAGAACTTGCCGACATACTTGCCTTCCGCCTTCATCGCGGAGAGGCGCTGCTTCACGAGCTGCGCGAGGAGCTTTTCAGTCTCGATGAGGGACACCTGCACGTTGCCGTGCGGGTCGCGGTCCATGGAGAGCTGGAGCTGGATGGCGGTCGGGAGCTGGGCGTAGACGGATGCGCTGGCGGCGGAGAGCTTGCCGGAGATGTACGCAATCTTGTCTTCGGGCTTCGCGATGGCGTTGAATTCGTCCGCATTTGCGGCGAGGACGTCGTTGAGCTCGCCGATCAGGACTTTCATTTCGGGGATGAACTCGATGAGGCCTTCCGGCACCAGCACGACGCCGAAGTTCTCCTTGTTCTCAGCGCGCTTCGCGACGATCTTCGCCAGGTCGTCGACGATGCCGGAGAGCGTCTGCTTCTTCGCGGCGACTTCCTCGGAGATGATCGCGGCGTTCACGTGGGTCTTCAGGGCGCATTCGAGCGTGATGTGGGAAGCGGAACGGCCCATGAGCTTGATGAAGTGCCAGTACTTCTTGGCGGAGTTGGCGTCGCGGGAAATGTTGCCGATGAGCTCGCTGTAGACCTTGCTGGCGGTATCGAAGCCGAAGGACGTCTCGATGAACTTGTTCTTCAGGTCGCCGTCGATGGTCTTCGGGCAGCCGATGACCTGAATCGGGATGTTTTTCGCCTTGTAGTATTCGGCGAGGAGGCAGGCATTGGTGTTCGAGTCGTCGCCGCCGATGATCACGAGGGCGGAGATGCCGAGCGTCTTGCAGTTCACCGCGCCCTTGTCGAACTGTTCGACCTGTTCGAGCTTGGTGCGGCCGGAACCGATCATGTCGAATCCGCCGGTGTTGCGGTAGGCGTCCATGAACTCATCGGTGATCTCGACATAGTCGTTGTCAACGAGGCCGCTCGGGCCGCCCTTGAAGCCGAACATGCGCGATGCCTTGTTCAGCGACTTGATGCCATCGTAGATGCCGGCGATGACGTTGTGGCCGCCGGGGGCCTGGCCACCGGAGAGGATGACCGCCACGTTCACGGGCTTGCCTTCGCCCGCGCCGCCCGCGCTGAACTTCAGGTCGGGCATGTTGCTGGTGGACGGGAAGAGGGCGGCGATCTTTTCAGCGTCGGCGAAAGCGGCGAGCGGGGCGCCCTTTTCGACTTTCACGGTCGCGCCGTTGCGGAGCGCGGGGGGCAGTTTCGGGGCGTATTCGCTGCGGACCTGCTGAAGCGGGGAAATCATCTTGGACATAGTGTGTCTCCT
>JAGCTY010000174.1 GCA_017963105.1 Lentisphaeria bacterium
CAGGATCACATCGTGCCCGGCCTCGACGGCGGCCTTCGCGAGGGCGTAGCCCATTTTGCCGGTCGATTTATTGGAGAGGAACCGGACGGCGTCGACGGCCTCGCGCGTGGGGCCCGCGGTGACGAGGATCCGCATGTCAGCGGCCTCCCTCGCCGCCGCCGATGAAGCGCGTGGAATCGCGGAGGGTGTGGCGCAGGCGGCGGCATTCGGAGCACATGAAGAGGTCGAGGCCGAGGATATCGGTGAACTTGTCGGACATGGAGAGTTCGGCGAATTCGCCGGGTTCGACGAGCACGGTCTCCTCGGAGTTGTCGGCGACCATGACGGCGGGGCCGCGCAGGATGTCGATGCGGATGAGCGAGTTTTCGGGCAGGACCAGGTGGTTGACGAGCTCGGTGCTGTTGCTGAACGCCAGCCCGATGCCGGTGCGGAAGATGCTGTGCGTGATGCTGCGGTAGTACGCGGTCGAGCCGTGGATGGTGGCGGCGCCGACGGCATCGCCGACGACCTCGCGGGCGTACATGGCGCCGTCGATGGAGACGCTGTAGCGGAGCGCGGTCACGGGCATCCGGTTGTGCAGGAAGATGTCGTTGACGGCGAAGAGTTCGCGTCCGTTCGCGCGTCCCACGAGCTTCGGCAGGCGCGTCGTCTTCAGGCTGCCCGCGAAGAACGCGTCCAGCTGGGTGTCGAGCCCGTGTTTTGGGCAGAGCGGGGCGGTGGCGGAGTCGCGGACGGGGTATTTCAGGCGGCCGGGCCAGCGGAGTTCGGCGGTGAAGAGCGTGCCGTCGCCGCCGCACGGCAGGATGATGTCGGCCTCGTCCGGGCTGTCCGTGAGGTGCACGCCGCGGCGTTTCAGGTTATCGCGCAGGGCTTCGATATGCTGTCCGAAGAGGAAGAACTTCCAGTCTTTGCCGGGTTGGATGGTCATGATGAGGTCATCTCCTTGTGTCTGCGAGGAATTTCGCGGCCGCGGCGTACAGGACGACCGCCGCGCAGTTGCCCACGTTGATGGACGCCTTTTCGCCGAACATGGGCAGGCCGACCGTCGCGTCGGCGGCTTCCAGCGCATCGGGCGAGATCCCGAGCGCTTCGTTGCCGAAGATCAGCGCGACCGGAAAATGGTACGGGTACCGCCATGCGTCGACGGATTCGGGGAGCGGTTCGACCGCCAGGACTTCGATGCCGGGGGTCTCCTCGCGGAGCGCGCGGATGGCGTCGAGCGCGGTCGGGAAGGAACGGCTCGGAACCATCGTGTCCGCGCCCATGGCGGTCTTCGCGAGCTTCGGATGAGGCGGGCAGGGGGTGTAGCCGCAGCAGATCACTTCCTTCGCGCCGAGCGCCTCGGCCAGCCGGAAGATGTTGCCGGTGTTGTGCGCGCTGCGGAGCCGGTCCAAAACCACGGTAATGTTGGGACACTGCCCCCCGTGTCCGAGCGTAGCCGGACACTGCTCCAGTGGAGACGCTGTCTCCCCGAGCGTAGCCGGACACTGCCGCAGTGGAGACTTCGTCTCCGTCATTTGCGGCCGCCCCGTCTTCCGCCGCCGCGACGGGGACGCCCTCCGCCGGATCCGCCGCCATGGCGGCTCAGACGTTTGCGTTCCTCGGGCGGGAGTTCGCGTGTCTTTTCCGGGAGTTCGAGCCATTCCAGCGGGGGTTGGACGGTCCTGATCTCGCACTTGGTGTACTGTTCCAGCTGGGGCAGCACGAAGGAGCCGAACTCGTCGGCGAAACTGATGCTGATGCCATGTTCGCCGGCGCGTCCGGTGCGGCCGATGCGGTGTACGTAGTCGTCGGCCTGTTCGGGCAGGTCGTAGTTCACGACGTGGCTGATGCCGTCCACGTGGATGCCGCGCGCGGCGACGTCGGTGGCGACGAGGATGCGCGTCTTACCCTCGCGGAAACGGTCGAGAATCTTCAGGCGTTTTTCCTGCGCCACGTCGCCGGACAGCAGTTCGGCGTCCTCGCCGTATTCGAAGAGGCGGGCGGCGACGGAGATGTTCTTGTCCTTGCGGTTGCCGAAGATGATCATGCGTTCGGGCTTCTCCTCGCGGATGATGTGCAGCAGCACGGCCATCTTCTGTTCGTCCAGCACGGCGTAGAACCGCTGGTCGATGAGGTCGGTCACGATGTGCTGCGGCTCGGACTCCACGAATTCCGGGTCCTTCATCCAGGAGTCGACCAGGCGCAGGACGGCGGGTTCGAGCGTGGCGCTGAAGAGCATGGTCTGGCGGACGCCGGGGCGCGGCAGGTGGTAGACGATGCGGCGGACGTCCGGGATGAACCCCATGTCGAGCATGCGGTCCGCTTCGTCGATCACGAGGACTTCGGCCTTGGAGAGGTCCAGGTCGCCGCTCTGCGAGTAGTCGATGATGCGACCGGGCGTGCCGACGAGGATGTCGATGGGCGCGTCGAGTTCGCGGCGCTGTTTTTCGTGGTCCATGCCGCCGAAGATGACGACGCAGTTCAGGCCGGTGAAGCGGGCGAGCGCCTCGGCGTCGTCGTGGATCTGGATTGCCAGCTCGCGGGTCGGCGCCAGGACAAGGGCGCGCGGCGCGCCGTGCTTGCGTTCGCCCTCGATCGGGTGGCGGCGGAACCGCGTGATGAGCGTGGAGAGGAACGCGGCGGTCTTGCCGGTCCCGGTCTGCGCCTTTGCGGCGAGGTCGCGTCCTGCGAGCGCGAAGGGGAGGCAGAGTTTCTGGATTTCGGTGCAGTAGAGGAACCCGAGGACCTGGACGGCGGCGAGCACTTCCGGGCAGAGTTCGAGGTCGCAGAACCGCATCTTGCCGGGTTCCTCCGGCGGCGGCACGATGGCGGGCATCGGCGGAATCTGCCGGACGCGCTTTTCCGCCTGCTGCTTCGGCTGCTGCTGTTTCGGCTGTTTCGGCTGTTTCGGCTGTTTCGGCTGTTTCGGCTGTTCCTGCGACTGTTTCGCCTGCTTCGGCTGTTTCTGTTTGCGCGGCTGCTGCTTCGACTGGGGATCGGATTCGGGGTTCGCGTCGCGGGCGGGAACGGGACGGCTGTCGGCGCGCCGGATGTACGAGGGATCCTCGGGATGCCGCTGGCGGCGGCGTTTCTTGTCATGCTTGCGGACGGGCGCGGCCGCCTGGGCCTCCGGTTGTTTCGGGGAGCCGGAGAGGGCGGTTTTCAGGTTCTTGATGAGGTTGCCGACGGATTTGGAAAGATGATTGAACACGGGAATAAAGGATGGTCCGGGAAGCGCCCGTTCATGCGGGCGTCCCGCTGAGATTGTTTTGGGTTGGAGTTATTTCGGATTGGTGAGGAGATTGATGTCGGTGTTGAGCAGGTCGAGGGAAGGCTTCTCTTCGAGGTTCAGGACCAGGTTGCGGACGTCGATCTCGTTGGAAATGACATACTTGCGGATGTCGCTGCAGTCGTTTTCGAGGAAGTCGAGGTAGGTGCGGAGCTTGAACATGCCGGGGAGGTGCCGGTAGGATTCGAGCTGGCTTTCGAACCGGGAGGCGTCGGCGAGGGCGACGCTGGCGGTGTCGTACTTGTAGGCTTCGGCGGCGCCGAGGATGCGCGTGGCCTCGACCTTGGCGGATTCGACCGTGGTGATGCTGTACTCGTTGGCCTTCGAGATCATCTTCACGGCGTCTTCCTGGGCGCACACGACGTCCTGGAACGCCCCGGCGACGTCGACCGCGCCGCCCGGCTCGCTGCTTCCGATGGGCGGATGCGCGTCGTGCATGTTGATGCCGACGAGCCTGATGCCGAGCCCGATGCGGTCGCACGCCTTCTGGATGCGGTCGTACAGGTTCACGGCGACCCGTTCGCGTCCGGAGGAGATGTCGGTGATGAAGTCGGTGCTGGCGAAGTAGCGCGTGGCCTCGGCCTGGCCGACCGCGAGGAGCGTTTCCTTCACGTTGTCGAAATTGAACGCGTAGTCGAACGGGCGTTCGGGATCGGCGGTGTAGAAGACGGGGAGCGAGACTTCGAGGATGGACGCGAGCTGCGCGCCGGTCTTGCCCTGCTGCTTCACGGCCACGAGGAACTTGTTTTCATGCTGGTAGTTGTCGCCGGTCCAGAGAATGACCTTGGCATTCCGGCCGGCGTTCAGGACGGATCCGAGGGTAGCCTCCTGAACGTTTTTGACGGGGACGCGGAGAATCTTTTCGCAGGGCCACGGCAATTTGAAGTGGATCCCGGCGCCGAGCGGCTTGGATTCGCGGTTCACCGCGCCGAAGACTTCGCGGATGCCGATTTCGCCGGGATTGACTTCGGCGATGCAGGTGAAGAGCCAGAGGACGGCGGCCCAGACCATCAGCGCCGGGACGATCGCCTTCCGCAGGACCAGGTAGATGCCGGTCCGCGAAATCTGGAATCCGAACTGGTAGTCCAGCGAATCCGAAATGTTCCGCATCACGCCGCCCGGCTCCGTGAAGATGGCCAGCAGACGGCTCTCGTACACGGGGCGGACTTCATCCAGCGTGCGCGGACGGTAGAACTCGATCACGAAGCTCACGAGGAGCTCGGCGGCGAAGACCGCGAGGATCCAGAAGAAGACCTTGGTCAGCGGAGCGGCCCAGCCGGTCTTGCCGTAGTTGATGAAGAGCGCCGAGACCGCGCTCACGAACATCACGATGGCGAAGCAGATCAGCCAGCTGCCGACCGGGCGGAGATAGCGGAATTCGGAGATGCGGGACTGTCCGCCCTGGATCACGCCGGTGTTGTAGGAGAAGAGCGCGGAAATGGCGCAGAGACACGCCAGATTGATCGGGTTTTTCGGGG
>JAGCTY010000175.1 GCA_017963105.1 Lentisphaeria bacterium
GCGGGACCAGGCCGGGATGCGGTGTCCCCACCCTCTCTGACGGCTGATGCACCAGTCCTGGATGTTCTCCATCCAGTGGAAATAGGTCTTGGCCCAGCGGTCGGGATAGAACTTGATCGCGCCGGAGCGGACCGCCTCGATGGCGGGCTTGGCGAGCTCGTCCATGCGGACGAACCACTGGTCGCTGAGGAGCGTTTCGATCTCGACGCCGCCGCGCTCGGAGAAGCCGACGTTGTGGACGATGTCCTCGATCTTTTCGAGGAGGCCGAGGCTTTCCATGTCCGCGACGCACTGCTTGCGGCATTCGTAGCGGTCGAGCCCGGCGTACTTGCCGCACTGGGCGTTCATGGAGCCGTCGCGGTTCATGACGTTGATGAACTCAAGGTTGTGGCGCTTGCCGACCTGATAGTCGTTCGGGTCGTGCGCGGGCGTGATCTTCACGCAGCCGGTCCCCTTTTCCGGGTCGGCGTGCTCGTCCTCGATGATCGGGATCTTCCGGTCGGTGAGCGGGAGGTTCACGGTCTTGCCGACGAGGTGTTTGTAGCGCGGATCGCCAGGCGGGACGGCCACGGCGGTGTCGCCGAACATGGTTTCGGGGCGCGTGGTGGCGACGACGAGGTAACCGGAACCGTCGGTGAGCGGATAGCGGAAATGCCAGAACTTGCCCTTGACCTCGCGATAGATGACCTCCTCGTCGGAAAGCGCGCTCTGGGCGGCGGGACACCAGTTCACCATGCGCTTGCCGCGGTAGATGTAGCCTTTTTCATAGAGCTGGACGAACACCTTGCGGACGGCGGCGCTGAGGCCCTCGTCCATGGTAAAGCGTTCGCGGTCCCAGTCGCAGGACGTGCCGAGCTTGCGGAGCTGCTTGATGATCGTGCCGCCGTAGAGTTTCTTCCATTCCCAGACGCGTTCGATGAACTTTTCGCGGCCGAGGGTGCGGCGGTCGATGCCTTCCTTCTCGCGGAGGACCTTGTCGACCTTGCTTTCGGTGGCGATGCCGGCGTGATCGGTGCCGGGGAACCAGCAGACTTCCTCGCCCATCATGCGGTGCCAGCGGATGAGGATGTCCTGGAGCGTATTGTTCAGGACATGGCCCATGGTGAGGATGCCGGTCACGTTCGGCGGCGGGATGACGATGGAATAAGGCTTCTTGTCGGGGTTCGGCGTGCCGTGGAAGCGTTTGTTCGCCTCCCACTCGGCGTACCATTTCTCTTCGATTTCTGCGGGCAGATATGCTTTCGGCATTTCCGGCATGATGACGGTCTCCTGAGTAGTATCGTTGATTCAGAATAAAAAGTCAAAACATAATATAGCACGGTTTCAGACATTTTCCTATAAAATAACACGAAAAGAGGCGTCTTTTTTTTGAAAAAAGGGATTTTCGGGGGTATAGTATGAAGTTATCATAATTCAATCCGGGAAAACGCAATGGATCAGAACCTCGCCCAGGGCGCCAGTCAGAGTCTGGAACAGACACATATCCTTTCGCCTCAGCATCTTCAGGCGCTGAAGGCGCTTCAGGCTCCCCTCATGGAGCTTTCCGGATCGTTCGCGGACGTCCTGGCGGATAATCTCCTGATCACGACCGAGGACGACGCCGATTTCGAGGACGAACCCGACCTGGATCCGGAGTCCGACGATTCCCTCGCGCAGGACGACGCCCCGGTCGAGAACCTGGACGAGAACCGTCTGGACTACGACGAGGAACTGGCGCGCATCCTGGAGGAGGACGACGACTGGGCGGCGGTCCGGCAGGAGGACGGCGAAAGCGCGCCGGACAGCGAGGCGGAGAAACGCCGCGAGTACATGTTCAACTCCGTGGAGCAGGAACTCTCGCTGCAGGAAATCCTGATGGAACAGCTCGGCACCGAGGACTGCCCGCCGGACGTGCGCCGCGCCGCCGAGGAGGTCATCGGCAACATCGACGACGACGGTTTCTTCCGCAGCGTTCCCGCCGAGATCGCGCAGTCCGTGCCGTGCCCGCTGGAGACCGCCGAGGCCGCGCTCCGCCTCGTGCAGACGTTCGATCCGCCTGGAATCGGCGCGCGTTCCCTGCCGGAATGCCTGCTGATCCAGCTCGAACGCGCCGGGAAGAAAACGGACCGCATGACCGAGTTCGTGACCCGGCACCTGGACGACCTGGAGCACAACCGCCTCCCGAAGATCGCGAAGGACATGGGCGTGACCGTGCCGGACGTGAAAGCCATGGCCGAGGAACTCCGCCGCACCTGCGACCCGCGCCCCGCCGCCTCCCTCGTGCAGTCCCGCACCGAATACTGCCCCGTCGAGGTCACGATCGAACGTTCCGGCGATGAATATGTCGTGCGCCCGAACCGCGAAAACGGACCGCGCTTTCTGATCCCGAACCGCTACATGAAGATGCTGGACGACCCGCTGACCGACCAGGAGACCCGCGACTATATCCTGAAGAACCTGAAGAGCCTCATGGAGATCCGCAAGGCGCTCGCCGATCGCGAAAGCACCATCGTCCGCATCGCCCGCATCATCGCGGACCAGCAGCACGATTTCTTCGACAAGGGGCCGGAATACCTGCGCCCCATGACCATGCGCGACGTGGCGGACCGCCTCGGCGTCCACGAGACCACCGTCAGCCGCGCCATCGCGAACAAGTACATGGCCACGCCCGCCGGCACGTTCAAGTTCCGCGACTTCTTCACCGGCGGCTACCAGAACACCGACGGCGAGGATGTCTCCAGCGCCGCGGTCAAGGAGTACATCCGCGAAGCCGTCAAAAACGAAAATCCCGCCCACCCGCTCTCCGACCAGAAAATCGCGGAGGACCTCGGAAAGAAGGGGCTCGACGTCGCCCGCCGCACCGTGGCGAAATATCGCGAGGAGCTCGGCATCCCCTCTTCGCAGGGAAGGAAACAGTACACGTGAAAACCAATCTTTCTTCGTTCACAACCAGGCACCGGCGCATCTGGAACGCCGTCCTCTTCCTCGTCATCCTCCTGACCGCGTTCTTGTTCCGCACGTACCACTACAACACCTCCGTGCTGATGCTGAACGAGATCATCGAAGAGGTCCCGAAGCAGGAACGCGTCCACCGTTCGTTCTTCGAGCGGTTCCTTCCGCTCCGTCACAACAACTTCTCGCCGTACACCATCGAGAGCGCCATGATGTATTCCTATTCGCAGGGCATCGCCGAGGGGAAAGGCGTGCCGGAGCGCGACGAGACGCTGAAGCACATGGAGGACATCCCGCCCTACGCGCAGATGAACATGGCGCTGGAGTGGTTCCTCGGCTGGGGCTGGCGGCTGAAACAGAAGATTGCGCCGGACCCGGAGGCGTCCCCGCGCGAAAAGCTGTTCCAGGACCATCCGTACATGGCGCAGTGGATGAGCGCGCAGATACGGTTGTGGGCGTCGCTTACGTCCGCGCTGATCTTCCTGTGGCTCCTGCTGCTGAAATGTCCGCGCAAGCTCGCGTTCTGCGGCGGGTTCCTGCATGCCGTGGCGCTGTCGGCCATTGCGCGGTCCACGGGGCAGGACCTGGTGCGCGGCGAATTCTGCATCCCGCTGATCACGATGGCGTTCGTGCTGGCGGCGTGGTGCAGCAGACGGGCTCGCTGGTGGAAGATGCCGATCATTTTCGCCGTGGTGTTCGTGGCGTTCATCGCGTGGGACCTGTGCCAGATGATTTTCTCGGCGTGGGCGCTGATCGAGGCCCTGCGGGCGGTCTGCGGATACCGGATGAAGCGCGGGTTGCTGTATGCGTGGATCGCGATCGCGGCCGCCGTGCTGCTGAACGCCCTCGTCGTGCCGTTCAACATCACCTACGGCCTGATCCATGCGCCGATCCTGTGGGTGGCGATTCCGTCGTTGTTCTGCTGTTATGCGCTTCAGAACGTGTCCCGCCGCCTGAACCTGAAAGGCGGACGCCGCCTCGCGCTGCGCCTGGCCGTGCTGCTGCTGGCGGCGGCCCTGTACCTGAACTGGACGCAGTTCGGCAACACTCCGGAATACGCCTCGAACTACAGCCATTTCTCCGAGGCGATGAAGGCGAAGATCAAGTTCAACAACGTGAAGCCCGCGAACGCCCTGCTGCTGAACTACGACGCACGCATCATGTGGACGCCCTCCATGCACTCGGCCACCTGGGAAATCGCGTCGTCGTTCTTCCCGAGCCTCATTTTCGGCCGCATGCTCCAGTTCGGACTGTTCCGGTTCCTGTTCGGCCTGCTCCCTGTCACGCTGGCCCTGTATGCCGCGCTTCTGCTGGGCCTGACGCTGTTCCGGATACCACGGGCAGAGTTCATGAAGACGCTGTCGCGGACGTTCCTGCCGAACATCTTCACGCTCGGCTTCATCGTCGGGTTCATCTACATCGTGCGCTACCACGAGTTCGTGATCCTCTTCCTCAGCGTCTCCCTGCCGATGCTCGTCTGCACCTATCTGCGGGCATTCCGGCACGCGCCGTGGAAAGTCGATCCCGCCGAGGCGTGTACGGTCATCTTCGACCGTCCGCGCCTGCTGAAAGTCCTCCGCTGCACGCTGGCCGTCGTTTTCGCGTTCGTCATTTTCTGGGAGACCCTGCTCTCCATCGGGACGCCCCGGCGCTACACGGGCGACGTCTCACTCAAGGAGACCGCCATGCTGATCATGTGGTTCCGCCAGCACAGGGACGCCGTGGCGGGCAAGGGCGTGGCGGCGAACTTCACGGTCGGGCCGATGCTGAAGGCGTACGCGGGGACCGGACTTGTCATGAACCCGCAGTTCGGCATGAAGCGCATCCGCGACGCCACGGAGAATTATCTGAACGCGATGTTCCACGGTTCCGAACTTGACCTGGCCAAATACTGCGGCGAATACGGCGCGGAGTACGTGATCTACAACAAGGGCGCGTGTTTCACCTATTCGATCTACTCGAACCGCTACATCGCCGGCGCGAACGAGATCAAGCCGGACTCCATCGTCAACCTCATGATCGTCGATCCGGACAACCTCCACTGGTTCTACCGGCTCGACGTCCCGCGCGGACTTGAGGGCATCAACCGCGTCTACACCGTCTTCAAGGTGATCTCGCCGGAGGCGAAGCTCGAGGCCGCCCGCATCAGCGCGCTCGGCCGCAATGAACTCGCGCTCGGCCGGAAGGAATCCGCCGCCAACCTCGCGAAGAAGGCCGTCGAGCTCGATCCGGCCGCCGACGGCCCGAAATTCCTGTACCTGGAAACGCACGGCTGTCTGCCGCGCATCACGCTGTCCGGCGTGGAGGACGACAGATAGTACATCCGGACGTCCTGCTCGTTGGCCGATCGGTTTCTCGCGGCCGGGCAGGGCGTCTTCGGTCCGGGCGCCGGCTTCGGGCCAGGCGCCGGCTTCGGTCCGGGCGCCGGCCGCGGCAAATAATGGAACGGCCCCCCTTACATTCCATTTTATGATCCGGATCCCGCTCCGGCCTCGAACCGGGGCGGGGTTTCTCCGTCCCGCACTTTTTGGAAAAACATTCTGTGAGGTGAAAATGCCCGGAATCGCGTTTTTTTTCGGTTTCCGGCTTGTTTTTCCCGAAAAAAGCAATATATTAACTGATGCCTTACCCCCCTAACCTTAAACAAGGAGAACTACAATGGCTGCAAAAGTCGATAAGAGCAAATGCGCCGGATGCGAATCCTGCGTCGGTGCCTGCCCCGTCAACGCAATTTCCATGAAGGACGGCGCTGCCGAAGTCAACGAAGCCGATTGCGTCGGCTGCGGCGCCTGCGCGGGCGAATGCCCCTGCGAAGCGATCACGGTTGACTAATCATCCTGCCGCTTTCAGGCAAGAAAAACCCGGCGGAACGGCCGGGTTTTTTGTATCCGGACATGTCCGCGGAATCCGGGCGTTTCATCGGGAAAACGACGGTTTCCCGCCAGTCGGCGGCGTTTCTCTTCTCCTCGAAGATGCCCGCTTTCCCGGTTTTTTACGATTCCGGTTTGATTTTTCCTGAAAATGCGGTATATTATATAACTCGTTTTGTGCGGCCGGCCCCCGGGATACTGGAGCTTGACGCCAGCCGCGCAGTATCATCAACCCTTCTTATGAGAAAGGACACATGGGATGAAACAAGGTCAAGCGAAACACAAAATCTGCCGCCGCATCGGCTACTGCATCTGGAACATGCCGAACTGCCCCACCGTGAAGGGCCGCGCCCGCACCTACGCCGCCGGTCTCCAGGGCAAGAACGCGCACCGCAAGAAACTCACGGCCTACGGCGAAATGATGCTCGAAAAGCAGAAACTCAGAGCCCACTACGCGCTCACCGAAAGCCAGCTCCGCGCCGCGTACCTCTACGCCAAGCGCATCGAAGGCAAGACCAACGAAATCATGATGCAGCGCATCGAAACCCGTCTCGACAGCATCGTCTACCACGCCGGTTTCGCGCCCACCATCTTCGCGGCCAAGCAGTTCGTCAGCCACCGCCACATCCTCGTTGACGGCAAGATCGTCGACCGCGCCTCCTACATCGTGAAGCCCGGCCAGGTCATCTCCATCAACGCCGAGAAGTCCCCGAAGATCGCCGAGATCGCCAAGGCCGTCACCGCCGAGGCTCCGGCCTATTTCGAGGTCGACAAGGAACAGCTCAAGATCAAGCTCGTCAGCCTTCCCACCATCGACGCGATCCCCTTCGCCGTCGAATCCATGCGCGTGGTCGAATACTACGCCCGCTAAGTCTGACAGACTTCCGTTCGTTCCAAACCGCCCGGACCCTTTGGCCCGGACGGTTTTTGCTTTTTTCGGATTCCGGTTTCCGCGCGCCCGATTTCGGAATGCCCCTGTCAGTGCCCGCGGCCCGCAACGTTTTTTTCGTTCAAAAAAAAGGTTCTCCCTTGTTTTTTCCCCCTTTGGGTGTACATTACTAAGGATAAAAAACTTTTCACCATGTATCCGGAGTTTGCAGTTTCACCATGAGGACGGCCCAAATCATCCGCCGGTTCGCCTTTTCGGAATGGGGCGGAACGGAAAGCGTTGTCTGGAATACGGCCCGCACGCTCCAGGAAAAAGGCAATCCTTCCGAGATTTTCGCCACGCGCGCGCTTTCCCAGGTGCAGGACGAGGTGCGGAGCGCGATCCGGATACACCGGTTCCATTACAGATATCCGTTCTTCCCGCTTTCGAAGGAAAAAATCCGCACCCTTGACAAAAAAGGCGGGAATCCGGTCGTCTCCGGACTCCGGAGCGCGCTCAGAAAAGGCGAATTCGACATCCTGCACTGCTACACGGACGGACGCATGGCCGCGGACGTCCGCGCCGCCGCGAAACGGCTGCACGTGCCTTTCGTCGTGACGCTGCCCGGCGGATATTTCGACGTCCCTCCGATGGAAATCCAGCAGATGACGAAGCCCATGAAGGGGATGCTCCCCTACGGCGACATCCTGGACGGTCTGTTCGGTCGCCGGGCCGACACGCTGAAGCTCGCAAACGGCATCGTTTGCATCGGGGAAAACGATTTCCGGTCCGTGAAGGAGCAATTCCCGGACAAGACCGCCATCCGTCTGCCGAACGGCGTGAACTACGAATATTTCCATGAGTATTCCGGGAGCGATTTCCGCAAGCAGGTCGGCATCCGCCCGGACCGCAAGATCCTGCTCTGCGTCTCCCGCATCGACTACCGGAAAAACCAGCTCATGCTGCCCGAGGTGCTGGCGCTTCTCGGCGAACCGTGGCATCTCGTGTTCATCGGCGCGCCAACGGCAGAATGGTATATGGACAAGCTCCGCGAGAAAATCCGTCTTATGAACCTCACGGACCGCGTGACCATGATCAACAGCGTGCAGCCCGATTCCTCGCTCCTGCCCGCCGCCTATCACGCCGCCTCTGCCTTCCTGCTCCCCTCCATTCAGGAACCGTTCGGCATCGTGGCGCTGGAGGCGTGGAGCGCCGGGACGCCCGTCATCGCGTCGCCTGTCGACGGCCTGAAGACGCTTATCCGCGACGGCGAAACCGGATTCTTCGCGCCCGCGGAAGGCGCGCCCCACGAATGGGCCGACCTGGTCCGCAAACTGGACACGGACGCCGACCTTCGCGGCCGGATCACGGATGCCGCCGACGCCGAGGTCCGGGAGCATTATGTCTGGGGCATTGTCACGGACCAGCTGCTGGACTTCTATCAGGAGGTCCAGCGTATCTGCCGCCGCCGCTGACGTTCTTCTGCCGTTCCGCGTACGGGCTCAAGCCGATCGACAGCCGGAAGCGGCAGGTCGGAAAAGGTCGGAAAAAGAAAGCATTCCGCCCGGAGTTGAACCGGTGTGAACGTTCGAAAACGCCCGTGCGGACCCCCGCACTGCTGGAATGCCATGTTTTTTGATTTACTGCCGGACTATGGGATAATCAAGCGGTTTTGTCAGGATAACAGAAAAACGGAGCGGCGTCCGATGGCGGGAACCCGCCGAACGGGACACGAAACCGTAAGCGCTCACATGTTGGTCGGGATATCGACGAACGCGGTTTCGATGCCGAATTTCGATTTCACGAGGTCCATGGCGGCGAACACGCCGGGCGTTTCGGACCGGTAGTGCCCGAGCGTGAGGATCGCGGTCCCGTATTCCTTCGCCGGGTGGAAGACTTCGTGCGTGGCTTCGCCCGTGATCAGGCAGTCCACCGGGTCCGGCGCGGTTTCGTCGAACAGCCCCGGCCACGCGCCGCCGCCCGAAATGATGCCGACGGACTTCACTTCCTGCGCCGGATCTCCGACGATCCCGAAGTCGCCGCTCGAGGGGAGTGCCCTGTCCAGGATTTGCGCGAGCTCGGAAACGGTTTTCGTTTCGGGCAGGATTCCGCGGAACCCGATTGCCCTGCCGTGGTATGTGCCGAAGGTGCGGCGCTCGGCGAGCCCGATCATATCCGAAAGGCGCGCGTTGTGTCCGAAGCGCGGATTCGCGTCGAGCGGAAGATGCGCGGCGTAGAGGGAGGTTCCGTTCGCGGCGAGCAGCTTGACGCGGTCCGCCAGGATGCCGTCGATGCGGCGGATTCCGGATCCCCATGAGATGCCGTGATGGACGAAGACGAACTCGGCGTCGAGGTCGGCGGCCTTGCAGAAGAGTTCGGCGGAGGCATCCACGGCGAAGACCGCTTTCGCGATTTCGGCGTCGCCCTCGAACTGGAGCCCGTTGTTGGACGGGTCGTCGGGCCACTGGTCGAGTTCGAGGATTTGGTCGAGGAAACGGACGAGGTTATTCCGGGAAACTGTTTTCATGCGTGGGCTCCGTTCGAGGTGGTTGGAATCGGTGGATCAGGATCTGCCAGCGCAGTTCGGCGCCGGATTTTTCCTTGAGATATTGTTCCGTCCGGTCGTCCGGGAGGCCGGCGAGCGTGCGGATTTCGTCCGAGGTCATGCGGAAAAGCGCGGCGTCCGGATTCGTGAACCCGGCTTTTTCGAGTTTCGCCCGCGCGGCGAAGAACGTGCGGCGTCCGGGGATGTTCCGCAGCACCAGAAATGCCGGAAACGCGAACGCGATGATCCAGAAAGGCCAGAGCGGAAGGCTCAGAAGGCCGGCGTAGACGACGATCTGGACGACGAGCAGCAGGACGACCGGGATCAGGAACACGATCGCGTCCCATTCGCGGCGGAAACAGTTTCCGGTCCAGCGGCGGAACGCGCTGTCAGAGGTCATGTAGGCGAATTGTTCTTCGTACGGTTCGTCCTCCAGACATCCCCGTACCGCATGGCACAGTTCGTGCGAAAGAAGCTCGTCGCGCCGGTAGATGAACCATTTCGGCTTGTTGCGGAACCCCCGGCGCAGGAAGAAGACCGGGAACCCGGAGTCGGTGATGACCGTGCATCCGCCCCACAGCAGTCCGAGTCCGCGCGTCGGGAAGAACGCCGGCACCCAGTCGGCGCGGAATCCGAAGAGCTTTTCCGTTTTTTCGGCGGCTTCCGCGACGATTTCAGGATCGATCGGCTCGACTGCGCCGACCTTGAACCCGACTTCCGCCTCAAGCGACTCCGCGCCCGCCCGGTCGTCCGTGCAGAGGTCGAACCGAGCCCGCGTGCGCAAAAGCTCGTCGATGCGGGCCGCGAACGCCTCCAGGGTTTCCCCGGGCGCGGCGATCAGCCCGTGCGAATCAAGTTCGTACGGGGTCGCCGGATTGTCCCAGTCGACGGACCAGGAATCTGTGCCGTTGAAAATCACGCGAATAAACCTTTCGGATCGTTGTCGTGCCGGATGAACCGCGGCCCCGCCCGTTTCTTCGCTGCGGACAGGCTTTGCGGACCGCGTCTTCAGGACTATAATTTTGTCCCCGGAGACCGATTTTTCAAGCGGGATTCCTCAAAAAAACGGAAAAAGGGGCTTCCGGGACGAATATTCTTTTCAGCGAGAGAGCCGGGGCGCCCGGCAGACCCGGCGGAGAAACGGTGCGCCGTCTCCCCCTTTTCCTGTTCCATCCACAACGGGCCTTTCGTCCCCGGCATCCATGTTTTTCCGTCTTGCGGTTTGCATTTTAGTAAAAGGGTGCTATAGTATATAGATTAACATGCCGGCGGGCGATGATCCTTTCAGGACATGTCCAAAGGCAAAACAAAAACACGTAAAACAGAAAGCAGGATGAGTATGGATATCATCGTCATGCCGACCGCCGCGGAAGCGGAACTCCTCACCGCCCGCATCATCGCCGACGCCATCAACGCCAAACCGTTCTACAAACTGGGACTCGCCACTGGCCGCACCATGGAAAACGTGTATGCCAATCTGGTGAAGATGAACAAGGCCGGCAAGGTCGACTTCTCCCGCGTGATCTCGTTCAACCTCGACGAATACGTCGGTCTGAAAGGCACCGCCGAGAAGAACAAGGATTCCTACCGCTACTTCATGAATTACCATCTCTTCAACCACGTGAACATCGACAAGCGCAACACGCACGTGCCGAACGGCTTTGCCCCCGAGGACGAACTTGAGGCCGCGGCCGCCGCCTACGAAGAGGAAATGGAAGACGCCGGCGGCGTGGACATGCAGCTCCTCGGCATCGGCCGCAGCGGACATATCGGATTCAACGAGCCGATGTCCTCCTTCTCCAGCCGCACCCGCGTGGTGACGCTCACGAAGACCACCTTCGAACAGAACTCCCCGCTCTTCAAGAAGCCGGAAGACATGCCGATGCGCGCCATGACCATGGGCGTGGGAACCTGCCTCGACGCCAAGCGCCTCCTGCTCCTGGCCACCCACAAGGAAAAAGCCAACATCGTGGCGGCCGCGCTCGAAGGCCCCGTCACCGGCATGATCTCCGCCACCGCGCTCCAGCTCCATGAAAACGCGGTCGTGGTCCTGGACGCCGACGCTGCTTCCAAGCTCAAATACAAGGAAGAATACGCGTTCCAGTTCGCCAACGATCCGAAGTGGGCCGCCTACCAGCCCGCCAAGTGTAAATCCTCCCGCAAAGCGAAGTAAGAAACAGGGAAGACTGCTCCTATGAAAATCCTCGTCATCAACGGACCGAACATGCAGCTGCTCGGACGGCGCAAAGCCGAGTTCTACGGGACCAGAACGCTCCCGGAGATCGAGGCCGGCCTCCGCTCGGTGGCCGATGCGCTCGGCGTGACGGTCGAGTTTTTCCAGAGCAACCACGAAGGCGCGATCTGCGACAGGATCGCAGAAGCGATAACGGGCGGGGTCGACGGCATCGTCATCAACCCCGCCGCCTATACCCATACGAGCATCGCCATCCACGATGCGCTGGAAGCCGCCGCGATCCCCGCGGTCGAGGTGCACATGAGCAATATCCATGCGCGGGACGATTTCCGCCGGACGTCGCTCACCGCCCCCGCCTGCGTCGCGCAGATCGCCGGCCTGGGAGCCGACGGGTACGAGTTCGCCCTCCGGGCGCTTGTCCGCCGTCTCTCCGCCGATTCCGGTCAAACCCGCTAACCAACCCCATTCAACGCAAAACCCCGGGTGCAATATGAAAATCGATGAAATCAAAACGATCGTGAAACTCATGTCGGACAACGATCTGACCGAGTTCAAAATCGAATCGGAAGAAATGACGCTCTGTCTCCGCAGGGCCGCGCGTCAGCAGTCCGCTCCCGCACCTGTGTTCGTTCCGACTGCCGTTCCCGCGGCCGCCGCCCCCGCTGTCTCCATCCCCGCCCCCATCCCCGCCGCCGTTCAGGAACCGGCCGGGCCCGCTCCCGCGGCTACCGCCGGGCATGCCGCGCCGGATCCGTCCAAGGTCATCGAATCCCCCACCGTCGGCACGTTCTACCGTTCGCCCTCCCCGGGCGCCGAGCCGTTCGTGAAGGTCGGCAGCCATGTGGAGGCCGACACGACCGTGGCCGTGGTCGAGGCGATGAAGGTCATGAACGAGATCAAGGCCGAAAAGAGCGGCGTGGTCAAGGAAATCCTTCTGGAGAACGGCCAGCCGGTGGAATACGGCCAGCCGCTTTTCGTGCTTGAGTAATCACCGCCGGAGACTGGTTCCCCATGTTCAATAAAATCCTGATCGCCAACCGCGGCGAAATCGCCGTGCGCATCATCCGCACCTGCCGCGAGATGGGCATCAAAACCGTAGTCGTCTATTCCCAGGCCGACGAGGACAGTCTGCCCGTCCGCCTGGCCGACGAGGCCGTCTGCATCGGGCCTGCTCCCGCCACGCAGAGCTACCTCATGATCGAGCGTATCATCAGCGTGGCCGAGATCGGCGACGTCGACGCCATCCATCCGGGCTACGGGTTCCTTTCCGAAAATCCCCACTTCGCCCAGATCTGCAAGGACTGCAAGATCGAGTTCATCGGCCCCACCGCCGAACAGATGAGCGCCATGGGCGACAAGGCCTCCGCGCGCGAAACTATGCGCAAGGCCGGCGTGCCCGTCACGCCCGGCAGCAACAGCGTCGTTCCCACCGAGGATGCCGCGCTCGAAGAGGCCCACAAGCTCGGTTATCCCGTCATCATCAAGGCGACCGCTGGCGGCGGCGGACGCGGCATGCGTGTGGCGCACAACGACGCCAGCCTGATCCAGGGGTTCCACGCCGCCATGACCGAGGCGGAACGCGCTTTCGGCAACGGCGACGTCTACATCGAGAAGTTCATCGGCAACCCCAAGCACATCGAGGTGCAGATCCTCGCCGACAAGTTCGGCAACGTGATCTGCCTCGGCGAACGCGACTGCTCGCTCCAGCGCCGCCACCAGAAGCTCATCGAGGAGTCTCCCTCCCCGTCGATCTCCCCCGCGCTCCGCAAGAAGCTCTACGAGGCCGCGATCAAGGCCGCCAAGGCCGTCGGCTACACCAGCGCCGGCACGATCGAGTTCCTCGTCTCCGGCAACAATTTCTACTTCATGGAGATGAACACCCGCGTCCAGGTCGAGCACACCGTGACCGAAATGGTCAGCGGCCTCGACATCATCCGGGAACAGATCCGGATCGCCGCGGGCGAACGCCTCAGCGTCCAGCAGAAGCAGATCGCGCTCCGCGGATGTGCCATCGAATGCCGCATCAACGCCGAAAACCCGTACTGCAATTTCGCGCCGTCGCCGGGCACGCTGACATTCTACTCCGCGCCGGGCGGCCCGGGAGTCCGCGTGGATTCGCACGTCTACGCCGGATACCGCATCCCGCCGCATTACGACAGCATGATCTCGAAGCTGATCGTGCACGCCGCCACCCGCGAGGAAGCGGTCGCGCGGTGCAAACGGGCGCTCGACGAGTACCTGATCGAGGGTGTCCCGACCACGATCCCGTTCGAGCATTTCCTGATCGAGACGCCCGAATTCATGTCGGGCAACTATGACACCACCCTGATCGAACGCCTGATGAAGGGCGGCTATTTCGAACAGCAAACCGCGATCCGCAAGGAACTCGCGAAATAACCATATCAACCAAAGGAGGCATGGACAATGAGCAATACGCAGCAAGCCGAATTTGTTTCCACTGTCCCCGGCGCCTACGAGGTCAACGGCGCCGCCGTCGGTACGATCCGGATCCTCGACGGAGCCATTTCCACCATCGTCAAGCGCACTGTGCTCGGGATCGAGGGCGTGGCCCGCCTTTCCGGCAGTTCCCTGATCGACGATTTTGCCGATCTCGTCCGAAGCAAACGTATGCAGGACCGTTCCATCCAGATCGAGCACAAGGATAAGTCGGTCGCGGTCACTGTCGCGGTCAACCCCTATTTCGGCTACAAGTTCCCCCCCCTGATCGCGGAAATCCAGCGGAAAGTCGCCGATGCCGTCCTTGAGATGACCGGCATCAAGGTCTCTTCCGTCAATGTGGACGTCAAGGGCATCGAGGATCCTCCCGAGGAGGAGGAATCCGCTGAATCCGGGAAAGAAACCGAATAAAGGAGAAGCATCATGGCCAAAGAAACCAGCAAACAGCCCGCCGCGGAACCCGCGGCCTACACGGTCCACGAAAGCGTCATCATCTCCCTCGCCAGGAAGGCCGTCGAAGGCATTCCCGGCTTCGTCAGGTTCTCCGGCTCCTCCTCCATCGTGTCCGACCTGGCCGACCTCGTCGGCAGCAAGCGCCGCTTCGACAAGTCCATCGTCGTGACCGAGGCCGACGGCGCCGTCAGCCTCGAAATCCTGATCGTCACGGCCTACGGCTCCAAGTTCGGAGAAGTCGCCGCCGCCGTCCAGAAGGCGGTCTACGACCAGATCGTCGATTTTACCGGCATGACCGTGAAGAGCGTCGACGTGGTGATCACAGACACGGAGGACACTCCCGAAGAGGAAAAGGAGGACGACGGTGACGTCGTCGAGGGCGAAATCATTCAATAAGGGTATTCCTGCTGATTGCGTCGGGCGGTTTTTCCGCGGAAAGACGCCGGAGACCAATTAGCAGCGATGCCCGCAACCCATTGTTTGGGAGGTCGTTTCCTCCCGGAAAGGCGGATGCGGCATGTTCCAGTCGCTTCGACAGCTCGCGGAAAGAACCGGTTCCATCATCGCGGAGAGGCCTTTTGCCTGGGGAGTCCTGGCCGGACTTGCCGCCGCGCTCGTCCTTCTTTTGGTTTTTCTTCTGCTCGGTCTCATTTCCCGCTCCCGCAAACTCCGCCGCATCGTGATCCCGTCCGAAGGCGGCGAGCTCCGCATCGACGCGAAGGCGGTGCAGGGCGCGGTCCGTTCGGTCGCGGAGAATTTCCCCGCGTTCGTCGTCCGGCGCGTCACGCTGTACGGCAAACAGGACGCGGTCGATCTTGAAGTCGCGATGGACTTCAGGGGCGGGGACGCGGATGTCTCCCTTTCGGACCTGTCCGTGCGGTTCCGCGCCGCGGTCGCCCGGATGATGACGGAGACCTTCGGCATGGAAAAGCCCGCACGGATCGAACTTGAAATCCTGCGTTCCGTCGCGTCGATCCCGGATTCCGCCGCGGAATCCGAACCAGCCGGAAAGCCTGCGGAACCCGTGCCCGACTCCGAATCCGGACCGTCATGCTGAAGTTTCTGCGCGAGATCCGGCAGACCCTTCCGCCCGGCTACAAGTATGCCGCGGTCGGACTTGCGGCGATGATGGTCGTGTCGGCGCTGCTTGAGCTTGCGGCGCTCGCGCTGGTGATGCCGGTGGCGTCCGCGCTGGCCGCGCCGGAGCTTCTGGAGTCCAACCGCTGGCTCCATGCTTTTTACGAATTCGCCGCGCCGTCCTCACGCGAAGCGTTCCTTCTGGAATCCGTCGCGGTCCTCACGCTCTTTTTCGTTTTCAAAAACGTTTTCGGGTTCATCCTGACGAAGTGCCAGAACCGTTTCTGCCGCGACCTTTCCGTGAACCTGGCAGGGCGGCTCTACCGCACATACATGCGCGCGGACTATACGTTCCATCTGGAGCACGGCGCGTCGGAGCTGATCGGCCGGATCATGCAGATGCGCGAGGTGGCTGAGATCCTGCTGATGCCGGCCCTGGTGGCGCTTTCCGAATCGGTCGTCTTCCTGTCGATCCTGGCCGTTGTCTTCATGCTCGTGCCGAAGATCGCGCTCGTCGCGTTCCTGGTCTGCGGCACGGTCGTCCTGGTCTTCCATAAACTTTTCAAGCGCGTCCTGGACGCCGCCTCGAAAAAGCTCTTCGCGGCGAACGGCGAATCCACGCGCACCATGAATCAGAGTTTCGCCGCGATCCGCGAGGTGAAGCTGACCGGAAGCGAGGCGTATTTCGGGCGGCGGCTGGAGCAGGCGCAGTTCAACATCGTGAACGCCGTCAAAATTCGCCACGACCTGGGGCAGCTCCCGCGGTTCTCCCTCGAAGTCTTCGTCGTCGCGGCGGCGGGCGCCCTGGTCGCCGTCCTGACCTGGATGGGGATGCCCTCCTCACGCCTGATCCTCTACGCCGCGTTTTTCCTGGCGGCGATGTTCCGCCTGATCCCGTCCGTCTCCCGGATGCAGTACAACCTGATCCTCGTGCGCGGGATGCTGTACGTGTTCGAACGCCTCAGCGGCGACCTGAACACGATCCCGGCGGAAAAGGTCCTGCCCGCCCCTGCCGCCCCGGACGTGCATTTCGAACGCGAACTCCGCATGGAACATGTGATGTTCCGCTATGCTCCGGACCGTCCGGTGGTCTTCGAGGACTTCAGCATGTCCGTGAAACGCCTCGAATGCGTGGCGGTCGTCGGACCGACCGGCAGCGGCAAGTCGACGCTGATCGACCTCGTGATGGGGTTCCTGAAACCCGAATCCGGGCGCGTGACCGTCGACGGCGCCGACATCCGCACGAACCTGCGTTCGTGGCGCGGACGCATCGGCTACGTGCCGCAGTCGATCTGCCTCTTCGACGACACGATCCGCGCGAACGTGGCGTTTGGCGTGGAGCCGGACCGGATCGATGACGCCCGCGTGAAAAAAGCGCTGGAACTGGCGCAGATCGCGGAGTTCGTCGATTCCCTCCCCGATAAACTGAATACCCGGCTGGGCGAATTCGGCGCGCGGCTCTCCGGCGGGCAGAGACAGCGCATCGCCATCGCCCGCGCGCTGTACTCCGAACCCGAACTCCTGATCCTCGACGAGGCCACGAGCGCGCTGGACGACGACACGGAAGCCGCCCTGATCGACGCGCTGAATTCCCTGAAGGGCAAGATCACGATCCTCATGATCGCGCACCGCGCCGGAAGCCTCCGCCACTGCGACCGCAGGATCGAACTGAACTGAACTGAACAGGCGGATCCAGTCGCGCCCGCGAAGGTGATCCGCTCCGTTCAGCGCTTCCCTTTTTCCAGTACATCCGCGAACACGCGGGCGCGCGAACAGAAATCCTCTTTCATCGCATAGGCCAGCGTCTGCTTCTTGAGCTCGTCCAGGCGCGGCAGCATCTCCGACAGCTTCTTCACCAGCTCATCATGTCCGAACGGGCTTTCCAGCACGGTCCCTGTCGCATTCTGCACGAATGGTGCGAACCCGCAGATGTCCGTCGTGAGCACGGGCAGGCCGGCGGCCAGCGCCTCGATCAGGGCCGATCCGGCGGATTCGTTGCGCGCGGGATGCAGGAAAAGATCGGCGCCGAGCATGAAATCCCGCACGCCGTCGGTCTGTCCGAACAGAACGGTCTGTCCGGCGAGTCCGGCGTCATGGAGAGCTTTCCGTATTTCATTTTCGGGGAGCTTGCCGATCAGCCACAGCCGGATACCTTTCTTCCATTCGTCCGGCAGCGCCCCGACGGCGGCGATGGCACGGTCCGTCCCCTTGTTATAGATGCTGTTCGACACAATGAGGACGACCGTATCGTCCGGCGTCGCCAGGTTCGTCCTGCGGATTTCGGCCCGGATTGCCTCCGCCTCCGGTTCCGGCGGACGGCGGCAGGCCGGGTCCATGCCCGGCGGCAGCAGGAACATCCGGTCCTGCTCCGTGCCGTACGCGGCGGCGTAGTCGCGCATCTGCGCCTGTGCGATGCAGGCGATGCGCGTGGAGGACGGCGGGGCGGCGACGGCGCGTTCCAGCCGCAGGAAGGCGGCGTAGCGCGGATTGAACCGCAGGGCAAACGCCGAATGCAGGTTCGGCCAGTAGGTCTTCATGCAGACATCGGCGGCGAAATAATAATCCGCGCCGGGGATGCGGCTCATCGCCACGGAAACATCGAAGTCGCGCCGTTCGAGGCGGCGGCGGAACGCCCCGGCGAACCGCAGCATGTTGGCGTGGTTGGAACGCAGTTTCGAGGCGGGAATAAGCTCAAGTTCCGTTCCGGCGGGCGGCTCCGGACCGTCCCAGGCGGTCGTGAAGACGACGACCTCGTGGCCGCGCCCGGTAAGCTCCTGAATCAGGCGGAGGGTGTCGCGCTGGAGCCCGCCGAACGGGTTGTATTTGTAAATCGCGAGCAGGAATTTCATGATTTGCCTCCTGGGAAGGAATCGGGATCGAGGGCGAGTTCGAGCGCAGCCCGGAACGCGCTGGGGATGGCGGTCTCCGAACGGAGGGCGTCGCGCGGGACCCACTCGAAGCCGTCGGGCGGATCGCCGGTTTCGGCGAGATACAGCGTCATGTCCCATTCCACATGGGTGAAGACATGCCGCGCCCTGCCGGTTTTCGCGATCCTGACGGCCCGGAACGCCGTTTTGAGCGCGGTTTCGTCGGGATGTCCCTCCAGGTTCGGGAATTCGTAAAGCCCCGCCAGAAGGCCCGTTTCCGGCCTTCTGCGCACCGCGAAGCGTCCGGCCGCGTCCCGCAGGACGACCACCGCGAATTCCTTCATGGGCCGCGCCGCCTTGGTCTTGCGGACCGGTATCTCGTCCGTAAGGCCTTTTTGCGAAGCCAGGCAGATGTCCGTGAGCGGGCAGGTCAGGCAGAGAGGCGCGCCGTTCGGCAGACAGACCATCGCGCCGAGTTCCATCAGGCTCTGCGTGAACTCGCTGCACTTTCCCGCCGGATACACGGCGGCGAGCGCGCCGGTCAGCTCCCTGCGGATATTCGGCGAGTCGATGTCCTCGCGGCTGGCCACCAGACGCGACACGACGCGCAGGACGTTCCCGTCGACCGCGGGGAACGGTTTCCCGAACGCGATGGAGAGGATGGCCCCGGCGGTGTAGTCGCCGACGCCGGGCAGGCCGCGCACACTTTCATAATCGGACGGGAAGACGCCGCCGTGGTCATATATGATCTTCTTCGCGGCGGCCTGGAGGTTGCGGGCGCGCCGGTAGTAGCCGAGCCCCTCCCAGAGCTTGAGCAGACGCGTTTCGTCGACGGCCGCGAGCGCGGCGACGTCCGGGAGTTCGGCGAGGAACCTGTCGTAGTACGGCTTGACCGCCTCGACGCGCGTCTGCTGGAGCATGATCTCGGAAATCCACACGCGGTAGGGCGTCGGGTCGTTGCGCCATTCCAGGTCGCGTTTCGCGCGGAGGAACCACGGCACGAGGAGGCCGGGCAGCTGCGCGAGGCGTTCGGCGGGGAAGTGTTCGCTCATGGAAGTTTCTCCGCGTAAAGACATTTCAGGTAGTGCGACTCCGGGAAGCGCGCGGGATGGTCTGCGGCGTGCCCGGTCCGGGCGAGCTCGCGGACGTGCGTATGGGCCAGGACGACCGGGAAGAAATCGTCGGCGGAGACGCGGCTGGAACACGATGCGAAAACGAGCGTGCCGCCGGGGTTGAGCAGGGAATCGGCTAGCGAGGCCAGGCGGGCGTAGGAATGCAGCGCGCGGTCGCGTTCGGCGGCGGATTTCGCGAAGGACGGCGGATCGACGATCACGAGTCCGAACCGGCGTTTTGCCTGCGCGAGGCCGTGCATGACCTCGAACGCGTCGCCCACGATGCCTTCATGCTTGCAGCGGCAGACGTTCGGATGTGCCGCATTGAGCTCGAAATGGCGCGCGCACGCCGCGATGGCGTGTTTGTCGGCATCGAGACTGCACACGGTTGATGCGCCGCCCCGGGCCGCGTACAGCGAGAAACCGCCGGAAAACGAAAAGACGTTCAGCACGTCGCGTCCGGCGGACATCGTGCCGACGCGGGCACGGTTGTCGCGCTGGTCGAGGAAGAACCCGGTCTTCTGCCCGCGGATCACGTCCGCCTCGAAAATGATGCCGTTCTCCTGAAAACGAACGGGATTCTCGAACGCTTCCGGCTTTGTCGTGAAGACGACCGCGGGTTCCGGGAAGAACCGGCGGACGAACGGGCTGTTCTCCAGCGCGCGGGAGAGCCGGATCACGCAGTGGACCAGCCCGGGATTCGCCGCGAAAAACGCGTCGGCGACGTCGCCCGCCCACGGCACGAACGCCTCGGAATAGAGCTTCATGACGAGCGTGTCGGCGTAGCGGTCGGCGACGAGTCCGGGGAATCCGTCGCTTTCGCCGTTGGCGAGGCGGAACGCCGTTGTTTCAGTCGGTATGACGCCAGCTCGCACCGTTGCGGCATCCGCGGCGAGTTTCGCGAAGAGCGCGGGCCCGACCGGGGGCTGCGAGGCATCCTTCTGCAGGATACGTACGCGGAGCTGGGAATGCGGGTCGTACAGCCCGGCGCCGAGGATCTTCTTCCCGTCGGGATCGTACAGGACCGCCACGTCGCCGGGCGTGGCGTCGGGCGGCGCTTTCTTCACGGAATCCTCGAAGAGCCACGGATGCCCCGAGCGGACCGCGGGCACGGCCTTCTGCTTCACGCGGACGGCGATGCGGCGCGGCTCAGCCTGGCGCGGTAGGGATTCTGGGGTGCGAATAAGCATAACGTGCGGGAAAAAACGGGATTCAGTTGCGGAGGCGTGCGTAGAGCCCTGCGGGAAGCGCGCGGTCCGGCGCGGACGTCTCCGGGATGAGCATTTCGCCGGATTCGACCTGCGCGGCGAAGTCAGGGAACGCCTGTCTGACCATGCGTCCGAGGGAGAACGCGGAGAAACCGGGCGAGTGGCATGTGAGGAGGATGAAGAAGCGGCCCGAGGTGTCGAGGATGGCGCGGACGGACGCAAGCAGGTCGGCGATGTCGGATTCGATCTTCCATACCTGGCCCTGCGCGCCGCGTCCGAACGACGGCGGATCGAGCACGATGCCGCGGTATTTGTGTCCGCGGCGCTGCTCGCGTGCGACGAACTTCATGGCGTCGTCGCAGATCCAGCGGATCTTGCCTTTGAGGTCATTGTTGAGCGCCTGGTTTTTGTTCGCCCAGTCGATGATGCCGCGCGAAGCGTCCAGGTGGCAGGCGTTCGCGCCGCCCTGCGCCATGGCGAACGTGGCGCCGCCGGAGTAGGCGAAGAGGTTGAGGGTGTCCGAACCCGCCGGCAGGAGCGCGGAGGATTCGCGGAGCCACGCCCAGTTCCCGATCTGTTCGGCGAAGAATCCGAGGTGGCCGAAATGGGTCGGCTTGACCAGGAAATTGACTTCGCCCCAGCGGACGATCCATTTTCCCTCGTCGGGCTGCCTCAGGCCGCGTTTCCATGTCCACACGCCGCCGCCCGTGCTCTGCCGCTCGAACACCGCGTCGGCGGCGTTCCATTCCTTTTCGGGCAGGGTGGGGCGCCAGAAGGCGTTGAGCGCGGGACGGATGATCCGGTAGGGGCCGACCTGTTCGAGTTTGCGGCAGGAGCCGGTGTCGAGGAGGAGATAGGGGGGGATGTTCGGTTTGCTCATAGGTGCGGGGTCACAGGTCGGGATTTTCGGCGTCGTAGATGATGTTGCCGCGGGAGACGGTCATGCGGACGCGGTTCGTTTTCGAGTCGAGGATGGTGATGTCGGCGCGTTTGCCGGGTCGGAGTTCGCCGCGTGTGATGAGGCCGAGGTCTTTTGCGGGGTTGGTGGAGACGCACGCGGCGGCGAGCGATTCGTCCAGGTTGCCGTAGCTGAGGAGATGGAGCCAGGAGTTGTCGAGGGTCATGGTGGATCCGGAGATCACGCCGTCGCCCAGCCGGACGACTCCCTGCGCGCCGGTTTCGCGGTTGTGCTCCAGGACGACCGCGTTGCTGATGACGACGATCTTGTCGGCGGGCTTGCAGCGCACGATCATGTTCACGATGGTCGGGTGGAGGTGGAGGCCGTCGACGATGATCTCGATGGTCACGCGGTCGTCGGTGAGCGCGATGGCGGTGAGCGAGGAGGACCTGTGGTAGATGGCGGGCATGGCGTTGAAGATGTAGGTGCAGCGGTGCGCGCCCGCGTCGATGGCGTCCAGCGTCTCGGATTCGGTCGCGAGGCTGTGCCCCATGGACGGGATCACGCCATGCTCCAGCATGAGCTCGACCAGCTTCACCGCGTTCGGCATCTCAGGCGCGAACGTCATGACCTTGATGCGGCCGCGGCCCGCCTCGAAAAGCTCACGCGCGAACCCGAGGTCGACGGGCGAGATGTTCGCCGCGAGCTGGTCGCCGCGTTTCTGCGGGTTGATGAACGGCCCCTCGAGGTGCAGCGCCTGGGGTTCGGCGTACTGGTATCCGCCCTGGATCGAGCCGCACATGGCGTCGACCTGCGCGATCATGGTCTCCCGGGGGAGCGATACGATCGTGGGGAAGAACGTCGTGACGCCGTGCCGGGCGAGGATTCTGCTCATTTCGTGGAGCGGGTCCTGCCCCTCGCCGAAAACCGGCACCGAGTTCGCTCCGAGCCCGTGGATGTGCGTGTCGATGAAGCCGGGCAGCCCGTAGGCGTTTTCAAGCTTCACGACCTGTAGTCCGGGCTCGTCCTGCGAGAACGCCGTCTCGCCCCCGATGGCGATGATGGTGTCCTTTTCGCAGAGGATGCCGCAGCTTTCGATTCGCTCGTAGGGGGTCAGACAGTGGTCCAGAAGGAACAGAATGCGACGTTTTTTCTCCATATCCATATACTCCGTGAAAAAAGTGATACCATAATATGCACCCGAAAAAAATTTTTTCAACATGAAATCAACAGGATACGGCAAAAGTCCGAAAAATCCTCCGTTTTCGACTTGCTTATTCGGAAAAATGGTGCAAATTAAAGATAGCGTTCTTCGCGTTTTCCGGCGTCCGTCCGGTCCTTTCCCCCGCATCGGTCCGGTGCGCGCATCCCTGTGATGCGGCATCGGCGGTTTTGCATGGCATGGTCCTCCGGCGTCCGGTCCGGGAAGGATGTCCGCGCCCTTTTTTTCGCGCCGGATGATGACACGCGATTGTCAACAACTTGTCAACAACCTGTCAAGAGAGCTGTATGTCGTTGATTTTCGCAGGGTTTGTCCGAAGTAAAAAAAAGTGCGGAAATTTCGGGAAATCGGCTTGACTTTTCAAAAAGTCGTGCATGGGATCCCGAAACATCGGAACGATACAGCGTTTGAGCTTAAAACGAGGCGGAAACAGGCGCCGCGGTTTTCCCGCGGAAACCCTTTTGCGCCCGTGATTTGCGCGGCGCTGCGGCGTTCGGTCCGGACAGGCTCCGGACGGCTCCAGAAAGGCTGTCCGGCGCATTGTCAACAAGTTTTGGAAAAACAACCTTAAACGATACGACAAGAACAGTTAGAGGAAGAAAATGTCGCACGGAGAAAGCAGCGCCTCCGAAGTATGGCAGTCCGTCACAGGCTATATCAGAGCAAAATCCGAAGACGCGTACAAACAATGGTTCAAGAAAATGGTCCCGGTCTCGGTCGACGAGAAACAGCTCATTCTCGGCACGTCCGACAGTTTCTTCGCCAACTGGGTGATGAACAACTGCGGAGACCTCCTCAATGAGGCGCTCGCATCCGTCGGCTGCGAAGGCCTGAAGGTGACCTTCGAATACGGCTACGGGTACGACCCCGAAGACCCAGGACTGGGCGAGGAACCACCGTTGTTCGAACAGGGCATCGACGAATCCGCGGACGGGGCGCAGATGATCACCCCCGAGCTTGCCGACCTGATCCGCAAGCACTCGTTCGACAACTTCGTGGTCGGCGAGGAAAACCGCTACGCGTACACGGCCGCGCTGTCCGCCGCGCAGAAGCCCGGCACGATCAACCCGCTGTACATCTACGGCGGCTCCGGCATGGGCAAGACGCATCTGCTGCTCGCCGTGGCGCACGAGGTCCGGGCGCACAACCCGACGGCGCGCGTCTGCTACATCACCTGCGAAAACTTCCTCAACGCGTTCCTCGATTCGCTCCGCACCAAGACCATGTACGAGTTCCGCGAGACCTTCCGCAACGTGGACTATCTGCTCGTCGACGACGTCCACACGCTCGGCAATAAGACCAGTCTGCAGGAGGAGTTCTTCAACACGTTCAACACCCTGTACGGCCTCGGCAGGCAGATCATCCTCACCTCCGACCGGCAGCCGTCCGAGATTCCCGGCCTCGAAAACCGGCTCGTCTCCCGCTTCTTCTCCGGCGTGACCACCCAGATCACCCAGTCGTCGTTCGAGACGCGCCTCGCGATCCTGAAGCAGGAGCAGCAGTGCCTGCACATGAAGCTCGGCGACGACATCCTGACCTTCATCGCCGAGCGCATCTCCTCGAACATCCGCCCTCTGAAGGGCGCGCTGATGAGCCTCTCCATGTACGCCGCCGCGATGCGGAAGGAAATCGACCTGGAGACCGCGAAGGGCATCCTGTCCGATCAGCTCGAAAAGGAAGCCGAATCCCGCACGATCTCCATCGAGGAGATCCAGAAGGCGGTCGCCGAGGAGTTCGGGATCCAGGTCTATGACCTCACCGGCCCGAAGAAGCCGAAGAACATCGCCGAGCCGCGCATGATCGCCATGTACCTGTCCCGCAAGCTCACGACCAAGCCGCACCAGGAGATCGGGCGCGCGTTCGGCGGCCGCTCCCACGGGACCGTGATCCATGCCGTGAAGCAGATCGAGGCGAACTCGCTTGAGGACGAGGAACTTCGGCGCGTCCTGAACCAGCTTCAGCGCAAGCTCCGCGGGTAATTCCGTCCCCGGCGCACACCGTCCCGTGTCTTCGTCCGCTTCCCATCTTCCCGCCGAATAAAAACACTGCATACACACTCAAATAACTGAAGGATCGAACTCATGTCCGAAAACTGCTCCGGTTCCTGCTCCACCTGCGCCTCCGCGGGGGGTTGCGGCGAACGCAAACCCTCCCGTCTCGACAAGATCAAACACAAAATCATGGTGCTCTCCGGCAAGGGCGGCGTGGGCAAAAGCACCGTCGCCGCCTGCCTCGCGGTCGCCCTGGCGCGCGAAGGCATGAAGGTCGCGCTGCTGGACGTGGATTTCCACGGTCCGAGCCAGCCGACATTGTTCGGCGCGGCGGACCGGCATCTCGACGGCACCGAGGCCGGGCTCATTCCGCTGTCCGTCGCCGGCGTGAAGCTCGTCTCCATCGGATTCCTGCTCGAAAACCCGGACGACGCGGTGATCCTGCGCGGCCCGGCGAAGATCGGTCTGCTCGGCCAGCTCTTCGAGGATGTCGACTGGGGCGACGACCTCGACTACCTCATTCTCGACTTCCCGCCCGGGACCGGCGACGAATCCCTTTCCGCCTGCCAGATGATCCAGGGCGACAAGGCCGCCATCGTGGTCACCACCCCGCAGGAAGTCTCCCTCGCCGACTGCCGCAAGTGCATCAGCTTCTGCAACCGCCTGGACGTCCGCATCCTCGGCGTCGTGGAGAATATGAGCGCATACGTCTGTCCGGACTGCTCCGCGAAGCACGCGCTCTTCTCCTCCGGCGGCGGCGAAAAGCTCGCGGACCGCGAGGGCCTCGCGCTGCTGGCGCAGATCCCGCTCGATCCGAAATTCCTCGCCGCGTGCGACGCCGGAAAGCTTCCGCAGGGGTTCCTGGATTCCGACGCGGTCTCTTCCGAAGTCGCCGGCATCACGAAAGCTGCCCTGGCGATGAATTCCTGACCGGTTCCGCAGCCATTTTTCCGCCGGACTCCGTATCGTTTTTCCCGTGTGTCCGGCGGATGCGGGAAACGGCCTTCAGACCGCCGGAACGCCTTGAAATGCGTGAAAAATGCACGAAAAGGCAAAAAAAAATCATGTTTTTCGTAATACAGGCTTGCATTTTTGCGGAATCGAGGATATTTTATCCCGTCTAAAAGTACACACCCATCTTTTATAGAAAGGCAAAAACTATGAAACCGGAATTCGTAAAGTACCTTCAGCAGGACTCCATCCTGATCGTGGACGGCGAGACGAAAAAGAAAGTGCTTGACGCCATTATCGCCCATGCCTGCACCCGCTGCACCATGGACGAGGACCAGATCCGCGAAGCGATCTGGAAACGCGAACGCATGATGACCACCGGCGTCGGAAAAGGTCTTGCTCTTCCCCATATCCGCATCAACGGTTTCCCGTCCCCGCTCGTGATCGTGGCCGTCTGCCGCAATCCCGTCTCCGATTACAAGACCCTCGATGAACAGCCCGTCTCCCTCGCCGTCTTCTTCGCCGCGGATGAACGCGATCCGGAAGCCTATCTGAAGCTCCTCGGCAGCATCTCCTCCCGTCTCAAGGAAGACAACGTCATCCCCAGCATCCTCGCGGCCGGCGACGACCGCAAGAAAATCTTCGAAATTCTCGCCGCGGAATGACCGCCGCGGACCGGGTTCCCCCGGTTCGAACACGGTTCTTCCGACGGGTTCTTTTCAGGCTCTTTGCCAGTTTTCGGGGCGTTTGCCCCGGTCCGGCGCCGGACGCCGTTCCCCCGGTATCCGGCGGAATGCGCTGTCTTCCGGGCGCGGGCGGATCGTGTATCCGTCCCCGCTTCAGGAAGGCGTCTGCCGGGCGTGAACAGATCGGGAAACAACAGCCGGATCGGTCCGGCAAGCAGGAAAGCAGGTCATCATGGGCAGAAAAAAATTGTTCAGTCTGATTGAAATCGCGGTGGCGATGGCCGTCGCGGCGATCGGCGTGGCCGCCATCATGGCGCTTCTGCCGATTGCCGTCAAGTCCACATCCGATTCCGTCGGCGACACGCTCGCCACTGACGTCGCCAATTCCGTGGTCGCCCAGCTTGACCGGGCCGCCTGGGAGCATTTCGACTGGATCCAGAATCTGAAGACTTCGAAGCCGTCCAAATTTACCGACAGCCAGGCGGCGAACTACGCCAAAATGAAGATGGATTCGGAATCCTACAGGATCGAGCCCGCCACCGGCCTTCAGAACGGCCATTTTGCGTTCCTTTTCGGCCCCCCGAACGAGCCCGCCGATTTCGCCGCGGAGGTCATCTGCTGGAAGGAAACGATCGGCAACCTGAAACTGACCACGCTCAATTCGAAAACGGGCAAGGTTGGGACGCCGTTCGCGATGAGCAACCTCAAATACCCGACGGGCTCCGGAAAATCCGGTCAGCCCTACGTGCGCGTTTTCATCGAAATCACCTGGCCGATGACGAAGCCCTATTCGAAAGGTTCGGGAACCAGCGCGACCTACCCGCGCCAGTCGCGCATTTTCGTGCGCGAGTACCTCGACCCCACGTTCTACAAGGAAGAGAAATAAGGAGGATTTCCGATGAAAAAGCCTTTCACTCTCGTTGAAGTCCTGATCGCGATGAGCGTCCTTTCCGTGTTCCTCCTCGGGCTCATGCAGTTCTATTCCTCCACCGAAACCGTCCTGAGCTCCGGCATCGAGCGCACCGAGATGTTCGAACGCGCCCGCATCGCCATGGACATGATGGCGAACGACCTCACATGCGTGTATTATTCGCAGACGGACGACGACCTCACGCCGTTCCAGTACAGCGAGGACAGTTATTTCAAGGTTTCCACGATCCGCCCGGAAAAGCTGAACACGACCGCCAAGACCAATATCGTGGGTGTGCAGTACAAGTGGGAAAAATCGAAATACTCCCTCGTCTATTCCTATGATGGCGCGGGCGATACGTTCGACATTTCCAAGGCGAGCTGCGGCAACGACACCGAGCTCGTCGATGGCGTGACCGATTTCAGCGTCAAGGCGTACTTCGGCGACGGGCCGAAAATTCTCCCCGCGCTCGTCGTGATCCGCATGGAGCTGCTCGACGGCAAAGCCGTGCGCCGCATGAAGGCAAACCCCTCCGCGAAGGAAGCCATCCTCAAAAACGCGAACAAGCGCGAGTTCCGCCGCATGGTCGTCATCGACCGCGGCCAGCCGAAACCGAAACTCTGACCGGGAAGGAGCAAGTGCATCATGATACCGCATAAAAAGACACTGATGACGCGAATGCTGAAGCGTGCCGCCCGCGCCCGCCGCGAACACGGCATCGCCCTCCTTTTCACGCTCTGCATCCTCTCCATGGCGCTGATCACCGCCATGATCTTCTCCTCGAGCGCCTCGACGGCGCGCAAAGTGGCCAACGCCTACGTCGACACCTCCGCGGCGAGAATCCTCGCCGACGGCGTCGTCAACCGTGCCGTCCTGGCCCTGATGCAGTCCGAAAACGCCTCCTACGTCTGCTCGCACTACAATACGAGCAAGCCGAAGAACACCAACTCGAGCGAGTATTCCTCCGACTGGATCTGGAAACTGGAGAAGCCCGGCCTCTTCGAATTCAACAACGGTCCGCTCCGCTTCCGGAACGCCGCGTACTACGACCTCGCCGATTCCCGCTGCCCCTCCTGGGAATACGTCACCACCAAAAACGGCTACGGCGATTCCAGCACGACCGAACGCATCTTCGGCCGCTACGCCTACATCGCCATCGGACAGAACGACCAGCTGAACCCGAACGCCATCGGAAGAAGCGGAACCAAATACTACTCCGATTTCAGCGACGACATCTTCCGCAAGCGCCTCGGCCGCTGGACCTGCGAGCCCCAGTTCATCTTCAAGAGCACCCGCAACCACTGGGATTATGACGCGATCATCAATCCGTCGGACATCAGGAACAAGTATTCCGCGCTCTCCGACAACTGGACCGACATCGAACTCTTCGTGAACGACCTCGCGGGCTCGGGAAGCACGCCCGCCGGCGGTCCCGCCGTCGACAAACAGCTCAAGATGATGGCCGACCAGTATTTCGATCCCTCCGGGCAGATCGAATACAACAAATACCGTCCCGACGGAGCCGCCATCGGCGACCTTACGAAGCACGATCTCGCCAGTGGCGAATCCTTCCGCTTCCCGCTCATCCGCAACGACTGGAACTCCATCGACGTCGGCGCGCTGAAGAGTGCGATCCCGTGGTTCGGCAACGCCAACGCCAGCCAGGTCAACGTGAACCAGACCGTCGCCAACCTCATCAACTACAATGCCTCGGAATCCCGGCAGGCCCTGAGCGACGCGGACTGGTACGGCGGCGAGCCGACCTACACCGGCAACAAGCGCACGCCGTACATCAACGAGGCCCATGCGGACGTCGTGGTCGGCGGCCAGCTCGGATTCCCCATGAAGGAAATGTATCTTGAGGATCCCAGCAATCCCGCGTCCAGGAAATTCCGCCTCTGGTATACCGACTGCACCTATTCCCACGAGATCACGCTCAATATCGAGACCGTGAACCTCTACAGCAATCCGCTTTCCGTCCGCAATCCCATTCCGGTCGGCGAGATCAGCTACGAATACTGCGACCCCAACGGCGACGGCGCCGAATTCTGGGTCCCGCAGACCATCCGGTTCGACGCCGGCAACCCCGTCCTGGGCGCTCCCACCGTCGTCAATTCGGGCAATTATACAGTCTATACGTATATGCTCGACAACGGCTCGGTCGGCAGTGTGACCACGCCGAAACGCGACGGCTACACCACTCCGGTGGGCCACGCGGGCGATTTCTACCAGTACATCCGGGTCCGCAACATCAAGCTCAGCCTCGACCGCATCATCCTGCAGGACAACTACGGAAACGCCGACCTCGCCCTGATGCCGTCCCAGCTTCAAGCCGGACGCACGTTCGTCGAAGAGACGCAGGTCGCCGGAGCCGGCGATTTCGGAAAGCACGTCTATTTCGACACGCAGGTCAACGACCCGCGGTTCAACCTGGCCCGCAACCAGTGGAGCAATCCGCTGTTCACGGAGGCGGACGACACGAACGCCACGCTCGGCGCATTCAACAGCACCGTGAACTACAATAAGAGCGACCCGGCGAATTTCGACCCGGGCGAGGATCCCGAGAACAACAAGATCTCCACGGCGTACATCCGGCACGGCCAGATGGAATCCCTGTGGGAGCTCGGCGCGATCCACCGCGGCGCTCCGTGGCAGACGCTCAACCTGAAATGCGCCTCCAAGGACGGCACGCGCATGGAAGCCTACCAGTACGGCGACGGCCATCTGCTGGACCAGGTCGCGCTCGCGTCCAGCACCGACGGGACCAAGGACTGGGTCATCGGCATGATCAACCTGAACTGCGTGGCCACGTTCGGCGGCGGCAGCGCCCCGTTCGCGTTCAAGTCCCTCTTCACTAGCTTCCCGATCTATCAGACCTACGAGAACATGAACAAGAGCGGCGACAGCGGAAAGGTTTCCGTCATCAACGGCGATTCCGTCGACTCCGAGAATTCGGACGCGGACGCCTTCGCCAGCGACCTTTCCGAGGCCGTGACCTATGCGATCTCCCAGGGCAACCTGCCGCGCCGCACCGCCGTCTTCCCGACCTCGTATCCCGCCACCGGCTCCCAGATGGACCGGATCATCAAGCGGAACGTCCCGGACGCCGAGGCCGAGGAGGTCCTCTGCCGCGTGATCAACCTGCTGAAATGGAACAGGCAGCCGCTCAAGCGCGCCACGATCCTGGTCCTGGCGCAGACCATCAAGGACGTCGGCGGCGCTTCGCTGGAGCGCGTCCTTCCCGAGAAGGACGTCGACGTCTGGCGCGACTCCGGGTTCCAGGCTTATGACAACTCGAGCAAGAAGACCAACCCCACAAGCGTGACCGTCTCGACGATCCGTTCGACCTATGAAAAACGCACCGTCGATCTCAAACAATACGACAACTTCTATGACCAGATCACGGGCGAGGCGAAGATCATCGTCCGCCTGGAATGGGACGAGTCGGCAAACGAAAACAAAGGCGCCTGGAAAGTTACGAGGAAAGAATATGCGGAATAATCACTTTTTCAAAACACAGATCCTGCTGGCCGCCCTCGCGGCCGCTGTGATCGCGCCGTTCTGCTCGTTCGCGCAGCAGAAGCCCGCCGCCCGGACCGCAGCGTCCATCAAGGACAGCGACATCTATGTCCCGGACAAGGTCCTGGAACCCCCTTACACCAAAAAGGAGGCGTCCGACCTGTTGAAGGAATACATCGCGGCGTTCGGCGACTCCGACATGCCGAATTCCTACGAGGTGTTCGCGAAGAACCCGGACAAGTACAAGCGCATCGGGACGCGCCAGCTGAAGTCCGCCATGGCCAACCTCTACGGCTATGTGAAGGATTCGGACATCCAGGAGGTGACCGAGGCCAGCGACACATGGTTCAAGAACCTCTACAACAAGGCCCTGGAGCTGAACGAGCCGGCGAAGATGATGGACAACGCCATCCGTCTGAAGAACGCCACGATGTACACCCAGGCCACGAAAGCCTACGCCGAAAAGTACGACGAGCTGAAGGCTTTCGTCAGGAAGTCCCCGGACCGCCTCAGCGCCGAACAGCTCAAGAAGATCACCGAGGCCAACAAGGCCAGACGCAAAGCCGAATACATCGCCCTGCGCAAGAAACAGATCCTGGAGCAGGAGGAGGCCGCGAGAAAGGCCCTCGAGGAAGAAACGAAGAAAGCGGCCGCTTCCAAAAAGAAATAACCCTATCCCACCGGGAGGCACGACATGAGACAGAAAACAGCCAGGCCATTCACGCTTGTCGAACTGATCGCGGTCATGGGAGTGATGATCCTCCTCGCCGCGGTCGCGATTCCCGCCTACAGTTCGCTTTTCGCCGGACGCAAGACCACGCTCGCCGCGAACCAGCTGAACGGCGCGGTCATGGAGGCCCGCGCGCACGCCGTGTCCGCCAAGGTCTTTACCGCGCTTGTCTTCGTGAAGGACGGAAACGGATACAAGAGTTTCCGCATGGCGGAAGTCTATCATAACACCGAGGACCCGGACAACACCACGTACGCCTGGCGGCGCTGGGTTCCCGGCACCGCGTTCGTGCTCCTGCCCGAAAACACCATGATCCCCGCCACGAACAACGACCTCGGGATGACCGCAGACGGCACGACGGGCAGCTCCGGTTCGTCCGCCGCCCCGAGGGTCTCCAACCTGACCAACAGCGGCCTGACCAGCGGCACGGCCCCGGCCGTCATCTTCAAGCCGAACGGGCAGCTGGCCGGGACGGGCAACAAAAACATGGTGGTGCGGTTCGTGGAGGCAAACCGGTACGACGCGAACAAGACCAAGACGCCGAAGCTCCCGCTGAACATCAACTGGCTGACCTGCAAGACCAAATTCCTCGATCCCGTGCAGTAAGTCCCCATCTCAGGAGAATAGTTCCATATGCGTTTCCAATGTTCATCCTGCGGCAGAATCGTGGCCGTCGACGACATCGACGCCGGCATCATGGTGCAGTGCGGCCACTGCGGCAGCGTGGTGCAGGTGCCCCCGACGCGTCTTTCCCGCGGCTCCGTGATCGCCGACTTCATCATACGGCGCGCCATCGGCCAGGGCGGCATGGGCACGGTGTATCTGTCCCACCAGATCACGCTCGACCGGCCCGCCGCGCTGAAGATCCTCGCCGAATCCTACGCGAACAACGCCGAATTCGTGGCGCTCTTCATCAAGGAGGCGCGCGCCGCCGCCAAGCTGAACCATCCGCACATCGTCCAGGCGTACGCCGTGGGCGAGGACGACGGGCTGCTGTATTTCGCCATGGAGAACATCGACGGCGAGACCATGAAGGACGTGCTGGAACGCGAGGGCGTGATCCCCGTCGACCAGGCGCTGAACATCATCCAGCAGATCGCCGAAGCCCTGAATTACGCCTGGATCGAGCAGAAACTCATCCACTGCGACATCAAGCCCGACAAAATCAAGCACACCTCCACCGCACCCGCCAAGCTGGCCGCCCTCGGTCTAGCCCGCGTCACCGGCGACATCAGCGACTCCGACGACGACGAGGTCATGGGAACGCCGCAGTACATCAGCCCCGAGGCCCTCACAGGAGCCCCGATGGACGCGCGCAGCGACATCTACAGCCTCGGCGCCACCTTCTACCAGTTCGTGACCGGCCGCCTCGCGTTCGACGGCGCCACCGCCGCCGAGATCGCGAAGAAGCACCTCACCGAGCCGCTGATCCCGCCTCGCTCCGTGAACAAGGACATCCCTGAAAGCGTCTCCCGCATCATCATGAAGATGATGGCGAAAAACCCGTCCATGCGCTACCAGGACGCCTCCGAGCTCATCGACGACCTCCGCAACGCACGCCGCGGCAAGCTCGCGGGGCCTTCCACCGATTCCGAGGTCCTGGTCGGCGGCTCGAAAAACGCACCGCGCGTCGCGCGTCCGGCCGGCGGCGGGACCGTCCTCGACGGATCCGGCGACCGCCAGAACGACCGCGCCCGCAACATCTACAACCTGAAGAAACGCCAGCAGGACGAAGCGCGCAAGACGCAGAACATGATCCTGATCGCCGCCATCGTGCTGGTCATTTCGCTGATTGCCGCGGGCATCCTGTTCTATTTCAACAATGCCAAGGCCCGCGAGGAACGCGCCCGCAGGGAAGCCGCCGAAGCCGTCGAACGCGAACTTCAGCGCGATACCGCGATGACGCTCGCCGTCGACGAGATCGTCGCGTTCTCCCGCACGAATCCCTCGGACAAACGCGGTCTGCTGGACAAGTGCGAATTCTTCATCTCCAAGAATTACCAGCCCGGGAAACCCAAGGAGGAACAGGCGCTGATGACGTTCCGCGCGGTCTTCCAGGAGGTCGACGAAAGCATGATGGCCTCCGCGCGCGATCTGGAGGCCCGCAAACTCCGCAAGCTCATCGCCCAGCGCAAGGACGACGCCGAGGCCGCCGCCGCGCCGCGCCAGCGCGCCGAACAGGCCGCCGCGGACAGACGCCGGGCCGAGGAGTACGCGCAGCAGGCCGACCAGCTCCGCAGGGAACAGAGCGCCCGCACGGCCATGGAGCTCGCCGAGCGTCTCGCCCGCGAAAAGGAATATTTCGCCGGACGCATGATCGATCAGACCCGTCATGAGCATCTGGACCGGGCGGAAAAGGATTACGCCGACTGGTTCCAGACCCTCGACCGCAACGCGCAGGATTCCGACGAGGCCGTCGCCGAGGTCGCGCGTCCGTACCGCGACTGGGCCAGGACCGTGCTCGACAACATCGCCGGCGCGAAGGCCATCCGCGAGAACACCTACAACGGCAACACCATCCTCGCCGAGACCCAGATCGGCTACGGTCCGTCCGGCATCTGCCTCGTGAAATCCATCAACAACGGCATCGTGAAGGCCGCCATGGTCGACGGCAAACTGTTCCAGTTCGATTTCGATGACCTGCCCCTGAAACAGCGCCTCGTCCTCCTCAAAAAAGGCGCCGGCGAAGCCGGACATTCCGATGCGCTGTATTTCTATCTGCTTCTCTACGGTGATTTCGCCGGGGCGAAGACGATCGCCGCGGACGACGACAACGCCAAGGCGGTTACCGCCTACGTCATCGACAGCTATTTCAAACATGCGATCGAGAACGCCGACGAGAAATCGCTGGAGGACCTCAAAGAGAAATACGGCACCATGCGCGAATTCCGCAACGCGCTGTCCGCCTGGACCAAGCAAAACAATCCCTGAAAACGAACAGGGGGCAACGACATGAAGATCACTGAAGACATCGTCAAAGCTCTGCACGCATGCATCGCGGACGGCTATGATTCCGTCGCCGATTTCGCGAGCCGCGTCAACGTCAGTGCGAACACCCTTTCCAAATACATGCGCCGCGAGACCGAGGTCATGCAGAAGGATACCTGGCTGAAGCTCCAGCCGCTCCTCACCGCCTATCTGCCGAAGGACGGAGACAAAGTCAAGTACGAGATCGAAATGACCGCCGACCAGAAGATCCTGCTGGACGCGTTCGACAGCCTCCCTCCGGACGTCCAGAGCCAGAAGCTCATGGAGATCATCCAGCTTGCCAAACGGCATCTGGCCGCCGTCGAAGCCGAGAAAAACGGCGCCGGCGCCTGATCCCGGCGCGCTTCGATGGATTCCGATCCCAACCTCACGAAGTTCCTGGCGAATTCCGGAGCCGCTTCCAGACGCCGTTCCGCCGAGCTCATCAAGACCGGACATATCTCCGTCAACGGCGAAGTCTGCACCGCCCCCTCCGTCCGCATTGGCCCGGACGATCGCGTGGAGCTGGACGGCAGGCTGATCGAACCCGTCGAATCATATGTCTATGTCATGCTGCATAAGCCGCGCGGCTATGTTTGCACCTCCGACGACCCGCACGCCCCGAAAAAGGCGCTGGACCTGATCCGTATCCCCGGCGTCCGCCTCGTTTCCGCCGGCCGCCTCGACAAGAACAGCGAGGGGCTGATTCTCTTCTCCAACGACGGCGCCTGGATCGAAAAGCTCACGCACCCGCGCCACGGCACGCGCAAGACCTACCAGGTGACCACCGACCGGCCGCTCACCCCCGCCGACATCCGGCTCCTGACCACCACGGGCGTACAGAACGACGGCGAAACGCTCCGCGCGCTCGCCATCCGCGCCGAAGCGCCCGGCCGCTACATCTTTATCCTCGGCGAGGGCAAAAACCGCGAAATCCGCCGGATGCTCGAATCCCTGGACAACCGCACGCGCAGGCTCAAACGCATCGCCGTCGGCGGCCTCCGTCTCGGCGGCCTCCCGATGGGCCAGTGGCGCAAACTCACCCCGGCGGAGGCGTTGCTCGCGCTTTCCGCCCCGGCATCCGGGTCCGCCCGTCACCCGCTCCGGAAAGGGCAGCCGGACGACGGACGCCGCGCTCATCGCGGAGGCGATGAAACGTAAGACGTTTCCGCCCGGCCGCGACCGCTTCGCCGAAGATGGTCAGCCTTCGCTTTTTCATGGGTTTTTCCGCCTTTTTTCCCGAACGGGCTTGCTTTTCCCTAGAAAAGACTGTATTTTATATGAACCGCATCCTCCACGGGAGCGGTTTCGTCCCCGGAACCTCGCCTTTCGCGCGGACGGACCGTGCGGAAGCCATTCTATTTATACAAACTGTTTTTTGACTCAGGAAAGGACAAATATCATGAAACAAGCCACGGGAATCATCATCGTTCTGGTTGTCATCGTTCTTCTCCTCGGTGGCTGGCTGGGTGTTACGTGCAACAGTCTGATCGCAAAGGATGAAGAAGCGAGCAAAGCCTGGGCGGACACCGATGCGCAGCTTCAGCGCCGCAACGACCTGATCCCGAACCTGGTTTCCACGGTGAAGGGCTACGCAGCACACGAGGAAGACGTTTTCTCCGGCATCGCGGAAGCCCGGAGCAAGCTTGCCGGAGCCCAGACCCCGAATGAGAAAGCCGAAGCGGACGCGGTCCTTTCGTCCGGTCTCTCCCGCCTGCTCGCCATCGCCGAGAATTATCCCGAACTGAAGGCGAACGAGAACTTCATCCGTTTGCAGGATGAACTTGCCGGAACCGAGAACCGCATTACCGTCGCCCGCACGAGATACAACGACGCCGTCAAGCGTTACAACACGAGCATCCGCCAGATTCCCGGCTCCTTCCTCGCCGGCAGCCTCGGCCTGACTGCCCGCGAATACTTCGAGCCTCCGAAGGGGCACGACGCGGTGGCCGATGCGCCGAAAGTCGAATTCTGATCCGAGTTCATTTCTCCCGGACGGACATTCCCTTGTCCGCCCGGGTTTTTCTTCAACAGGCAGGAAGAAGCGGGCGGCCGCCCGGCGCAGGACCAGGAATGAAAAAAAGCCACGGCAGACGATTCGGTTTCTGGGAATCGGTGTTTCCGAACCAGCTGGGGAACCTGTGCTTTTTCATCTTTCTCATTAGCCTTCTGCTGTTTTTCCTGGGCAGCATGGGGCTGAACGTCTTCGATCCGGACTGCTTCAAATCCACCGATGCGCGCATCCCGGAACTCGGCACGCGCCGCGTGGTCGACGACATCGGCGTCCTGACGCAAAACGAGGTCGACGCGCTTACCGCGCGGATCGACGAATACGAGGCCGCATCCCACGGCCAGATGGCCGTCCTCCTGATCCGGTCTCTTCACGGCGACGCGATCGAGGAGTTTTCGCTCGCCGTGGCCGAAAAATGGAAGATCGGCCGGCGGGGCGAAGACAACGGCGTCCTGCTGCTCCTGGCCATGGAAGACCGGGAAAGCCGCCTCGAAATCGGCTACGGGCTGGAAGGCGTCATCAACGACGCCCGGGCCGGCGACATCCTTCGCGACATAATTCCGTTCATGCGGAACGAACAATACGCCCGGGCGATTTCCTTCGTGGTCGACAGCGTTTCGGCGCTCGTCCTGCACGAGAACGGGCCGGAAGCGCCCGGGGAAACACTGGACGACGAAGACATCGGGGAAGAACCCCGTGCCGATCTTCCGAAAGGGCCGGACGAAATCATGGCCATGTTCGTGCTTATCTGTATCCTGATTGAGATATTCGGGACGGTTTTCGCGCGCATCATGATCCATCCCGATGTCAAAAAATCCGTCGGCCTTGTCGTCATGATCTGCATCGGCAGGCTGATCCTGGAGTCCCTGATCGCGGCCCTCAAGGGCGGCGGCAGCGGCGGCGGAAGCGGGGGAGGCGGCAGCAGCCGGAGCGGCGGGGGCGGCGGCGGATTCGGCGGTGGCGGCGCATCCGGCAGATGGTAGAAGTCAATAGTCATTTTTCAACGGCTGTTGGCGCTTAAAAAACAACAACATAGAAACGATGTTATCGAATAGAACAGAATGACTTGAAAGAAAGGAACAAAAGCGGTAAGAATCTAATTGTTTCGACTTTTTTCGGAAAAACACTGGATTTTCGGAAAAAACGTGCTATGTTAAGGGAAACTTCTATTGATCGGCTCCGGCGTCTTTCCGCGTGCGGGCATATTCCGATTGGAAAGTTTTTCTGTGGCGACGCGGTCTGCCGCGCTCGGATCTTCCCGTATCGGTCTGTCTGCCCGTCCGCCGATGAATCCGTCCGGGCCGAATGAGCAGGAGTTTTCTGAAGGATTGAAATGTTTCGGGTGTGAAACGATTTCAGTATCATCCATCATCAACTGAACAGAACAAAACCAGGAAAGGACTTGCCTGTCATGGACGCGAAAAACGACTCCAAGCTGATCCGGATCGGCGTCTTCTACGATGGAAATTATTTCTATCATGTCAGCAACTACTATTACCACGGACATCCGCGCAAAAGCCGTATCAGCGTCCCGGGCCTTCACAGCCTCATCCGCACCATGGTGGCGGAACGCGAGCATGTAAGCGAAAACCTCTGCCGCATCGTCGACAGCCACTATTTCCGGGGCCGTCTGACCGCGGCGGAAGCGAACCTCCGTCATTTGTTATTTTCCGAACGCAATTTCGACGACGTCCTGACGCGGGAAGGCGTCGTGGCGCATTTCCTCCCCGTCAGCCACGGATCCGAAAAGGGCGCGAATATCTCGCTGGCCCTTGAGGCCTACGAACAGATGATCAACACCGGGTTCGACGTCGTAGTCCTGGTCGCCTGCGACGGCGACTATGTCCCGCTTGTCCGCAAGCTCAACGCCCTTGGCGCGCGCGTTATGGTGATCGGCTGGGAGTATTCCTACGACGACGACAACGGCGGCCACCGCCAGACCATGACCTCCGGACGCCTGATGGCCGAGGCCACCTACGGCATCTGGATGCAGGACATCATCAACAAGCAGCTTTACCCGCAGGACAAGATCGACGCGCTGTTCGTCTCCGGCGGCGGCTCCAGTTATTCCTTCTCCGACGGAGCTCCCGAGCCGGACGACGGCTACGAGGAGGAGGACGACTACGACGAGACGCTGCCCCCGGAACGCCGCTGCGGTACCGTGGTTCAGCTGAAAAGCGGATACGGTTTCATCACGCCGGATAGGGGCGACCACGATTTCTTCTTCCTGTGGGAGGACCTCGAAAACTGCGAGTTCGACGAACTGTCCATCAACGACAAGGTCGAATTCGAAGTCGGCACCAACGACCGCGGCGAATGCGCCCGCAAGGTCCTCTGGCTGGATGCCAACGGGGTTCCTTATTCCGCTCCGGCCGCGGCCGGAAACGAGGAGAAACAGGACGATGGGAACGGGGATTCCGTCGTTTGAACAGAGCCTCTTTCCCCGGCGTATGTGCCCTGACGCCGGGCGTGCGGGAGAACGATGCGCGCCCCGGCTTCGGCCAACCGGATAACACCTGACTATGAAGACGCGTGCAACGGACAGGATCAGTCAATTCGGAGACATGGCTTTCCATCTCAAAGACGAAGCCGTGTCCATGGTTTCGTTTCTGGGCGACATCACCGCCGCCCTGTGGGAAGGCATCCGCCACCCGAAACGCCTCCGCTGGAAGGATTTCCTGTTCTACATGAACACCTGCGGCCCGGACGGCCTGCCGATCACGATCATGATCAGCGCGCTGATGGGCGTGGTGCTGGCGTACCAGGCCGAAGTGCAGTCGCACAAATACGGCGCGGACAATTTCCTGCCCATGGTCATCGGCTGCACCATCCTGCGCGAGCTCGGCCCGCTGATGGTCGCCATCGTCGCGACCGGCCGCAGCGGCTCCGCGTTCGCCGCCGAGATCGGCACCATGAAGATTTCGGAGGAGCTCGACGCCCTCCGCACCATGGGCATCCGTCCCGCGCGGTTCCTGGTGGTTCCGAAGATGTGGGCGATGCTGCTTATGCTGCCGCTGCTGACCGCCGTGGGCGATTTCGTCGGCTGCGCCGGCGGCTACATGGTGCTGAAATCCGAGCTCGGGATGCCGCTGGACGTCTTCCTGCGTCTGACCCGGCAGGGTGTCGCGGTCAAGTATTTCGTCGAGGGCATCCTGAAGAGCATCGTCTTCGCCTACATTATCACGGCGACCGGCTGCTGGCGCGGGTTCCGCACGGGCAGCGACGCCATCGCGGTCGGGCGTTCCACGACCTCGGCGGTCGTGACCAGCATCCTCTTCATCGTGCTGGCGGACGCCTTCCTCGCGAAACTTTTCACCATGTTCTACGGATTGCAGGGCTGAACCATGACGGACAATGTAATCAGTCCCGTGCCCGCTCCCGAAAGCGCCGTGCCCGCCATCGAGGTCCGCGATCTCGCCATCGGCTATGGGGCGCGCGTCGTGCTCGAAAACCTGAATTTCCGCATCGAACCCGGCCAGATCGTGACCATCCTCGGCGGCTCCGGCTGCGGCAAAAGCACCCTGCTCAAGCACATCATCGGCCTTCACAGGCCGATCCGCGGCGACATCCTCATCAACGGACGCAGCATCGTGAACGCAGACGAACAGGAGAAGCGTTCCATCATGTCCGAATTCGGCGTGGCATACCAGGGCGGCGCGCTCTTCCGGTCCCTGAACCTCGCCGAAAACATCGCACTCCCCATGGAGGAGCTCACGAACTGGAAGCGCGACGAGATCAGGAAACGCGTCTCGGAAAAACTTGCGCTCGTCCACCTGAACGGGTTCGAACACTACATGCCCTCGGACCTTTCCGGCGGCATGATCAAACGCGCCGCCTTCGCGCGCGCCCTTGCACTCGATCCGAAACTCCTTTTCTTCGACGAACCTTCCGCCGGGCTCGATCCGCTGACCTCCGACATGCTCGACAATGTGATCCTGGAGATCCGCGAGAAGACGCACGCCACGATCATGATGGTCACGCACGAGCTTCCCAGCATCTTCCGCGTCTCCGACCGCGTGATCATGCTTTCCGCGGAAAAGAAGGGCGTCGTGGATGACGGGGCGCCCGCGTATCTCCGCGACCACAGCGCCGACGAATACGTCCGCACGTTCCTTTCGCGCGGCGGCACATACAAAAGCAACAGCACGGAGCCGGACCATGCCTGACAACCCGGCCGTTTCCATGTCTTTTCCAGGAAGGAATCCCGTATCATGAACGACAACAGTAAATTCAAACTCGGACTGTTCATCATCTTTGCCGCGGTCATCTTCTTCGCCGCCCTGTTCATTCTCGGCACCATGGACCGCTTCAAGGAAAAGGCGTACATCTCCACGCTCGTCTCGGAATCCGTGCAGGGGCTTTCCGTCGGCTCCTCCGTGAAATACCAGGGCGTGCCCATCGGCAGCGTCCGCGAGATCATGATCTATCCCGGCGACAACGTCATCCGCATCGACATGGAGATCAACATCTCCAAGTTCAAAATTCAGCAGCCCGGCCATGCCCCCGTCACGATCACCGTCGAGGAGTTCAACAATAACATCAACAGGGTGGTGGAGAACGGTCTCCGCTGCCGCATGGAGCTCGAGGGCATCACCGGCTCCAAGTACATCGAACTCCAGCCCGACAAGGATGCCGCGCCGTCGACTTTTGACGTCACGGAATTCGGCCTCGAATATCCCTATGTTCCCAGCCAGCCGTCCCTCATCAGCGACCTCCGCGGAAGCGTCACCACCATCCTTGCCAAGCTCGAAAGCATCGACTACAAGGGCATCAGCGACCGCACGAACGCCGTGCTGGACTCCATCAACGAGCGCGTCAATTCCCCGAAATTCGACGAGACGATCGACAACGTGAACACCATGGTCAACGAGGCGCGCAGGAGCATCGAAAACCTCGAAAAGCTCACCGGGCCCGAGCTCCACGAAAAGATCGACGACATTACGAAGAACGTCGACGCCGCCGTGACCGCCGTCGAATCCCTCACGAAATCCGTCGAGGAGGAGATCAAATCCATCGAGTTCGCTCAGATCAGTGAAAATCTCCGCTCCTTCCTCTCCACGGCCATTCGCACAGGCAAGACCCTCGACGAAACCCTCCTCAATGTCAACAACGGCGTCGATGCCCTCATCGAACTCATCCTTTACATCGACAGCGACCCGACTGCCCTGATCCAGGGCAAGAAAAAACCGAAATCCGATGTCGGCCAGGCCGAAGAAAAACGCTGAACGCGCCCTCATGACGGGCCCGGCGTATCGGACAACCTGAATTCAAGCCATCGCTCTTTCACTGCATCAATCATCACCCAGGAGAACCCCAAATGAACGTCCTTATCCTGAACGGAAGCCCCCGCAGGAACGGCAACACCTCCCATGCCCTGCGCGCGATCGAAGACGGCCTCAGCCCGCGCCACACGGTCGAGTCCCTGAACGTCTATGACTTTACGTTCCGCCCCTGCCGCAACTGCGATGCCTGCAAGCGCAACGGCGGCAACTGCATCCAGGTCGACGACACCGTCAAAATCATTGAGAAGGTGACCGCCGCCGACCTTGTGATCTTCGGGTCGCCCGTTTACTGGTGGGGCATCTCCGCCCAGCTGAAGGATGTCGTCGACAAGTTCTACTCCCGCGACGACGCTTCCGACGGGAAATCGCCCACGCTGCGGACAAAGAAGAAAATCGGCATCGTGGCCTGCGGGGCCGATTCCCTCAGCAATCCCGAGTACAAGCTCATCTCCGACCAGTTCCACTGCATCGCGGAGTTCCTCGGCTGGGAAGTCGTACTGGATGAATCCGTCTGCGCCGCTGCTGCCGACGACCTGGCGAAAGACGCCGCACGTCTCGCCGCGCTGAAGGCCGCCGCGGAAAAACTCTGATTCCCGCGCTCCATATTCTTCTTGTTTCCTCCGCCGGACCTCCATGAGGATCCGGCAGTATTTGCTTCTACCCCGCTGCGGAAACGGATGAGTTTGGAAAACAGGACGAAAAAAGCGGACGCATCGGAAACGCGTCCGCTTTTGTAAAGCAGTAGGAGTGGCTGCCCGTCCAGGACTCGAACCTAGACTAAATGAACCAGAATCACTTGTGCTACCATTACACCAACGGGCAGGATGAAAACGGGATTGACCGTTTGAATGAGATATTAATATAGCCGCAATTATGGAAAATGCAAGTCGAAAACGCGGAAAACGCCGGAAAAAACGCCGTTGTCCTCGTTTTTTCCGAAATCTTTACGAAAAGACAACACGTGCCGACGCATTCTTTGCGAAAGGCCGTATGCGAAAACGGGGTCTGAACGCGGGGCGGGCGGGATGGCTGCCGCAACACCGCTTCGAACTGGAACGCATCCCCGCAAGCACTATGGACAGTTTCCCAAGGTTGTTGAGGCCGCAACACCGTTTCGAACTGGAACGCATCCCGGACAGCCCGGACACTTGATGCCGCGGCATCGGCCGTCGGCGGCTGTTGCCCCGGTCCGCCCGGGAATACGCACGCGACGGTCCCCGATACGCCCGTTCAAGCCGCGGGCGTACCTGACGTGGCTGCCGGCATAAAGAATTTCGTTTTCCGCGTGATGCCCGCGCCAGCTTTTTTGCGGGCTTGTCGTGCGTTTTCGATAAAAAACCGTTTTGAGCGAGTTCCCCTGCTTGATTTTTTGAAAGGGAAATGGTATATTATCAATATTGTGATTCCTGTGTCGGATTTCTTTTCCCTTTCCCCCGGCAGGACAGGTTTCTCCGCCCTGAAAAATTGCGGCGGATGACCGTCGGAAGAGGCGGGTTGCGAGCCGGGTTGTTCGGCGTTTCGGGGCGATTTGCCGGGAAGCCGGTTACCCCGCGGTGAGATGAACCGCAAGCGGCCGAGGACGGGAAAGGAGTTCAGCACGCGGGAAACGGCGTTTTTGCCGCTTTTTGTGGATCCTTAGCTCAGTGGTTAGAGCGGAGGTCTCATAAACCTTTGGTCGCTGGTTCGAACCCGGCAGGATCCACCATTTTTTACGCTCTGATTATCAAGTGTTTGAGTTTGATTTCTCTTCATTGTTTCGTTTCCGTCTTTTTGTCTCGTTTTTCCTTGTTTTTGGACTGTTCGCAAGGTGATTTTGTAAAGACTTTGTAAAGTTCATTTTGAGGGGAGCAGCTGTTAAGGTTTTTCTTCAGTGTTGCAGACTTTTCGTGCCGCTGCTCCGACAACTTACCCAGACGGCTTGGAAAAAACCAATGCAAGCTCACTTCTATTTGCTGGCGGGGGTAGCTGCATGGCTTGGACACGAGCTGGACGAAAAGTCTTTCTGTACCCCCGCATGAGAATAAAGCTCGTGGCGTGACCGAACACGAATAGAATCAATAGCCAAGACTCTCAAGCGCTTGTTTAGCCTCTTCAACTCCTTGTTCTGCAGCCCTACGATACCATTTGCCTGCTTCGGTCACATTTTTTCTTGTTCCAATACCTTTTTCGTAATAGAGACCAAGAGTTAGTTGTGCAATCGGGAGCCCCTGTTCAGCTGATTTACTATATCATTTAAAGGATTCTGCCGCGTCTTTTTCAACTCCCAATCCCCCCGCATAACAACCACCAAGAGCCCCTTGTGCCTCAGCAAGTTCTTGTTCAGCAGCTTTGCGGTACCATTTGACCGCTTCCGTTTTGTTTTCGGATACCCCAGTTCCGCTGAGATAGCAATCTCCCAATGCACACTGGGCCTCTGCAAGGCCCTGATCAGCGGCTTTCTTAAACCAACTAAATGCGGTGTACTCGTTTTCTGTTACACCTATTCCATTTTCATAGCAGAAACCAATGGCTGCCTGAGCCTCTGCATAATCTTGTTCAGCAGCCTTGCGATACCATTTCACTGCTTCTGGTTGATTCTCGCTCACACCGGTCCCAGTAATATAGCATTCACCTAACTTGTTCTGTGCTTCTGCAAGTCCCTGCTCAGCCGCCTTCTTATACCAGCTGAAAGCAGCAGATTCATTTTCTGTTACACCTATTCCATTTTCATAGCAGAAACCAAGGGCTGCCTGAGCCTCTGCATAATCTTGTTCAGCGGCTTTACGAATCCATTTTACTGCTTCTGTCTGGTTTTCACTCACACCGGTTCCAGCAATATAGCATTCCCCCAACTTATACTGTGCGTCTGCGTCTCCTTGTTCAGCCGCCTTCTTATACCAGATAAACGCAGTGTTCTCATTTACTGTTACCCCTAGTCCATTCTCATAACAGACCCCCAAAGCATACTGCGCCTCAGGGATATCTTGTTCAGCAGCCTTGCGATACCATTTCACTGCTTCTGGTTGATTCTCGCTCACACCGGTCCCAGTAATATAGCAATCCCCCAGCTTGGTCTGTGCCAATGCAAGGTCTTGGTCGGCGGCTTTCTTGTACCAGCCGAACGCGGCAGATTCATTTTCAGTCACACCTATTCCATTCTCATAACAGCCCCCTAGCATAAGCTGAGCCCAATCCAAACCCTGTTCTGCGGCTTTGCGAAGCCATTTTACTGCCTCGGTGGGATTAATCTCAGAACCTGTTTCGAAGATATCAAGATAGAAAGATCCGAGTATGAACTGCGCCTCTGCAATGTTCTGTCCCGCAGCTTTACGAAGCCATTTTTCTGCCAGAGCATTGTCTTGGGTTACCCCAAATCCCTCGGCAAAACAATCACCGTATTGCAACTGCGCCCAAACATCTCCTGACTCTGCAACAGGTTTCAGGTATTCACAATAGTGTTTCTGCAATTTTGCTGAAGCATTATCCCATGTTTCATCATCATCGTCTATACTCTCGGTAGCAATATCCGCGATATCAATAGATAGTCCCTCTTCGGAAAGCGGACGTTTCAGTTGGCTTGCGGAGATTGGTGCGCTAGTATAAAGCCCTTCAAGCCCAATGACGGGGAGATGATGAATGTCAACCGCCTTTTCACCGGCCAGACTGAGGTTAAAGCCCATCAGAGAAACGCAATCTCCATCGGCATTGAACCCGAAGATAGCATTTTCGAAAACACTGTTGATTGCACGCATGGCATCGCCGACAGTCGTCCGGTTACCGTTGGATGTCTTCATTACCTGAAGCTCCAAATCTCGGCAACGGAACGGCACGGTCCCCACTTGGACAGACTCCTGAACGGCATTCTTGATTAATCCGTCAGCGGAGGAAATGACACCTTGACCTCGTTCCACCCGGATCAGCGGTTCATGGGAACACATGTATTGGATAAGCTTCAGCGAGGACGTCGTGTTTAAATTGGCTCTGAACTTTAAGTCTGAACTTGCGTTGCTCGGTATCTGGAAAACTGCTAAAGTCGTGTCCGGAACTGCATTCGTTAGAGGTTCATTTCCCGCATATACAGGAATGCTGAAATTCTGTGGTACGAAACGAAGGTCCGAATCTGTGTTGTTTTTGAATGTGATAAAAAATGTCAAGTGGCAGTTTGTTATTTTTGTATTTTGGAGAATCTGCGCTTTCTCTTCAAAAAGATTTGAAAGAGCACGTTGGGCGTGTTCGTTCCATTGCGACGTTTTAGTCCTATCATAATCTATTCCGGCATACCCGGAAGTGACCCATTCGAATCCCGCTTTTGCAGAAAACCATTTAAAAGGATTCCACCCTTTTATGTTTATATCACCGCCCACATCTACATCCAGCTTGGTTTTTGCTCCCGCGTTGATCTTGGTCGCACTGGATAAGCCCTTGGATTCATCACGATTCTTGCGGCTTTCTTCCTGATAAAGGCTTTCCGTAGAAAGAAGAATATTTGTGGCGCTGTCCACTTCATAGGCAATTTCGATGGAATGGATCGTCCACTGGAGCGGAGCACGGTAGAGCAACTGTGCCGCAGAAAACGCTTGTTCAACAGACTGAACCTGAGCATTTGTCAAGGCCGGGTATTTGCTCCGGATCGTTTCGATTTTTTGTTGTTCGGTTTTGTTGCTTCCGGCGATTTCTTTGAGCTCATTCAAGGCCATTTCCCGTGCGATGGAATTTTCGGACGGATTTTTTTGAATGATTTGGTTTTGAGCGTCTTCTACGACGTCCCAGAGATTGTCAGCAAAGACAAAGAGTGAGAATGTGAGGAAGGTGCTGATTACGCAAAGTGTGACAGGAAAACGCTTCATTTTTAGCTCTTTGTTTTGTTTGTTATAAGATTATCAACGAGTGAATTAGTTTTTTGAAAAATGTATTCCGCAAAATATGGTGTTCTAATGAGATTCCTCCCATTGTTTAATAGCATCACTTGAAGCACCCCAAAAACCGGCTTTAAGTCCAGCTTTTCTAAGAACTTCTTTCACCTTTTCGTTGACGATTATAGCAATAATTAGACCGATGGGGGGAATGAAAGACAAAAGGGTTAGAATAACGACCCATATCGTTTTGAATTTTAGTGCAATCGACATTTTTATCACAAAAACAATTGATACAATTTCAAGAATAAGTAATACAATAGAACCAATGCAGTTCATCAGTTCATCCTCGTTGATTTTAAGCGAACTTTTAAAATGCATTGCGAGCTTTGCCAAGGGGAAAATAACGAAAGGCGGAAAAAGGCCCACTAATTCTTTTTGTGTTGTTGCAATAGCGACGATTTGTTCTTTGGTAAACTGTTTGTTTTTATAAGTAACCATCGTTTATTCCCTTGAACAGCTATATGTGATTTCCTGTTATAGCAGATATTATTGGTGCTCGAATTTGCTGATCGCGGATTAAGAAGCACCGAGTAATCCGATTTCAATTCCCGCGGATTTGAGGACTTTTGTTGCTTTTGAATTAACGACAAGAAGAACGACAAGACCGATGATGGGAATGAAAGATAAAACAGCTCTGATAACCACCCAAACAGCAGCTGTTTTGAGCGCTATCATTAACTTTACGAAAAAGATAACCGTCAATATGCTGAACATAAGCGCTAATAAACGAAACAACTGTTCAAGGACATTGCCAGCCATTCCGCACATAAGAAGATAGGAGATGATACGGAAAAGAAGAAAAATGAGAACGTACTTCTGGTTCTTCGCGATAGCGATAATCTGCTCTTTTGTGAAATGTTCATTTTCGTAGGTATACATACCTGTTCTCCTTGAAAAAAGTTGAAAAGATTGTTTCGAAGAAACCGAATCGGCCTCGGTGGGGGTTGCGATTCTGCGCACGAGGTAGCGTCCATTCTGGACGGCACAAAATTAAAAATGCCGGTGTCCTAATACAAAAAAAGCCGGACGATTCCCCATGCGCGAGTATGAAGGTCCGACCAAGAACCCGATTCCGTGACGATAGAGAAACGCCCAGCAGAAACGGAGACACAATGCTCCTGCTGGTATTTCGAACACGGAATCAAAAGAATCTTTACAAAACTTGGTCGGTTTTCATACTCTTTTGATGAAATACGGCTGAAAATGAGCTTGGAACCGAGCAACCACAGATGTGGAGGTCCGTTCCAGCAGGTAATTTACTTCCCTTCCTGAAAAAAGTCAAGCCGTTTTCTCGAAAACTATAAAAAAAACGGCTAGAAATCACGTGGACGTTCGCCTTGCCCGCAATCTTTCAAAATCTTTCTTTTTTTATTTTACGCTTCTGTATCTGAAGAGCGCATCCGGATAACCCGCGCTCGGAAAGGTAAAGAAATTATGAAAAACACTACGCTTGATCTTATCAGTACCGTCCTGTCCAATGACGAGACCGTAACGCCGGAACACGCAGACAGCATTCTCCGCGTCTGCCGTCAGCCAGTCGTTCGGCGTAAACTGATCGGAGCCAAGGAAGCCATGGAAATTCTTAACGTCTCCCGTCCGACGCTCAGAGCCTATGTCAAGAGCGGCAGTCTGACGCAGATCAATTTTTCCGCCCGCAAAGTGCGTTTCGATGATAACGAGGTCAGACGCTTGGCTTACAGCGGTATTTGATCCGCGCGGCCGAGAGCGCCGCAGCATTCCCAGAGTGAAAGTCTCCCCCGGTATACTTTTTCAAAAGTCCGGGGGAATTTATCATAATAAAAATCTTGATTATTTTTTAATTATTACAAGTCAATACCATACGACAAATACAAGAACAATATTCTTTGATATTGTCGCAAAAAAAACGGAATCAGACGCAAATCGGAGGAAAAGATGGGGGTACGGTAAGGATACCAGTGACGAGGCCCATGGTTCGGGCCGAAGGATAAACCCGCCAATGGAAATATAAGGATTTATTTACATGAAAGACAACAACCTCCTACCAACTCCAACCGTCGATTCCCAGGAAACCACGGCCCCTGCATTTTGGAGATCTGTAACGGACGCGGATGTCAGGCAAGCAATCTCCGGTTCCTACCTTGGCACGATATGCCACGTGCTTGAAAAGAATTACACACCGTCCGCTCCGCTTCCGCTGATCCTGTTGCAGTCGATGCTCCTGATGTCCGTAGCCCTGACCCATAAACACGATTATCTAATGGACGAGGAAAACGGTGAATGGGACGAACAGCCATCACTTCTCTGCGATGGACCCGAAGAATCGTTTGAGCTGGCTCCTGCTCATTTGTCGCGCCTGTATATCAACACCGGCCTGGGTAACGTCCCGAACATCTACGCACTGATTGTTGCGCCGTCGGGAGCTGGCAAGGGGCTTGGGAATCTTCATCTAATTAAAAGTCTTGGTTATGTGGAAGTTACCAATGGGAGCAGCCTGGAGGGGGTGAAAGACGCCGCAATCATGAACCCGCATGTGCTGATCTCTCTTCAGGAGTTCGGCTTGCTTCTTCAGGGAAAAGGATACAAGGACACGTTCAAAAAGGGGCTGACCGACATGTTCAATGCCGGATGTTTCACAGATGCGCTTTCTGCTCGCTCACGCAAGGAGGTCCGCACCGTTGAATGGTTTTACTCGTCCGTGTACGCGTCTGTCCAGCCGGAAGTCCTAAGGGCTGCGGGGCGCAGTCTGGATATTGCCCAGGGGATTTTCAGCCGCTTCCTGATCGGGTATCTTTCCCCTCAGGACGCGGAATACGACTTCAATCCATGTAATCCCGACCAGTTGCGTGACCTCCAGAAACTACAAATCGGATTGTGCCGCATCTCGACTCTGGCGGGTGTCGTTCAGGTCCCAAACGCCCATTACAACACGGATTTTTCAGGTCCCATCCGCCCGCTTATTGATAAAAGAATGATTCCCGTCCTCCTCCGCTACGCCAACGAGTATCTGCCGCGCATCGCATTGATGCTGGCGATTCCCTCCACAGTGGGAGATGTGGTCGAACTTCCCGAACTTACCGATGATCATTTCCAGCGCGCGACAACGGTTCTTCATCGTATCCTGACGATGGCCGAAGCTGCCCTGGGCTCGCTGACCGACCTTGAGGGGCGCTCACGCCTGCAGGAAGAAAACCTGGGAAAGATGGCCCGTTTGCTAAAACGCTTGTCCATCAAGAATCCGAGAATTACAATGGCGGACATCAGCAGGTGTTCATCTGGTACCGGCTGGGATTCAAAGACACGCGAGGGGCTTCTCAACGAAATGATCCAGCGCGGTTGGATTGATGTTAGTCATCCCACATTGGAGGGTGTGGAAAAAGTCGTCAAGGGTTGCTCCATTACCCTCGACAAAGGGGCTCTCCCGCCCGGAGTGCTGTAAAAAATGGAGGGGGAAGTTCGGAATATATGCTGAAAGGCCCGAACTTTCCCGAACTACTCCGAAGATTACGACGATTTTTGTTCGTGGTCTTGGGGCGGTTCGTACAAGATCGCCTTCCGGTTGTAAAACAGCCGGAGGGAAGGCTTGAACTCCTTCGACCTCCGGGATGCCGGGCTCACTGGCACGAGTGCATCGGGTTCGTGTCAGACGCTCTTCGTTCCAGTTGCGTCTTTTCCTTGGCGGGACCTACATCTTCAGAACGAGGAGACGAGCATAGTTCATGCGAAGAGCGCAGCCTTGCGACCGTCCAGGCCGAATGCCCGGTTCAGGGCGAGGTAGCTGTGATCCACACGCTGCGGGGAATATTTCTTGACGATCTCCGTGATCGAGTTCAAAAGGCTCCATCGTGTCGGTTCTGCGAACTCCTCGTGCGAGGGCGACTTGAACTCGTGGAACACGGGCAGGATGTCGCAGGAGTTGATGACGCCAAGCTCGGCAGCGCGCACGATGCAGCTACGGGCTTCATCGTCGTCCCGTAGATAGGCATCTTTCAGCTTCTCGCTGACCGTTTCGACCGTGAGGAAATCGTCTTCGAGCGATGCAACAGCCCGGTCGATGAGTTCGGCCAGGACAATGCCGCTGGTATGGCGACGTTTGATGACGGTCGTGCCGCCGAAGGCCATGTTCGTGCAGACGCACACGACGATTCCGGCAGACAGCCCGACGGCAAAACTTTTGTCGTGACTGTTGCGGATGCCGATGCAGCGGTGCCACTCAGGAGAGGCTGAGCGTGAAATCTCCATCACGCCGAACATCTTCTGCCCGTCACGAGCAAGGCCGAACTTTTCTCCTTCGATGCTCCAGTCGTGCGCCTTGACGACCTCGGTCACCGCCTCAATCACGTCGATGTGCGGCACGGGTCGCCAGGTGGCGGTGGAACATGGCGTATCGGTTCTGGCGACCTCGGCTCTGCTCACGAACTTTCCTTCCTGCATAATCAGTCCCATGCTTCAGCCCGCCTTCCTGTGCGCGGCTTTGCACCGTTCACTGTAAGCACATTCCGAGCAGTTCATGCAGGATTCGACCGGAAGAAAGATGCCGGTGTTGACGACCTTTTCGATCTGCCCGGCGAGGTAGACGAAGCGGTCGAGGTCGTCCTGGTTCCTGTAGGTGTAGAACTGGTGATGTGCGGGTGCTTTCGCCTTCGTGAAGACATCGAAGCGGAACATCGGCATCCGACCATGGAGCTGACGGTAGGCGTAGCAGAACGTCGTTGCCTGAAGATCACGGTCGGCTTTCCCTGCAGGCCACTTCATCGAAGCGGTCTTCCAGTCGCATATCGTTTCGTCCCCGCCGTCAGTGACAACGAGGTCGAATTCTCCGATGAGCGGCTTCGACAGTCCCGGCACCTCGACACTGAACGCTTCGGCCACGCTCTTGACCGTGTAGTCATCCGTCCATTCCGCAAGCGCCACATCGAGCATATCGCAGCCCCGCTGCTCCCAGAACAAGTAATCCTCATCCTGCTTGTAGGTCAGCTTCTCGCAGACCTCGGCTTCGCCTTTGAAGAACACGGAGAAATCTTCCTTGGCATCCTCGACGGTGTAGTCCGCGCCCTTCATTGCACGTTCGCTGAGAACGGCGTGGAAGGCGCGACCGAAGGGAATGCTCACGGAGGTGCGTTCTGCCTCGGCGTGCTCGATGTACCGGAAGTAGTAGCGCATCGGGCACGTCAGGTAGGTGTTGAAGGCCGAGTACGACCAGTGCGGTGTCTCACGGACAGTATCAATGGAGCGTTCCATGGTCAGGCCGCCTTTCCGTTGAGCAGGTCGATGGCGCGGCTGCACTGCGTCCGGCTGAGGTCTTCGAGCGCAGCCACGTTGAACCGAGCTTTCAGCTGTTCGATAGTGTAGCCGCTCTGTCGCGCCAGATCGAGCAGGAACTTGATCTGCTTGGGCGAGGCGGGAGCATCGGTCGCGGGCTTCTTACCGTAGGCGGGCTTGTTCTGCTGCTGTGCGGGCTGCTGAGGTACACTGGTCATCTGCCCGGCATTGACGGTTTCTCCGTGCAGTTCAGCCTCCACGCTATCGCGGACCATTGCGAAGGTTTCGTGGATGCGGGCATTGAGCTGTTCGGGCGTGAGGCCATCTGGTAATTCGACCTCTATGGACGCATGGTACGACTGGCTGGAATACTCCGTATCGGCCGGGACTTTCTTGCTGTAGGATGCGTTGAGTTTCAACATGGTGATTTCCTTTCAAAATTTTGCCCCCGGTAGAACATGTTCCGAGGGCGGTGTTGAGCGTGATGTGAGGCGGAGATCAGAAACCGCTGGCGGTGCGGATTCGTTCGATCGTGCGCTTGGTCTGGACGTACTCGCGCTCCTTCTGGCGCTGTGCGATGGCGACCTCGCGGACCTTGCGGCTCATGACGGCAGATTCGTCGTACATGGCTTTGAGCTTAGCCTTCATCGCTTCGATGTTCGCGGTCAGCTCGTCCAGCGGGTTTGTGGGTTCATTGTTCGGGGTGATCGTCTGCGCGGGGGCAGACACGACGTGGGTGATGGTGTTGGTGTCGATCATCGTGGATTTCTCCTTGGGGTTGTTGGTATTGATGGTGGTGGATTCTTTGTGGTGAGGTGCAGTCTGCGTGATTTCCGCGTGCTGTTCCTGCGGTGCGGGCTGCTGAGCCGTGGCTTCCTGCGTCTGTCGTTCCGTCTTCTGCATACGCATGGGCATGGCGACATACTGGCCGACACCGCCGCTCGCAACGAACGGACAAAGGGCATCGCTGAACTCGATTCTCGTGTGACCTTTGCTGAGAAGATGCAGAAGGATGTCTTTTTTGATGGTGAGGGCGAAGTCGCCCCAGGACGAATCAAACTCGGCAGGGATGCTGAACTCGTGACCGTCTCCGTCACGCAGGGTAAGGAAGCCGACAGAATCGCGATAAAGCTTGATTCCGTTCGATGGGATTGCATCGGCCACACTTTTCAGGAAGAACTTCAGGCGGTCGGCGTATTCCACAGTGAAGCTGACATAATGCTTGAGCGCCTTGCTGTCGGGCATAACGCGCTTCCAGTTGGGGTACGCTCCGGGCAGAGCTCTTGCCGTCCAGCGCCATTTGCCTATCCTGACCGTGAACATGACGTAGAGGTCGTTGCTCCAGACAGTGATATTGCCCTCACCAGTGGTCTTCGTCGCCATGAGAGCGAACGGGAACGGAAGCGTGAGCTCGTCGAGATCGAACTTGTACGGGAAGTTGAACAGTTCTTTGGCGTTCATGGCCGTAATACCGTCCCGGCTGAGGTTGATGCCATTCAGAATGCTCTTCGGATCGTCCAAGTTTACCTGTGGAGCAGCCTGGTTCAAAACCTCGACGAAGTTTTCCGGCAGAGGCGAGGTCGTGACGGAATTGCCTTGCGGTTCTTCGGCTGTCGTCCATTCACCCTCAATTGGTGCAAGTGGCACATCATCGACATGGAGTTTTTCGTCCTTGAAGTCGAACGAGAGGTTCTTGTTCCGGCAGTTTCTCACAAGGGAGCGGAAGAAATCGAAGTCCACAGCGATCTTGAAGACATCCGAGATTTCCGTGTTTGCTCTGAACTCGATTTCTTCGGTCATGCTGTGCGTCCGGAAGAAAAGCGCGTTGCTGCTTGCTTCGATCTGCACGGCACGATACACCGGGATCGGTGACGACCGGCAGACAAGTTTCCCCAGAGCAGCCAATGCCCCGACAAGTTCGGTTTTGTTGAGAGTCGTTTTCATTTTTTATCCTTTCGGGTTAAGTTCGTTTTGTGCTCAAGCCATTTCTTCGCCACCCCGCATCCGAAGACGAGGAAGAGAATCATTGCCGCCCAGCGCACGGGCCAAGTCAGCACGGACAGAGAATCTGCGAAAGCTTCGGGGTTCTCCTTCGCCACGGTCTTGATGCCTTCCTCCACACCGTCGCTGACCTTGTATGCGGCGACCAGAGTTCCCGCCGCAGCTCCCCCGGCTGCCACTGTTTTCCATGGCACGACTACCGGCGTTTTGCGGGGCGTAGAGACGCGGTGACGGGACGGGATGTGCCTGTGGGCGGCAGAGGCCGGAACAACGCACAGAAGGGCTATGAAGAGCATTAACAGGCATTTCATCGGAACGCCTCCCTCCGGCAAGCATCCTGACAATTTTGGACGGCTGTTTGCAGCAGAGCGATCAATTCTTCACGAAGCTGCGTTTGAGCTTTCCAGAGGTCATAGCCGCTCCATGCCGCTCCGCCTGTCGCAAGCACAACGGCGACCGCATCACCGAACGGAAACGGGCCATCGGCCGCAGCAAAGGCCGCTCCGCCGCTGCATACGGCGGTGAGCCTTGTGATTGTGGTGCCGAGAACAGTTTTCAGCGCTGTAATCGTCTGTTTGAGGAAGACGGCTTCGATAGCGAGGCTGCCGAGGGCGTACGCCTTGATGTTGACGTAATCGGTGTTGACCTCGGCGAGGCTTTCCAGGAAGTTGTCGTCCTCAAAGTCAAGGCCGTAGACGTTTACGCCTTTGCGGCAGGGTGCGATGATCGGTTCTTTCAAGACTGAAGCCAGAAAATCCTGGGTCTTGCTTGTTCCAACGATCTTGTCCCGTGCCATGAGCAGGCAGAGCTTGCATTGCGTTCCGGTTTCGGTCAGCCGGTCTACGATAGCGGGGATGTTTCGGCGGGCTTCGTCGAAATACAACTGCGCTTTCGCGTCGAGGCTGTCGACATCAGCCTGCAGGATAGGGAAAGCTCGCAACGAGCACGAGCCGATGATGCCCAGAGAAAGGGCGGCGAGCAGTCCGGCAAAGACAAACGCCCTGCCGAACCCGTGATGAGGGTGTTTCATGGTTTCCTCCGTGTGGTTAATGGGTTGCGGACGGGAGTTTTCCCGGTCCATCGGATTATACCGCAAAAAGCAGGTGAAATTAAGCAGAAACCGCCTGTTTTTGTCAAAAAAAGGAGCAGCGCCCCAGTTTTTGTGACTTGAAGCGCTGCTCAGACTCGCCTCCACAGAAGGAGGGAGTAATTCAGTTCAGGTTTCTTTCTTACAACAAAACACCCCGTTGATAGGCGAAGAAGTTCTTCTTGCCGATTATGTTTCTCCAGCGTCTTGTGCGCCAACGCTTTATGGCTAACAGTTCGTTAACTGCCATACCAGGAATTCTTTTGTAGTGGTTGATGAATCCGTTTATCCTTTGAACGGCTTTTATCAGATAATAGTCGTTCTTGGTTTTCGCATATTCATACAACATAGAAAGATATCCTGCGCATGCCTGCTGTTTCTTGTTTCGCAATATATGCCATTTGCCGCGTTCGAGCTTTACTCCTAACAAGGAAATGTGATTGATTTTCACAATCTTCGTTTTATCCTGGTTGACAGGACATTTCATTGTCGTTTCGAGGAAAACGATAAGTTTAGCCCTTATTCTTTTCGCAGCTTGTTTAGAATGGCAGAATACGGTTACATCATCAGCATAGCGTACGAAGCGGTGACCACGACGAGTAATCTCCTTGTCCAGTTCGTCTAAATAGAGCATAGAAGCCAACCAGGGAGATAACACGCTGCCTTGGGGTGTTCCTATACGATTCCTTGTCAGTGTGCCGTGTCTGCCGATAACAAGAGGAGTAAGAAAAGCAACTACAAGCTTTACCACTCTCTTGTCAGCAATATGAACACGGAGTTTCTGAACAAGACGATCATGAGGAACATTGTCAAAGAAAGCTTTCAAATCCATGGTTATCCCATATTGGTAGCCTTCTTCACGAATACGATTAACTTCAGCAATCGCATCAGCAACGCCACGTTTGGGCTGATATGCAAAGGAGTAAGGACTCCAGGGATTCTCAGGCATATTAGCAGTTACAGCCTGTAGAATCATTGTTTGTACAACACGGTCCATAACAGTAGCAATTCCCAAGGTCCGCATCTTTCCATTAGCTTTCGGGATCTGTACGGTTAGAATCTTTCCAGGATAGTATTTACCATGAAGAATATCCTGCCGTATCTTTTCCCTGGCAGATGGAGATGCAAGAAGAGGATCACAAACATCCTTTACTGTTCTATTGTCGTATCCGCAAGCCTTATTCGGTTCGCTTCTAACAGACGATAGAGCAAGGAGGAAGTTTCCATCATCAACGATTCGTTCCAGTAAGTCTGAAACTTTAACAACCGGAATTGAATGAGAGCCCAGCATAGGATCATATATCCGCCGCTGAGAATACTTCCGATTGTTTGAACTTGCGGAGTAGTCACGATCACCATCACAGAAGGTGGTTTTCTGATTGGTATCTGATTGTCCGTCTTTTAGAGTGTTCCCTACTGTCGCATTATTTCCTTTCTTCAGCGGCAGTGTTTCATGAGAGCAGCCCGGTTGAGCCTTACGAGTGTTACGCCGGTAAGCTTGGACATCTCGTAGATTGGCAGTATGCTTCGTGGCAGCAAAAGGCTGTGGCGAAGCGGGTGATATACTATTCTTTGACTTGTCTTTTATCATTTATTCTTTCCATTCGGTTTGAAAGATTCTCTTCTACATTACAAGCGGTCGTCAATTGAAACATCGGATGGGAAAATGTCTGAAGAAAGATTATACGATTTGCATAGGAGTACAATTAGCCATTGTTCCGTCACATAGAATAAATAATATTACAGTTACAGAAAAACAATTAGCGCAACATCAATCATGCAGTTATACTGGAACAGCATAATTATACCAAAGTAGAAAATGGCGATTGTTAGGCGAATAATGCTTGAAGCTAACAGATGTTCTTTGAATCAAATCAAGCCATCCTCTCTCAGGATAACTTCAATTTTATCAATTGTCCTGGAGTCTGCCAGCGGGAGCGCATCTATAATCAGGCGTCTACGACAGCTCAATGGCTCTTCGATTACGTCATCCTCCGCTTCACCATTTCCTATTGGTGCGGGCAGAGATAAAGAGGGAAGATTCTCAATAGCTTTTTGCTTTGATTCCATTGCTATATGAGAATAGTGTTCTGTCATCGAAGGATTCCCATGACCAACAATTGAAGCTACAACAGAATATGGGACTCCGGCGTTAGCACAGAATGAGACAAAGGTGTGCCGGAAAGAATGAAGTCCATACGCGTTTGCGGAATTTTTACGACGACCAAAAGTTTCTTCTTTATCCAATGTCGTTTCAAGTCCAGTTGAGCATCGAATGATTTTCATTACATCCTTGGCAATTCCGCTGGGATTATACCTGTATCGTGCCGCGACATTTGGCAAAACGAAATCATCTTTAGTTCTATTTTCTCCGCGCCACAATAGAGCTTCATTTAAGGCAACAAATAAATCTGGAGCAATAGGCAAAGTTACAGCTCGTCCTCCAGTTTTAGTTGATGTTTTCCTTGGAATGAACGAAATCACTTTTTTGTCCAAATCAATATTATTCCATTTCATCAGACAACCATCTTGCCCGCGACATCCTGTATAACAAAAGAGACAGAGCAAGACTCGCATTTCGTCTTTGAACATCGGAATGTATTCTTTTTTGACAATAACCCGTTCCCGCTTTCGTTCAGTGGTGAGGCGTTCAACTTCAGTTTCATAAAAGAAGCCGGTTTGGAATCCATCGAATATTGCTCTGACCTGTTCTGCCGAAAACTCTTTTCTTGATACAACCTCATTTCTTTTGTGCTGAATCCTATCAAATGGATTCGTATCAAGCGCAGCCGGATCCATTAGATGTTTGAAAACCAATCTCAAAGCCATAGCATATTTATTATATGTAATGGCGGATATTCCCGTGCCCCATAGCCACTGCATAAAGTCGAGCGCCATATTGTGATCAACATCAGATATGAACTTTATTTCTGGATGATCCTTGGAAATCCATTGTATGAATCGCTTAAATTGTCCCTCATATTTCTTTGCTGTGCTGTCTGCACATTCTGTTCTGGTCGGCTGCCTTAAGAAAGTGTCCCAGGCAGAATGAATAGAGAGACCCGATTGCCTCTTTATTTTTTTATTCTCCGCGATAATATTCGCAAACTCTTCCTTTGTTGTGGCGTGAAGTATTTTCTGAAAACCCTCAGCGGCCTTTTCTGCCTCAATTCTGTTTTTACAATGGGTTCCGTCCGGGTTCAGAAGCGGAGTAATGCTGGTTTTGCCCTTGCACATGCTTCTTAAGTAGAACCATTTCTTTACCTTCGTAATAGACCCTGCTCCTTTTTCACGATAACGTCTACGTTTTCTTTGAGGGGAAGCCCAAACGGCAGTCTTGTTTTGTGCCTCCAGGTTTGTTGCACCATTGTCGGGGGAGATAGATTCGTTCAGCATGATTTCTGTGTCTTTCTTGTTTAGGAACGTTTATGATTCTTTTCGATCCTTTACAAAAACACACAGCGTAAAACATTTTCTGCTAATTCTTTGTAAACCAATCGGCAGATAATAGATGCAATCCATTCACTGCAAGCACAGTGCAAAAATGCCGCACAGCGGCTCATAAACCTTTGGTCGCTGGTTCGAACCCGGCAGGATCCACCATTTTTTGCTTCGATCATCAACCCATATTCCGTTTTTTCTCCGTAATCTGAACTTATCCAGGCACAATTTCATTGAGCGGGCACACAGAAGCGAGAGGGGCCTTCCTCCGACGATCTTTGCAGAATTCCCCCCTCAGTCTTCCATAAAAACGTCCGCGAGACGGCATGCCGGCTATCTTCCGCGTGAGGAAACACCCATTGGGGCAGCGGCTCAGGGATTCCTTGTCCAGCAGGAAAACAGAACAAAAAAGAATTGTCGTTTGCAAGCAGGTTTACATTTCGACCTGGATGCAAACAGACTGCCGCTCGGGATACAGATTCCGGTCAAGGTGCAGCCATCTCCAAGGTCAAGGGGCACAGCCGATTAGGTCTAAAGGAACAACATTTTTAAAAAAACGGAGTTTAGCCTTGACATTTTGAAAACACGTGTTAAATTAGAGAATAGAGTGGTGGGATAGCCACCAGGCCGCAACAAAAAACCGTTATCAGGAGGTAAAAAATGCCGACATTGGAATGCGTTTCTCTCGAAACACAAAACACGTCATGCCACACTGATTGTGGACCCGTCAGCGACTGACAGTGCTTGTTTCAGAAAAAAAGGCATCTTGCCTGTAAAAACAGGCAAGATGCTTTTTTTGAACATAGTTTCTGCTTCGGAGCAGACTGTCCACGAGGCAACTCTTATGGTATTACGCCTGATCGAACATGGTTTGAAAAACAAGCAAGACACAAAAAGCATCTCTATGCAAGTGCTTCACGAACAGCGAAGATTTGAATCTGCGTAGGACTATGTTGATTGTGCAGTCGAGGGCATTCCTATTCCCACGAACAACCGTGTAAGCACAGAGGTTAAAAATGATATGCCGTTTTCTACTGAGTTTTCTGGAAATAATCGACAAGCTATGTCGGCAGGGGAAAAAAAGAATATGTTTCAACATATATATGGATTTTTTGAAAAAAAATGCATTAGAAGATGGCAGGATGCAGGAGAAGAAAAGTATTCACTATAATCCTTATGAGGGGACAAACATTGTTCTTATTGAAAAACTAATCAAAAGCGGGGTCATTTCCCCGGAAGATCATATAGCCGACATAGGGTGTGGCGCCGGTATATTCCTGCTCTATTTGGCATCACGGGGTTTTTACAATTTGTCGGGTTACGAGATAGACCAGACGCTTTATGAACAAGGTCAAAAAAACATAGAGTCTTTTTACTCGAAGCGAAAAGATTCAAGTAATAAAATAGAATTGCTCAACGTGGATGCCGTTAACACAGAATATCCTTCTGACATTACATGCTTTTATTTGTTTAATACTTTTTATGATAAGGATACATATCTTTCCTGGATAAAAAAAGTATATTCGTCTTGGCGTGATAATCAAAGAAAAATAAAAATAATCATACTGTTTCCAACAGTCGCATCAATGGGCGCATTGCGCGAATGCAATTGGCTTCGAGAAACAGGACGAGTTATTGACAAATCACATCCTTGCTGGCGATGTGTCAATTTCCTTGTTTATGAAACGATTGATGAAAAAGATTCCCAGATTCCTGTATGAGGATTATATAGACACCTTGGGTTTTTGGTATGCAAATCGTTTGACAAGGACAGCCCGAGGGGACGACAATCTTTGCATGCAAAACGAAATTCGCAATCTGCACAATGTTCTATGTTGGAAAAGTTCCAGCACCAGCATTTCTTTAGTACAGAAGATGATAATATCATATCGATGGAGGATTCGAGGATATTTCCATATGTGATGTTTCTCTCGAATTCGCAGGGGAAAACATCACCATTTGAAGCGACTACAAGTTTGCCATGCCAGCATGAGTTGTTCAAACTGTTGTGAATAAATGTCTTTTTTGACGAGTGGAAATTTGGTTTCGTAATGAATGCTTTTTCCAGTGCTTTTTGATGATCCGGAAAATGCTTGTTTTGAGTTCCATTATATACATTTCGTATGATGTCGCATCGGGAACACCTCATACCCATTTTGTTGACAAATCCAAGAATGTCTTCTATAAAGTCCTGATTCTCTTTCATAATTACGACAGAAGCGGAAACTTCAACATTATGTTTTAGCAGATAGTCAACATTCTTGCAGCGTTTTTCAAAACTACCAGGAACAGTTGTGATAAGATCATGTACTGTTGCATTATGTCCATAAACTGAAACTTTCACGCGTGTTTGCGTAGCTATGATAGTTTCAAGTAATTCCTTAGACATAATTGTAGCATTCGTAAAGATTGTAACATCGACATTGAACTTGGATACGAAGAGAAGAATTTCTTTCAAATCAGAGCTGCAACATGGTTCCCCTCCAATCAATAATAATGATACGTTCTGCATGATGTTGGACCAGTTCGCAAACAACTCTTTTCCATTGTTCAAGGGATAATGTGTTTTCTTCCATATTATGAAAATCCCCTTCATAACAGTGGATGCAGCGCAGATTGCATTGGTGAGTTATTTCTAACCAGACAACCTCAAGATCAGTATCTGAATTGTCAGTATTTGTTATGTCAAACACTCTTGGTCTGAAGGTCCGACATAACAAGCCGTTATCTGCCAGAAGATCAAGATAACTGTTCGAATAAGTGTCTTGATGAATATATTGTTGGATTATTTCGCAGGCTATGTCGTTAACCGAATAGACTTTGCCGGAGACAAAGGAGTAAATAGCCCCATTTTTTGCTCCTTGGACAAAAACAACATCTTTATTGATCTCGAAAACGGGTGTCATATCTAATCCCTTTCCAATGGAGTTGATTTTATGATTTCATCAAGTTCAGAGCATAACAACTGGTATTTCCTGGCACGTTGTTCTTCTTCCTGGATAAATGATGGCAGCATGGATTTACAGTATTGTAAATCTGTTGCTACATAGAGGTGGCCAAAGAATTCTTTCAGTGTTTGAAACTCGATCTCTTCTTCTTTTTGGATGACATCCTGATATCGTTGTACTTTCCTTGTCAAATGTCTTGCTTTTTCGAAACAATGTTTCAACCTGTAAAACTGATATTTAATCTTGTTTGCAGATGGCAGAAAATCAGAACGAAGGAAATCTACAACAGGTAAAATTTCCTCGTTTTGGAATTTGTATCCATACACATTAAGGAAAGAAAAATCATCCCTCAACAGGCCATCCCTTTTCACAAATTCATACATTTTAGTTCCATACAACAGTTGCAAATGCAGCCCCCCATAATGGTAAAAATTAGCTGACCTCAATTTGCAAAGATATCTGTATGTCTCACATAGTCTCTCTTTGGTAGAGTATGGATTGATGGAAATGATCCCATATCTCGCCCAAATGCCATTCTCGGATAACAGAGTTATTGCATCTTGATTCTCCTGAAGCGTGGCACGTTTATTGTAGAGAAGTCTGTCCATTTCGTTTCCGGCATCAACACCTATGAATAAATAATAGAATCCCGCTTCCGACATAAGTGTCAACAAGTCTCGTTTATCTGATCTAATCGAGTTGGCTTTTGCGAACCCGGAAAAAACCAGATTTAAATTCAAAGAAATAATGCGTTCGGAAAAATCAACCAACCGAGCATAGTTTTCCTGGGAATCAATATCAAATATGTTATCATCTCCGAAATGGAAATCTCGTACACCGTATCTTTTTGCGACATACTCAATTTCATCAACCAGACGCATTGGTGTTTTATACTCAAAACGTCCTTTTCTAGAACAACAAAACGTGCAAGCCCCGTTGCAAACATTGCTTTTTGACAATAAGGAGTAGACCTTTAATCTGTTGTTCTCTGTGGTATCACTTTCATAGTAATCAAAGGCAGGATATCTGTTAATATCCGGTGTAACCCAGCGAGTTTTGTGATTATAGTCGTTCCGGGTTGCTACATTGGGGTCATGGAATTCCTGGTGCACATGATTGCCTGCATAAAAATCCATCAGTCTCTGTATCGGTTCTTCGCCGTCTCCAATGATATAGTAGTCAGCATTGCTTTCCGCTTCGATTATTAAACGATAATTCATGGAAATAAACTGACCGCCATAAATGATGACTGAATTCGTTTTCGATTTCAGAAAACGACTTGCGGCAACCACTCTTTTGTAGTTTGTAATGAATACGGAAAAACCATAAAAATCGTAATCCAATGGGATTGTATTGCATATTTCTTCAGCCGTTTGGTTCTCATGGTAATATTTGATCGTGACAAAAAATCCATGGCTTCGAAGATATGACGCCAGATAATCTACTCCATTGTTGCCATACTTGTGCTGTTCAATGATGGAAACAAGTAATATCTTCTTTACACTTGAAGATATTGAGTTGTCCGGCTGCTTCTGCATTTTCTTGTCCAGGAAAAGATTATTGTCTGACGGCTGCAAATGCATGTTTGATTACAAATGTCCTCGATATTTGGGCGATTCCAATATGGCTGTTGAAGCTGTTGTCTTGTTCATAAGCACATCATTTCATTTTTTATCATTTGTGTTTTTGCCGATTGTTGAGTTGCTTTGTCAATCATTCCTGCAATCCGGACGAAAAGAACCCACAAAACAACCGTTGCGAAAAAAACTGTTCAAATACTAAAAATCATTTCTGTTCTGATTTGATAATTCTGATTGAGCGTTGTTGTTTGTGGAAGAGAGCATTCCGGCAACCATGAATGGAATATGTATCTGCTGCAAACTCTTCTGCCGCTCCCTGTAAAAACATAGCTGTTTCACTCCGAGTATGTGCACAACATCCCCTGCTTTCCTAAGCTTGTTCCGCTCTTGGTTTCCATGCTATTCACCTTAAACGGTGTATCAACTGTATGTTTTCTCTCTATTATAGCACCATGTTCATATTATTTCAAGAAGAAAACAGAAAAGTTTGAGCTTTTTCCCGATACCACATGGAATCCGTTGTGGGGCAGGTTCGATTTCGCAGGGGAAGGCTTAAACTCTTTTGCCCACTGCGAAACAGGCTCGCGGATTCCGTCGTCGAAGCAGCCTCGAAACGAGGTTAAAGCGCATTTTTTCAGGTCTTTTGGCGTAAATCTCTGATTTTTTTCCTGAAAAATAACTTTTTTCGCTTGACATGAGCATGGAGCGAGGTTATATTTACATAACCATTCACCTCAACCCAGGAGGATTTTTCCATGAAACACAGCTTCTACGACGTCAAAACGAAAAAGAAAGTCCAGGCCGAAGTGACCAAGGCCGTCAAGTTCGGCAAAGGCACTCGCACTCGTTATGCGTTCAAGGCCCTTACGAAGGACGGCCGCAATCTGACCGCGTTTGTGAAGAAGGAAGACTGGGACAAGTTCAAAAAGTGATCTGATTCCCTCAGCCTCTTAGATTTGTCTGGCGCTCCGGATTCGTCCGGGGCGTCTTTTTTTTGGTTCTTCGACGGTTTCTGACAAGAAAAATGGGAGATAATCGTGTTGAACCAATGAGATAGGGTTGAAAAAAGTCGGCATCGGTACTATTTTTGAATTTGCGACAACAAAAATAGGAGTACCAATGTCGACC
>JAGCTY010000176.1 GCA_017963105.1 Lentisphaeria bacterium
GCTGTCCGCCCTGGCCGCCCTGAGCGCCTGCGGGACGCTGACCGCCCTGACCGCCGCCGAAGCCGCCGCCGGGACGCTGTCCGCCGCGACCGCCCTGGCCGCCGCCGGGGGTGCACATCACGATGGTCTTCTTGCCGTCGGCGACCTTGACGCCGACGAAGCCCCACTGCTTCTGGAAGGAGGTGAGGCCGGCATAGTCGCCGTCCTTCATGTTCCTGGTGTCGATCTTGATCTCCGCCGTGGAGGTCGGGCCGAATGTGCGCTGGGTGAGGGTGTTTTTCGCCTTTTCGAGGGAGTCGACCACGCTGCCGGTCTTGAAGCGGATCCAGCCGGGACGGTCCTTGAGGCTCCAGAGGGAGTTGTCCGGGATGTGGTTCCACTGCCAGACGAGCGGAATGTCGCGGTCGCCGGACTTGCGTTCGAATTCATCGGAGGCGACGCATTTCGGGATCGCCGAGTGCTTCACGTTGATCGGGAGCGCGGGCAGGGTCTTGCCGTCGCCGTCGGTGCCGATCATCGGCCAGCCGTCTTTCCAGGTCACGGGGACGAGGAACGGGATGCGTCCGACGCCGCCGCGGTCGCCGAAGAGCATGGCGTACCATTTTCCGTCCGGGGTGTCGACGAGGCCGCCCTGGGCGATGCCTTCGCAAGAGAAGATCATTTTGGATTCATAGGGGCCCTCGATCTTGTCGGCGCGGGCGCAGAAGACACTGCGGACGTTCGGCCAGCCGATGTTGATCAGGTAGTACTTGCCGTCGATGATGTGCATCTGGGAGCCTTCGAGCAGGCTGCCGGTGTTTCCGGCATCGCGGTTGGTGTCGGCGCGGGAGACGAGGACCTTGTTCAGGACGCGTCCGTTTTCATCGGCGCCGAGGCCGCCCTTCTTGATCGCGGAGAGGTCGGAGGTGAGCTCGACGATCTTGCGGTCGCCGCCGTCCCAGATGATGTAGTTGCGGCCGTCCTTGTCAAGCACGAGGGAGTGGTCGTGGAACCGCTGGAGCGTGGAGATGCGCTTCCAGTCGCCCTTGGTCGGATCCTTGCTGGTCCAGATGTAGGTCTTGTTCGTGGGCTGGGAGAAGGAGGAGACGTAGAACGTGCCGTCCTTGTAGCGGATGCAGCTCGCCCAGGTGCCCTGGCCGTATTCGTCCTGCCCGTTGGAGAGCGTGAGGCGGTTCTTCACGTTCTGGGGCAGGTCGTCGTCCAGCAGGTCGTCGTAGCAGTAGCTGACGATTTCCCAGTTCACCAGGTCCTTGGACATCATCACGGGCACGCCCGGGTTCATGTGCATGGTGGTGCTGGTCATGTAATAGGTGTCGCCCACGCGGAGGACGGAGACGTCCGGGACGTCCGCCCAGATGATGGGGTTGAGGGGGGCCTGCTTGGCGGTGTCTGCTTCCGCGGCGGTGGCGAACGCCGTCGTACAGCAGAGGGCCGCGGCAAGGGCCATGACTGCGAAGGTGTGTTTCATAGCAAAACCTTTCATGCTTGGTTGAAGGAAAGAAACGTGAAAAACGAAACTAATTTTCGAGAATAATATAATCTGCGTGCGCGGGAATGGTATGTTTGATTTGTTCAAAAAGATATACTATTTGTTCAAACTCCGTTTGAGGGAAAACCCGCACAACGTTACATAAAGCGGTCCGGCAATCATGTTTTCATGATGAACCGGACCGCATGGCTATGATTCTGTCAGAGTTTCACGGAGACCTCGTTTCCGTTGTAGTTGATCGTCTGTCCTTCGGAGATCTTCCCGTCGCGCACGATGGTCGCGCGGAAGGTCTTCGTGCGTTCGCCGGTCGGATAGGAGCCCTTGCGCTTCCCGACCTTCAGCGTGGACGTGGCATCGTCCCAGGAGAACGTGATGTCGGAGTATTCGCCTTTTTCGTAGGCGTAGGTCTCGTTGTCGTCCTCATGGAGCGTGAACGCGGCGTCCTTGCCGGGGTAGACGCGGATCTCCATCGGGGCGGAGGTCTTCTGCGTGGCGTACTCGGTATCCTCGCCGTTGAACGGGATGACGCTGCCGGCCTTGATGAAGAACGGGAACTGGTCCATCGGACAGGCGCGGCTGACGGTTTTGCCGCCGTCGATGAGCTCATTCGTGAAGAAGTCGTACCACTTGGCGCCGACCGGGAGATTGACGTCGACCGCCGCGTCGTTGTGGTCCGCGGAATACTTCTTCAGCTCATCCGGGGTCCTCCAGCAGAGCTTGAGTTCACGTGTGTAAAGGTTCTGGTAGTAGTCGAGGCGGAATTCGACCTTCTGGCCTTTCTTCAGCTCGATGTCGGTGGATTTGTAGCGGGCGTCCGCCGAGTTCCAGTCCTCGACGACCAGCTTGCCGTCGAGCCAGAGGCGGAATCCGTCGTCGCCGGAAACGCCGATCTCGTACTTGCCGTCCTCGGGCGCAGTGATGAATCCGGTGAGGCGTGCGGAGAAGTGGTCGCCGTTGCGGAGACCTTCGGGCCATTCGACGAGGGGCGGTCCGGGCCAGGAGAGGTCAACGACCTTTTCGACGGCTTCGCTGACCTTGCGGCGGAGGCGTTCGTCGTTGAAGTATTCGATCTTCACGCCGGGTTCGCCGTCGGGCGTGGTGAGCGCGGAGGCGTCGATGACCGGGGGCCGCGGACGCGAAGCCTGGCGCAGGGAACGCGTAATCGGCTGGACGAGCATGGACGGGCCGAACATGAACTGCGCTTCGTTCGTGGCGGCGCCGGGGGTGTCCGGGAAATCCATCACGAGCGGGCGGGTCATGGTGTAGTGGTCCTGCGTGGTCATCCAGGCGAGGCTGTAGACGTAGGGCATCATGCGGTAGCGGAGTTTTGCGCCGGAGAGGTAGGAATTATAGGCTTCGGGCGCGATGTCCTTGAACCGCCACGGTTCCTTGCTGAAGCCGGTGCCGTGCCAGCGGTAGACCGGATTGAAGATCGCGAACTGGTTCCAGCGTGCGAGCAGCTCCTGGTATTCGGGGTTGTCGATGCCCCGGAACCCGCCGGAGAAGAACCCGCCGGTATCCTGCGTCCAGTAGGGCAGGCCGGAGAGCGAGGCGGAGAGGCCGCCGACGATGTCCTCTTTGAGGCGGGCCCAGCTGGATGTGGTGTCGCCGGACCAGGAGAGGGCGGCGTAGCGCTGTTGTCCGGCCCAGGCGGAACGCGTGAGCGTGAGGACGCGCTTGTCGGATGTGGCGCGCTGCCCCTCGTAGCAGCCCATTGTGGTCATGAGGGAATAGGAGTTCAGGTAGCGCGTGAAGTCGCCCATGGCGTTGATGCCGTTTTCCTTGATGTCGCGGATCATGGCGCGCTGGTCGTGGCAGGCGGACCGCGTCTCGACCTCGGTGCCGTCCATCCAGGTGGCGTCGACGCCGACGTCGAGGAGCCCTTTCTTGACGTGCTTGAAGTAGATTTCGCGGCCTTCCTGGCTGTAGGCGTCGTACACGCGGCCCTGGCGGATCCAGTGCGGCGGGTCGAACAGGAGGTTCTTCGATTTCAGCTCGCGCCCGACGTCGCAGTCCAGGCCGACGGTCGGCCAGATGGAGATCAGGACCTTCGCATGGAGGTCGTTGTGGATGGTGTCGCACATTGCCTTCGGATCGGGATAGCGCTCCGGATCCCAGGTCATGCTGGTCCAGTTGCCGTCCCGGTCGGTCCAGTACTGCCAGTCCTGCACGATGAAGTCGAGCGGATAGTGGTTTTTGCGGAAGGTCTCGACCATGCCGATCAGCTCCTTCTGGGTGCTGTAGCGTTCCTTGCTCATGAAGAAGCCGTACGCCTGGCGCGGGAACATCGGGGCGTCGCCGGTGAGCTCGCGGTACTGCGTGATGACGCCGTCGAGGTCCTTGCCGGTCATGAGGTAGTAGTCAACGCCCGCGGGCGCGCTTTCCGACCAGATGGACATTCCGTTCCTGTCGTCCTTGAAAATGGACTGCGAGCAGATGTCCCACAGGATGCCGTAGTCGTTGGACGAGGTGATGACGTTCGAGTAGGCGGGGATGTTCGCCTGGACGATGAGGATCTCCTTCCCGCGGTAGTTCAGGTAAGGACGGATCGCCTGGCCCAGGCCGTAGATCGCCTCGTCCGGCTGGAGCGTGAAAGTCTGTTTGACCTCATACGTCGGCGCGTTGGAGATCGTGACCTCCTTGATCTCCGGGCGGACGCCGGACTTCTCGGCGAGGAAGACCTTGCCGTCGGGCCGTGTGAACGTCAGCGATCCGGTGCTCTTCTCGACCTTGACCGTGATGGACGGCGAGGTGAACGTGGCGGCGTCTGCCGTATCCTGCTTGAGCGTGAATTGCGCTTTGACGGGTTTTGCGATGACGGAGATGCTCGGGTGTTTCGCGTGGGAAACGCCGTTCAGGTTCGAGGTCACGCGGAGCGTCTGCCCCTTGTCGCCGTAGACCTCGATGTTTTTCGTGAGGTTCCCGGCTTTGATCTGAAGTCCGGCGTCGGAAAGTTTGTACTCGAACGCATCGTCGGCGAACGCGGTTCCGGCTGCGGCGAGCAGGGCGAAAGCGCCCAGGACGGCGGCGCTCCGGATCCGGGCGAGACGGGGCGTACGTGCATGTTGTTTGTTGCGGATCGTCATACGGAATCTGGCTCCTTTTATGGAAAGATGATTTGATTTGGGCGTGAATTGAGTCGTTGTTGTTTCGTTTGCATAACCTTATCATGCGTTAAGAATAAAGTCAAACTGATGTCCGAAAAAATCCTTTCATATCCGTAAAAATCCGCGTTCGAAACGTTAGAAAAAGAGTTAAAAAGACGGCCCCGCCCAAAAACACGGAAAAGAGCGGAGCCGTCGGTCCCGCGCCGCCGATCCGGGATGATCTGACCGGGGATGGAAGGCCGAATCCCGGTGCAGTGCTTCTCATTGGGTGAGCCGGAAGATTCCGGATGCGGAACAGTGTGGAACAAGAGGAAAAGAGCATATCGTGTGCCAACGCGTCGGGAAACCGCGCGTGGTTGTCTCAATGGGGGAAAAAGACGCAAAGAAAAGATGAAAAAGGATGGACGTGCGACTGGAAATCCTGTAAAAGCAGGGTATATTATAATGAAATGTCCGGGTTTTTCTGCCGAAAAGCAAGCCGTTTCGACGACCGGGAGGCGCATTCGTTTTACAGAAAATGTGAAGGTGTTCCGCATATTTACGTTTTGTGTAAAAGCAAAAACCGGGTTTTTGCCTGAAATAAAGTTGGCACGGGAAATGCTTGAAAACGGCAGACAACCTCAACAACCCAAGGAGTTGGACAGTATGAGCTATCTGAACAGGATCAACGCGATCAACGCAGTCGCCGACCTCGCCGCAACGGAGCCCGCGCCTGCAGCCCCCATCGAACCCGACCACAATTACGCGGAAGACGTCTTCGACGCCGCCTCCATGCGTGAGTACCTGCCGAAGGACATCTGCAGCAAGCTGCTCGCGACCATCGAGACCGGCGCTCCGCTGGACGTGCAGATTGCCGCCGACGTCGCCCACGCCATGAAGAAGTGGGCCATGGAACGCGGCGCCACGCACTACACGCACTGGTTCCAGCCGCTGACCGGATCGACCGCCGAAAAGCACGACGCATTCCTCGAGATCAAGGACGGCAAGCCCATCCAGACCTTCTCCGGCAAGAACCTGATCGTCGGCGAGCCCGACGCCTCCAGCTTCCCGTCGGGCGGCATCCGCTCCACGTTTGAAGCGCGCGGCTACACTGCGTGGGATCCGACCAGCCCGGCGTTCATCAAGCGCCACGGCAACGGCGCCACGCTGTGCATCCCGACCGCATTCTGCGCATACACCGGCGAAGCGCTCGACAAGAAGACCCCGCTGCTTCGTTCCATGCAGGCGCTGTCCGTCGCGACGAAACGCCTCATGAAATGCTTCAACCTGCCTGAGGAAAAAGTCGAGATCACGCTCGGCGCGGAACAGGAATATTTCCTGATCGACAAGCATTTCTACCTCATGCGGCCGGACCTTGTCCAGACCGGACGCACCGTGTTCGGCGCGCCTCCGGCGAAGCACCAGCAGCTGGAAGACCACTATTTCGGCTCCATCAAGATGCGCGTGCTGAACTTCATGACCGAGGTCGAAAATGAACTCTGGAAGCTCGGCATCCCGGCGAAGACCCGTCACAACGAAGTCGCGCCTGCACAGTTCGAGCTCGCGCCGATGTTCGAGGAAGTCAACCTCGCCTGCGACCACAACATGCTCATCATGGAAGTGCTCCGCCAGGTCGCCGACCGTTACGGTTTCGTGTGCCTGCTCCATGAAAAGCCGTTCGCAGGCATCAACGGTTCCGGCAAGCACAACAACTGGGCCGTCTCCTACGGCGGGACCAATCTGCTCAATCCGGGCAGCGATCCCCGCCAGAACGCCATCTTCCTGACCGTGCTCTGCGCGATCATCGAGGCCATCGACAAGC
>JAGCTY010000177.1 GCA_017963105.1 Lentisphaeria bacterium
CCGGCCAGACGTGCGCCTGGCTCGATATGCGCTGCCACGACCGCGAGTTCCTGCAGCGCCGCTTCCCGAACATCTTCGCGAAGTGCCTGGAGGCGAACGTCGACATGTCTCGCGACCTCATCCCCGTGGTCCCGGCCGCGCATTTCAGCTGCGGCGGCGTGAAGACGGACGTGAACGGCTACACCGGCATCCTCGGCCTGTACGCCGTCGGCGAAACCGCCTGCACCGGCCTCCACGGCGCGAACCGCCTGGCCAGCAACAGCCTCCTCGAAGCGCTCGTGGTCCCCGCGAACGCCGCCGAACACATCATGGCCAACCTCGACGACCTCCGCAAGGGGCTCGACAACCGCAAGGCCCCGCCGTGGTCCAGCGGCGACGCCACGTCCTCCGACGAACAGGTCGTGATCACCCACAACTGGGAGGAAATCCGCAGGTTCATGTGGGACTACGTCGGCATCTACCGCACCAACAAGCGACTCGAACGCGCCAAGACCCGCATCGTGAACATCCGGCACGAGATCGACAAGTACTACTGGGATTTCCACCTCACGAAAGACCTGATCGAACTCCGCAACCTCGCCACCGTCGCCGAGCTCATCATCGACTCCGCCATGAGCCGCAAGGAAAGCCGCGGCCTCCACTTCAACGCCGATTACCCGGACCGCGACCCGTCGCTCGACGGCGTCGACACGATCCTCCAGAAACATTTCTCCCCGATCTCCCGTTAATTCCCCCGTATGCCGAAATCCCTCAAGAATAAAATCGACCCCTATATCATCGACGTCATCGGACGCCTGCGTTCCGCCGGATTCGAGACCTACCTCGTCGGCGGCGCGGTCCGCGACATCCTGCTCGACCGCACGCCGAAAGACTACGACGTCTCCACCACCGCCACGCCCGAGGAGGTCCGCCGCGTCTTCCGCGACCGCCACACGCTCATCATCGGCAAGCGGTTCCGCCTGGTCCACCTCATCCGCGGACGCGACATCACCGAGATCAGCACGTTCCGCAAGCGCCCCGAACTGGAGGACCAGGCCGACCGACCGAAACGCTGCGAGAACGCCCCGGAAAACATGATTTTCCACGACAACGCGTTCGGCACCTCGCGCGACGACGCGTTCCGCCGCGACTTCACCGTGAACGCCATCTTCTACGACCCCATCGACGATAAGCTGGTCGACCACACCGGGCTCGGCGAGAGCGACCTTCGCGACGGCATCGTCCGCACGATCGGCGACCCCGTCCTGCGTTTCGAGGAGGATCCCGTCCGCGTGCTCCGCGCGATCAAACTGGTCGGCCAGTACGGATTCACGATGGAGCCGGAGACCGGCAAAGCCGTGCGCGCCTCGATCGAGCTGATCTGCCATGCCTCGCCGTCGCGCCTCTCGCTCGAACTCGAAAAAATCCTCCGCAACTCCTACACTGGCGAGATTCTGAAGGCGTTCCACGACTACGGATTCCTGCACTACTACCTCCCCGAGCTCGACGCCGTGTTCGAAACGCCGCAGATGGACTATGCGCTGAAACTCCTCGCGCTCCGCGGCGAACGCATCCGCTCCGGCATCTTCCGCGCCAGCCTCTCCACCGCCGTCGCCATGGTCGCCCTGCCGTTCGCCGAACTCGAGCTCGGCGGCAGCGAGGAGCCCGGCAGCCTCTGGGACTACTACCTGGGCGTCGAAAGCGACCTCCGCCACATCATCCTGCGGCTGTTCCATCCGCTCGTCCTGACCCATCGCACCTCGTCCGACGCCGTGAACAACCTCCTCATGCAGCTCCGGTTCAAAACGCACCGCAGGCTGCATTCCTGCGCCGACCGCAAGGGCTATCCCGGCGCGCGCGAATTCGCCATCATCCAGAACATCATCGCCTGGCATATCCCGGATTTCGAGGACAGCTGCCCGCTCCCGCCACGAATCCCCGGCGCGCCGAAAAAACGCCGGCATGGCCACGGACATCACGGAGGCCGCCGCGGCGGTAACGGGAACGGCAATCCGGACCAGGCGCAGACCGTGCAGACCGTTCATGCCGCCGCGCAGGCGGCGGAATCCGAACCGGCAACCGAATCAGAAAGGGATTTCAACGCATGAAACACGCATTCTTTTCAGCCGTGATCGCCGGGCTTCTGCTGGCGTCCGCCGCGGTTCTTTCCGCCGCGGAAGTCGGCGGCATCGTGACTCCGGCCAAGGACCTCGGCAAGCTTCAGCTCGTGACCGGGGCCGCCCCGAAAACCGAAACTTCGCTCCAGGTCTTCCTCTTCTTCGACCCCGCGCTGCCCGGCGCGAAGGATGTCCTGCGCATGGTCGACTCCATCTACGAGCAGGCGCTGGAGAATAAGACGAAGCCCGCCTCGTTCTACGCGATCTCCCGCATGGGGAGGACGCGCACCGCCTCGCTGGAGCTTTCGAAGTTCCGCATGCCCGTCTACGGCGACGACAAGGGCGACGTCTACCCGGAATTCGCCGGGACCGAGGTCGTCATCCCATTCGTCCTCGTGGCGGACGACGGCAAGATCGTGTGGAAGGGTGTCCCGCAGGAGCTCGAAAACGTGATCCGGGACATCCAGTCCGGCAAATTCAGTTTCGATTCCCAGCTGAAGATCGAAATCCTGCACAAGGACCTCCAGAACGCGATCCAGACCGGGCTGTCCGCCGTCATCCTTTCCACCGCCGACAAGGTCCTCGCCCTGCGTCCCGACGACCAGATCGCGATCCAGGCCAAGCTGTTCGTGTTCGAGAGCATGGGCCGCGTGCGTGAAAACCTCGCCGCAGTGCAGTCCATCGCCTCGAAGGTGAAGGACAACGCCGACGTGCGGCTGCTCCTGCTCGGCTACTACGAACGCACCGGAGAAATGGAGAAGTTCTCCGCCGGGCTGAAGGCCGCATTCAAGGATTTCTCCGGCTCCCCGACCGCCCTCTCCCGCCTCCTCGCATACGCCTTCGAGCAGACCCCGTTCGGCTGGCTCCCCGTGCAGGACGTCGCCGCCGCCGCCGCGACCGTGAAGAAAGCCTATGCGGGCACGGGCGGCACCACCGAGGCGTTCTCCTGCGAGTTCTCCGCGCGCGCCGCCTACCTCGCGCTGGATATCGACACCGCCATCGCCGACCAGACGCGCGCCGTGGAGCTCTTCAACGGGACCGAATTCCTCGCCGAGGCGAAACAGGCCCTTGCCTTCTACAAGAGCGTGAAGGCGATGAAGGCGAATCCCTGACCTCCGTATGAGTACGAAATTCGTCCTTTTCTCCGACATCCACGAACACGCGGTCTTCTCGCCGCGCGCCCTGCTCGACAAACGATTCTTCGGGCTCATGAACTCCACGTTCTGCCGGCGAGGCGACTACCGCATGGAGCGCGTCGACGACGCCGTCCGCACGATTCTGGACACCTTGCGGCCCGACCTCGTGGTCTTCCCGGGCGATGTCGTCAGCACGTCCGATCCGCGCGAATTCGAGGCGGCGCTGAAGCAGCTCCGGCCGCTGATCGATTCCGGCATGCCCATCCTCTTTTCGCCCGGCAACCACGACCGTTATGTGCGCGACCGCGCCTGCCGCGAGGCGTTCGAGTATTTCCTCTCCGAGCTCACGAAACACTGTCCCATGACGCTCCCCGGCGTGTACGAAACGGCGGATTTGCGTTTCGCCGTGATCGACTGCGCACGCCCGTTCACGCCCGTGCTGTCCTGCGGCGAGATGACGCCGGAGACAGCTGATTTTCTGGAACGCGAGGCGGCGAAGGACGATCCGCGCCCGCTCGTCTGCGTGGGGCATTTCCCGCTGCATGGAAATGAGAAATGGAAATCATTCCGGCACCGTCTGATCAATTATGAACGTGCTGAAGCCCTCCTGAATGCCGGGAAGATCGCGCTGTCCGTGGCAGGGCATATCCACGTGCCGTTCCAGCATCTCGATGCGCGCGGCTATGGCGAACTCGTGGTCGGATCCCTCACGAAACACGACATCCTGCGCGAGATCACATTCGACGGCGGCGTCTTTACTGTCCGCGACCTGTATTCAAACGGCCAGCCGCGTAACTAATTCTGTTTTTCGTTTCCGAGCGTTAGCCGGAAACTATGTCAGTGGAGGGTTTGCCTCCGTGCCCGAGCGTAGCCGGGCACTACTCGACACACTATGTGTGTTTCGCTCCCAGAAGACGCCGTCCTCGTAGCCCTGGATCGTCCGGTCGGCGTCCGCCCGGTGAAGGCGTTCGAGCGCGAGGCAGCAGTAATCGAGATCCTGTTCGATGGCGGTGAACGCCCGTCCGAGCTTTTTTGCCGTTACCGCGGTCGTGCCGCTGCCGCTGAACGGGTCGAACACGAGGTCGCCGGGATCGGTCGAGGCGAGGATAAGCTTCGCGATGAGCTTTTCGGGTTTCTGCGTCGGGTGGTCGGTGTTTTCCGGCATGGACCAGAACGGCACCGAAATGTCGTCCCAGAAATTCGAGGCTCCGGTGAGGCGGAATTTCCCGCCGTCCTCCTCGGACCAGTCTTTCGGACGGCCGTTCTCGCGGTACGGCGCGATCACCTTGCGCTTCATGCGCACGGCATCGGCGTGGAAGACCGCGGCGTCTTCCGGCGGAGCGACGGCGTACCAGATGTCCTCACAGGCGTTTTTCCAGTTCGATTCCGCGGCGCGCCCCTTCTCGCGCTGCCAGGTGATGCGGTTCCGCACGATGAAGTGCTGGCGCAGAATTTCGAAACACGCGGCGGTGCATTTCCAGTCGCAGCACAGATACACCGCACCGCCGGGGCGGACCAGACGCTTCACGAGCGGCATCCAGGATGCCAGATAGTCGCGGTAGGCGTCCTCCGAACGGCTCCGGAAGGTCGACTGATTGTAGGTCTTCGTGAGGTTGTACGGCGGATCGAGCAGCGCCATCGCGGCGAATCCGTCCGGCAGACGCGGCATGATCTCCATGCAGTCGCCCTGAAATACGCGGTTCGCGGCCTCGTCCGGGAACAATGCGGCGTCCGGCGCGGGGGCGATTTCCCGCGCCAGTTGCGCCTTCTGTTCATCGTTCAGGACGATCGTGCGGTTATTTTTCGCGCGGACTTTTCCGGCCATGGTCAGAATTTGAACGGCGTTTCCTTCACGAAGAAGCGGAAGTCCTTGATGCGGCCGTTGGAATTGCGGTCGGTGCGCGGCAGGATGCGGAATCCGCCGACAGTCTGCGATTCGCCCATGTCGATCACGACCGTGTGCGGCAGCGGTTTCTGCCCGGTGCTCCATTCGGAGTGCCAGAACGTGGATTCCTGCTGGTCGATCAGGTTTTCCGCGCTGTTGTTCTCCTTGTCGGTCTCCTCGCTGTCGGCGTAGACGATGCTCCACTTGATGCGGCTCAGGTCCCTGCCTTCGGCGTCGGTCGCGATGAGCTCGGCGGCGGACGTCATGGTCGTGCTGCCGCCCTGTTCGCTGAGCGCTTCGAGGCAGAGGTAACGCCCCGTGACCGGCTTGTCGAACTTGACGGCCTGCCAGCCGGCGGCGTTCGGGAGCGTGCCCCTGATCGCGGGCGTTTCGCCGGAGAGGTCGAGGTTCTGGCCGGGCTTGCGGTGCTTGAGCGAGAGGTCGGATTGGATTTGGTCAAGGACCGGCTCCTTCACGCCGCGGAATTCGGGCGTGTCCGTGGGCATGGTGTCGAGGATGATGACCTCGTTGTCGCCCTTCTTCAGCCAGCAGCCGGGCAGATACAGCGTCTGCTGCGGCCCGATCTTCCAGTAACGGCCGAGGTTGTGGCCGTTGACCCACACCATGCCCTTGCCGAACTTCGACATGTCGAGGAACGTGTCGCCGACGGTGTCGAGTTTGACCGAGGTCCTGTACAGCACGGGGCCTTCGCCCGATGCGGACTTCCCGGCAGCGGACTTCATGAAACCGTAATCAAACGGGATGCGGAAGACCCGCCAGCCGCGCAGGGCGGTCGCCTTGCCGTCCGCGTCGATCACTTCCACGGACTTCGTGATGCCCTTGCGGTCGATGATCGCCTCGCCGTAGTTCACGCGGCCGTTGTTGTCCACCAGGATGTCGAGCTGCACGGCCTTGTCGAATTCGGGCAGATGCACGGTGTTCTGGTTCAGGCGGCGGTCGAGGATGTTCTTCAGCGGCTTGCCGTCGAGGAAGAACTGCGCGATGTCGTGAAGCTCGGTCAGCTTCAGCTGCTTCCCGGAGGCGGACGCCGGGAGCGTGGTGCGGTACAGGATCATGCCGTAGCCGAGGTCGAATTCCTCCATCGGCCTGATCTCTTCGGATTCGACGGCTTTCCCCAGGCCGGAGAAGAGCGGCGCGGGCCGACCCGCGCCCACGTTCTGCGCCGGGATCTCGATGAGCGGGATCTGCGCCGGGACGTCGGCGAGCGTTTCGCCGTCGTTCAGGTAGTTCTTCAGCAGGTCGCGCACGGCGAAGAATTTGTCCGTGGTCCAGCCCGCCTCGGTGATCGGTGCGTTGTAGTCGTAGGATGCCACCATGGAGGAGTACGGCGGCGCGTTGGCTCCGCCCCACTGTCCGAACGTGGTCCCGCCGTGCGCCATGTACAGGCTGAACGAGATGTTGCGGTCCAGCATGTCCTTCAGGCTGCCGATGAACGTCTCCACGCCGCGCGTCTCGTGCGGCTTGCCCCAGTGGTCGAACCAGCCGGTCCAGTACTCGCTGCACATGAGCGGGTTGTTCGGGAACTGGCGTTTGAGGTTGCGGAATTCGTTGTCGACGTTGGACCCGGCGCCGAAGTTGATGCACGGGACCACGCCGTCGACCTTGTAGTTGTTGAAGTTGGAGCCCCAGTCGCAGCGCATGAGCGTGACCTTGTCGAATCCGGCGTCGCGAAGCGTGTCGCGGATGCCCTCCATATAGCTGCCGTCGTTTCCGAAGCATGCGTATTCATTTTCCACCTGGACCAGGATGATCGGGCCGCCGTTCTGGATCTGGTACGGGGCGAG
>JAGCTY010000020.1 GCA_017963105.1 Lentisphaeria bacterium
CTCCTTGAGCGGTCCCATCAGTGTTTCGGCGACGTACTGTCCGCCGTACTGTCCGTAGTGTCCGTTTTTCATTGTTTGGCCTTTTCTGTTGTTTGATTGTTTGCGTTCCCGAAATCCATCATTCATTATTCATCATTCATCATTAAAAAAAATCGCCCCGCTTCATCCGAAGCGAGGCCGCCTTCCTGCCGCAGTGTGTGCAGACTCAGCGTAGCCGCGCCCCGGTCGGGCGAAGCCACCACTGCCACTTGATGATGCTGGTCTGTCTGTTCATTTGCCGCATATTGTACCAAATCCCCTCCGCCCCGTCCGTATCATCCTGTTACGGACCATTATCGCGTCATGGTGATTCAGTTTGAACGTTCATCCACGATCATCCGCAGGGATATGGCGTGGTCTGACTGAAGTTCTTCTTTGAATGACTGGGAGTTTGTGATGCCGCGTTTGGCCATGAACACGAACGCCGGAGTCCTTGCCAGCATCATAGCGCCTATGATGTTTTCGCTGCAGCGACGAGTTCTGACGTCTTCGCAGTAGGCGAAGTCCCGCTTGCCGTGGTATCCCGTCTCGATGGCCCACTCGGAGCGCACAGCGTCTGCGAAGAAGTCGACGCCATGCCGTTCGTCGATTTCTATGGTCGAGGCGTGGTACGATGTTTCCACTTTCGTCCGGTTCCCCTTGTTCGGTCCGGACAGGTGCTCCCACTGGCGCTGGGTCTGCACGAGCGTGTGCATCCCGAACATGCCGAGCTGGGCCGGGTCGTCCAGCCTGAATATGCGCGTCAGCCGGGCCTCCCTCCGTCCGTGCCCCGTCTCTACTTTTTTTTAGAGGCCGCGGGGGCTCTGGCCTTGACGACCGCCTGGGCGTTCCTGAGCAGTCCCTTCTGGTTGTCCTTTATCTGCACGAGGCTCTCGCCGTTGGAGCGCGCGACGGTCCGCACCGTCTCGTGCTGGCAGTGGAGCGCGTCCGAGCAGACGAGCGCGTTGGTGAGGTCCATCTCCGACAGGAGCCTACGCCCGACGGGCATCTCGCACTTCCCCGTCTCTCCTTCCTTGCGCGAGACCGGGGCCACGGCCACGGGCGCGCCGTTCTCGACGTTCACGACCGACACGACGCCCATGACCTCCTTGACGAACTTGCCGTCGAGCGCGAGTTGCCTCGGCAGCGTCCCCTCCTGCGCGGACATCCATTCCGTGAGCTTCATGGCGAAGTCGTCGAGGTCCAGCGTCTTGAGGAAGTTGTACATCGTCACGTAGCTCGGGACCTTGTACTCGTGCTTTGCGACGACCCCAGACTTGCTCTTCGCGTGCGGCATGCACAGCTCCCTGCGCTGCGGCATGTCGAGCCTCTTCGCGAAGCGCGCGATCGCCTTGACCGAGTTCGCGCCGCTCATCATGGCCATCACGACGATGGAGAGCATGCCGCCGATGTGGAACGTCCTGTTGCTGTCCCGCGTGTCCCTGACGCGGCAGAGCGCGTCGTACAGCGACTCCCTCTGCTCCTTGCCGATTGGCATCACGCCGTCCGAGTTCCCCTGCGCGCCGAGCGCGCAGTCCGCCGGCAGCTCGCGCGCGTTCAGCAGCTCCAGCGCGTTGGGGACGAGCGGCTTTACCCAGAGTGTCTTCGGCCTGTCGTTCGGAACGTAGAAGTCGCACTCCTGGCGGTTCGTCCGCGTGAAGCCCTTCGTCATCCCGAGGGGCGTCCACCCAGCGGCCTTGTAGCACGTTCCCGCCGAATGCTCTATGTCGCAGAACGTCTCGGCGAGGAGCGGCCTGTAGTGGAACTTCCTCATCCACAGGCCCGGGATTTCCCGCGCCGCCAGCGCGAGGCACTGCGAGGCGAGGTTCCTGCGCTCGCCCGGCTTTGCGAGAATCGTGAAGCGGCGGTTGGACGCTATGAGCTTGAGCCGCCGCGCGCGCAGGGACGGCGTCCAGCCGATGTACTCGTCGCGCCTGAGCAGGTGGTAGCACGCGCCGCCCCACACCATGATGGCCACCCATTCCCCGTCGTCCTCGATGACGAGGCGAAGGGTGTCGCCCCCGGAATGCGTCTCGCCCATGTAGTGGTACTTCTCCTCGAGCTCCCCGAATCGCTTGAGCTCGTCCGCTTTCCAGACTGGTCTTATCTTGAGCATGGATCCTCGTTTCTTGCACATTGAGACGAGGATATCATCTCATATTTCGCCGCTTTTGTCAATAGGGTGCGGTAAACTCAATTTCTACAAGGCGAACGCACCATGAACTAAATCACCATGACGACGACACGACCTTGCCCCTGTCTACATTGACTTTTTTATTAGCGTTTTGCTATAATTCGTTCGACGACAGATCTGCGCCACTTTGCTGGTCCTGGGACGGCTCCGCAGATGCGGCATCGCTAGTGCTTTCGAACAGCATTTCCGGTGTCCGTACCCTACCGTAAGCTCAGCATCTAAATGACAGCAAATGAACAGCGATTTCCTTAAGAACTTCCACTACACGCCCGACGGCTCGGCGTCCACGGGTGACGCACTCTGCGACTTCATCAAGTGCGAGATTGCGGAGGGGCGGTTGAAGGCCGGCGAGACGCTTC
>JAGCTY010000021.1 GCA_017963105.1 Lentisphaeria bacterium
CCGCCGAAACCGCCGCCGAAGCCGCCGCCGGGCATTCCGCCGCCGAAGCCGACGCCGAAGCCGCCGCCGGGCATTCCGCCGCCCTGGGGGAATTGGGCAAGAGCGATGACAGCGGGCAGCGCGGCCAGCGCCGCTGCGATGATGAGGGGGGAACCGAAGCGTTTTTTCATGCTGATGGTCCTTATGAGGCGGAGTGAACCGCCATGTGTTTGAGGTTGATGAATAACGAGCGTATAGATAATTGTCATAATATACATGTGCGGGCAGGATTTCAAATGGAAATAAAGGAAAAAAACATGTAGTTTTTATCATTTCGGAAAAACGCGGCGCGCCCGGACGATGCCCGCGAGGCTTTTTGTTTTATGCGGTCATTTTTTTCGGGGCATATTCGACTCCCACCCGCTTTCATCCGTCTCGGCCAAAGGCTCTGCCGGGCGTGCGGCACGCGGCGCGACCTCCCGTTGTTCCCGTGCCGGACGGGCGCGAATCACGTTGTCAACCGCCGGGGATGCGGTTCCGCATTTCTTTTTGCGGTCCGGCTATTGAAAAATCGCATTCCGGCGCTATATTTAGACAATTGTTTTTCGCAAAACAAAAACTCTCCCCACCTTTAAGGGGAAACACACCAATAAAACAGCGCCGGACGTCAGGTGGGCTTCCTCCGGGAAATCCGCCCCGGGTTCCGGCGCGGCATCAGGGCACACCATGGCAGAAAAAAAAATGATTTTGAGCGGCGACGGCGCGATCACCTACGGCGCGAAAGCGTGCGGCGTGACGCTGGGCGCGGGCTATCCCGGCACACCGTCCACGGAAATCCTTGAAACCCTCACAAGCATCGGCGGCGCCGCCCAGTGGTCGCCCAACGAGAAAGTCGCGCTCGAAGTCGCGACGGGCGTCTCGCTCGGCAACGGGCGCGCGCTGGTGACCATGAAGCACGTCGGGCTGAACGTGGCGGCCGATCCGCTGTTCACGCTGACCTACATGGGCGTCAACGGCGGCCTGGTGATCGTGTCCGCGGACGATCCGGGCATGGTCTCCAGCCAGAACGAGCAGGACAACCGCAATTATGCGAAGTTCGCACAGATGCCGATGCTGGAGCCGTCCTCCAGCCAGGAAGCCTACGACCTGACCATCCGCGCGTTCGAGCTTTCCGAACAGTTCAAAGTTCCGGTCCTGCTCCGCATGACCACACGCGTCTGCCACTCCATGGGACCCGTCACGCTCTGGAAAGAAAACGAGGCGTTCCGCCCGGCTCCGTACAAGGCCGACCCCACGACCAAGGTCATGATCCCTGCCTACGCCCGCCGCGCCCACGTCCGCCTCATCCAAGTGATGAAGGACCTCGCGGCATACAACGAATCCTCCGACCTGCACACGGTCCTGAATCCCGGCTTTTCCGAGCTCGGCGTCCTCAGCTCCGGCGTGAGCGTCCAGCACGTGCTGGAGGCCGCCCCGGAAGCCTCCGTGCTCCAGCTGAAAATGACCTGGCCGCTCCCGATGGACGCCATCCGCAAGTTCGCGGGAGGCGTGAAGCGCTTCGTGGTCGTCGAGGAAGGCAGCCGGTTCCTGGAGGAAAACCTCCGCGCCGCCGGCATCCCGGTCGAAGGCAAGGAAGACGTCTTCGAATGCGGCGAACTCTCCGTCGGCCGCGTGAAACAGCTCCTCGCGCACGACACCACGCCGCCGCCCGCGGGCGCTCCGGGCCGTCCCCCGGCGCTCTGCCCCGGCTGCCCGCACCGCAAGACCTTCGAACTGCTCAGCGAGCTGAAACTGACCGTGCTGGGCGACATCGGCTGCTACACGCTCGGCGTGCTCCCGCCGTTCAACGCCATGGACGCCTCCGAATGCATGGGCGCGAGCATCGGCATGGGCCTCGGACTCCGCCGCACCCTCGGCGATTCGCCCGAAGCCCGCCGTGTGGTCAGCGTGATCGGCGACAGCACGTTCCTCCACAGCGGCCTGACCGGCGTCGTGGACATGGTCTACAACAAGCCCGCGACCGGGCACGTGGTCCTGCTGCTCGACAACGGCACGACCGCCATGACCGGGCTTCAGGAGCACGCCGCCACCGGCTACCACCTGGACAAGACCCCGGCGGTCCCGATCAAGCTCGAGGACGTCTGCCGTTCGCTCGGCGTCGACCACGTCGACGTCGTGGACCCCGTCGGAGACAACGACGGCTACCGCGCGCTCCTGCAGGAACGCCTGGCATCCAACGACGCCACGGTCATCATCGTGCGCCGCCCGTGCCTGATGCAAATGAAAAAGATGGCGAAAATGGCCAATTCCACCGAGGTGAAAAAATGAGTCGTGACATTACCAACGTCCTGTTCGTCGGCATCGGCGGCCAGGGTATCATCCGCGCATCCGACATGTTGACCGAAGCCGCGTTCCGCCTCGGTTTCGACGTCAAGAAAAGCGAACTCCACGGCATGAGCCAGCGCGGCGGCTCCGTCTCCAGCGACGTCCGCTTCGGCAAAAAGGTCCTCAGCCCCATGGTCCCCCTCGGCATGACCGACTACCTCGTGGCCGTCTCCGAGGATCAGATCGAGGTCGCCCGTCCGTACCTGAATGACGCCACGGTCATCGTGCGCCCGTCCGACCTGTCCGCCGACGACGCGAAATCCCGCATGGCGAACATCGCGATGCTGGGCGTGCTGAACCGCTACCTCAAGTTCCCTGTGGATCTGTGGGAAAACCTGATCCGCGAGAATTTCGCCGGCCCCGTCGGCGAGGCCAACGTCCAGGCGTTCCGCCGCGGCGCGAACATCTGATTCACGCAAACCTCGAATCAAGCAGATAGGAAGCTCCCCGGAGCCTCGAAGGTTCCGGGGGCTTTCTTTTGCCTGCATGGGACGCACAACTTTTTTGCCTATTTTCCCGTTCCCCGCCTTGATAATACGACTGCGGCGGTTATATTTAAATGAATCATTCAGGAGGAGGGGGGGCGATTAGCGTCTCGCCCTCTCAGTTTCCCCTGAAGTTACCAACCAAATCACCAAAGGCTCCATCATGAAACCCACCAAGGCAGTCCCGATGAACCCCATCAGCGCGATGGACTTCATCCCCCTGGAACAGCTCCATTCGCTTCAGCTCGCACGACTTCGCGACATGGTCGAACTCGCCTACGCCAACGTCCCGCTCTTCAAGGCGCGCCTGGACGAACGCGGCATCAAACCCGACGACATTCAGAAACTTGAGGACATCCGGCTGCTTCCGTTTACGGTGAAAGCCGACCTCCGCGACACCTATCCCTTCGGCCTTTTCGCAACCCCCATGAAGGACGTCGTGCGTCTCCACGCTTCCAGCGGCACGACCGGCAAGCCCATCGTCGTCGCCTACACCCGCGAAGACCTCAACGTGTGGTCCACGGCGGTCGCCCGCGCCCTCGCCGCGGTCGGCGTCCATGAAGGCGACATCGCGCAGGTCTCCTACGGCTACGGCCTCTTCACCGGCGGCCTCGGCGCGCACGGCGGCTTCGAGCACATCGGCGCGACCGTGATCCCGGCCTCCGGCGGCAATACGGAACGCCAGGTGATGCTGATGAAGGACTTCGGCGTGACCTGCGTGGCCTGCACCCCGAGCTACTTCCTTCACATGATCGAGACCGCCGAAAAGATGGGCATCGACATGCGCGAACTCCCCGTCCGCCTCGGCATCTTCGGCGCGGAGCCCTGGACCGAAGCCATGCGCACCCTGATCGAAAAGAAGTCCGGCATCAAGGCCTACGACATCTACGGCCTCTCCGAGATCGTCGGACCCGGCGTCGGCTGCTCCTGCCTCGAACAGGACGGTCTCCACATCTTCGAAGACTACTTCTATCCCGAGATCATCGACCCCGCCACCGGCGAAGTCCTCCCCGACGGCCAGGAAGGCGAACTCGTCCTCACCACGCTGGCGAAGCGAGCCATGCCCATGATCCGCTACCGCACCCGCGACATCACGCACATCGAGACCTCCCAGTGCGCCTGCGGACGCACCATCCGCCGCATCGCCAAGATCGGCCGCCGCAGCGACGACATGTTCATCATCCGCGGCGTGAACGTCTTCCCCTCGCAGATCGAAACCGCGATCATGAGCGTGGAATCGGTCCTGCCCGTGTACCAGATCATCCTGACCCGCGAACACGGACTGGACAACATCGAGGTTGACATCGAGGTCAACGAGGCCATCTTCCACGACCGCGTGTCCGCCATCGAGGACATCCGTCACACCATCGGCCACGCCATCGAACGCATCCTCGGCATCCGCGTCTTCGTCAAGATGTGCGCCCCGAACTCCATCCCGAGAAGCGAAGGCAAGGCCAAACGCGTGATCGACCGCCGCAACCTCAACGCATAAAACAGGAGACGCCAGCATGAAACTCAAACAGATTTCCCTCTTCGTCGAGAACAAGCCCGGCACCGTCAACGCCGCACTCAAGCTCCTGGCCGGCAACGGGATCAACATCTCCACGCTCTCCCTCAGCGACAGCAAGTTCTTCGGCGTGCTCCGCCTCCTGATCCGCGACTGGGAAAAGGCGCGCGACCTCCTCGAGGCCAACCAGTTCGCCGTCAAGATCACCGACGTCGTCGCCATCGAAGTCGACCACGCCGCCGGAAGCCTCTCCAAGGTCCTCGAAATCCTCGACCGGCATCAGGTCAACATCGAATACCTCTACGCCTTCGCCGCCGGACTCCACGGCAAGGCCGCCATCATCTTCCGCTTCGCCGATCCCGACGACGCCATCGAAAAGATCAAGAGCGAACTCAAGATCGTCCAGCCGCTCGACCTCTTCGGGGAAATTCCCAACTGATGGATTTGGTCGTTCCGGTTTCGCGCATTGCGTTCGGGGGCGACGGCGTGGGCCGGCTCCCGGACGGCAAGGTCTGTTTCATCCCGGGCGCCCTGCCCGGGGAAACGGTCCGCGCGGAGATCACCCATGAGGCGAAGTCGTTTGCGCGCGCCAGAGTTCTGGAGGTGCTGACGGCTTCGCCTGAACGCATCGAACCGGACTGCCCGCTCGCCGGGACGTGCCCCGGCTGCGTGTACCGTCACGCCTCCTACGGCTGCGAGCTGGAATGGAAAAACCGTCAGTTCACCGACTTCCTCACGCGCGGCAATCCCGCCGGAAAAGACATCCAATTCCTGCCGCCGCTGGGCGCACCGTCCCGCAACGGCTGCCGGAACAAGCTCACATTCGTCTGCGAAAACGGCGCATTCTGCTACCGCGGATTCGATAACAGAACGGCGGTCCCCGTGAAGGACTGCCTGCTCGGCCATCCTGAAATCCGCGGACTCCTCACGACCGCCGCGCCCGGCGCGGACGGCCAGAAACGCATGTTCCGCCGGACGATTCACGACGGCGCGCTGGATTCCGGTTCGGAGGCATGGCAAACGATCACGCACCTGACGGAACGACTCGGCACATTCGGGGAGTTCCGCGTGCCGAAAGCATCGTTCTTCCAGGTCAACCCGGAGATGTCGCCGAAGCTGGCGGAACGCGTGCTGTCGCTCCTGAAGGAGACCGGTTCGCAACAGCTCCTCGAACTCTACTGCGGCGTCGGCGTCTTCTCCATCCTCGCGGCCAAAGCGAACACCGGCCTCACGGCCGACGCGGTCGAACTGGACGCGGCGGCAATCGAAGCCGCAAAATATAATGCCGCGCAGCACGGCGTCTCCGACCGCTGCTCGTTTCGGGCGGCGGACGCGGACGAAGCATTCCATAAGCTGGGCTCTTCCTGTGATCCGGCAAAGTGCTGCGTCCTCGTGGATCCGCCGAGAACGGGCCTTCCGGCCTCTCTGACGCACGAAATCGGGGAATTCGGTCCGGTGGCCGTCCTCTACGTTTCCTGCGCCCCTGACACGCTCCGCCGCGATGCGGACCGATTTGCGGAACACGGCTTCGTCATTCAGACGGCGGGCATGGTCGACATGTTCCCCGCCACCGGGCATTTCGAGTCCGTCACGCTCTTCCGGAGGTGCGCACCATGACGCCGGAAGACAGGCTCGGACACAGACAGCGCCTTCGGGAGAAGTTCGAAAAACACGAAGAGGATGCGTTCCTGGATTACGAACTGCTCGAACTGATCCTGACGTATTCCATCCCGCGCCGCGACGTGAAACCCATCGCGAAGGAGCTGCTGAACCGGTTCCATACGTTCCCCGGCGTCATGGACGCCCAGCCGGAGGACCTGGCGCAGGTGCCCGGCCTCGGGCAGAACTCCATCACGCTGCTGAAACTGATCCGCAGCGCGAACGTGCGGTATCTGGCGCGGACGCTGGAGTCCCTGCCGCTGCTGGATTCGCCCCAGCTCTTCGCGGACTACGCCCGCATGAGGCTCGGCGACAAGAGCAATGAAGTCACCCTCGTTTTCTACCTGAACACGCAGAACCGCCTGATCCGCTGCGACACGCTCGGCACGGGCTCGGTCGACGCCGTAAACGTCTTCCCCTCCGAAGTCGCCCGGAACGCCCTGCTCTGCGGCGCGCAGTCGGTCGTCCTCTGCCACAACCATCCCGGCGGAAGCTTCGCGCCCTCTCGTTCGGACGACGCCGTCACGTTCGACATCCGCAACGCGCTCTCCCCGCTCGGGATCGTCCTGCTGGACCATGTGATCGTGTCGAGGTTCGGCTACTACAGCTACCGGGTGCACGAACATGAACCGGGGCGCGGATGCCTGCTGACGAAACTGAAAGAAGGAGATTGAACATGATATTCGGGATCGGAACGGACATCGCCGACTGCGTCCGCGTGGGCTCCATCTACGCGAAGCACGGCCACCATTTCGTCAGGAACATCCTCACGCCCGCCGAACTCGAACGCATGGCGGACCTGAAGGACCCGAAGGAATTCATCGCCGGCCGCTGGGCCGCCAAGGAAGCGTTCTCCAAGGCGCTCGGCACAGGCATGTGCGCCGAATGCGCCTTCGTCGAGATCGAGGTGCTGTCCGACGAGCGCGGCAAGCCGTTCGTGAAGCTGTACGCCGCCACCGCCGAAACCGCGAAGCGCCTCGGCATCACACGCATCCACGTCTCCATCAGCCACGAACGCGAGCTCGCCACGGCGTTCGTCGTGCTCGAAACGGCCGACGGCGGCGCGAACCGGAACGACATCGAGGAGCAGCCATGACCATTCCTCCCGATCTATGGCACGAAGGACTGCTCGTACGCTCGCCGAACTGGCTCGGCGACCTCGTCATGTCGTTCCCCGCCCTTATGCTCCTGAAACGCATCCTCCCTGAATTCTGCACCCTCACCGTGATCTGTCCCGCCGGGCTCGCGCCCGTGCTCGACGCCCTCACGGAGACGGTCGACGAGATCATCCCGGTGGCCGACCCGCACGCATTTCCGACGCGCCGCGAAATCCATCCGCTTCTGCACCGCCATTTCGGCGCGGGCATCCTCTTCAACAACTCGCTCCGGGACGCCGTCATGATGCGGCGCCTGGGTGTGAAACCGCTCTACGGCGCGGCGGCGCGCGGCCGCTCCATCCTGCTCCGCGAGCCGGTCCGTTTTCCCAAACGCATCTCCGGTCAGCTCAATCCGCCGCACCAGGCGAAACGCTGTCTCGAGGTCGCGAAACGCCTCGGCATCGACGACTGGGACGGCGTCTCCATGCCCGCAGTCCATCCGGATTTCGACGCACGTCGTTTCGAGCTGGCGTTCGAGCGTCCCTTCCCTGAAAACCATCCTGTCCTCGCGGTCGCACCCGGGGCTGCGTTCGGCGACGCCAAACGCTGGGACGCAAGCGCGTTCCACGCTGTGGCGGACCACTGGCAGCGGAAACGCGGCGGATTCGTGATCCTGCTGGGATCGAAGACGGAAGCGCCGATCTGCGAAAAATGCGCCGAGGGGCTGACGCCCGGCCTGACGCTGGACCTCGCCGGAAAGACCTCGCTCCACGCCCTCATGTTCATCCTGAAGCACGCCGCATACTGTGTCGCCAACGACAGCGGCATCATGCACCTGGCCGCCGCCATCGGTACGCCCGGCACCGCCGTCTTCGGCTCCACCGACATGGCCGCGACAGGGCCGCTTTCCCCGAAATGGAACGTCCTGTACCGCAAGGAACCCTGCTCGCCGTGCTTCAAGCACGTCTGCCCGCTCGAAACGCGCGCCTGCATGAAGGCGATCAAGGTCGCGGACGTCCTGAAGGCCCTCCCGAAAGCCTGAGCTCAAGTCAGAGCAAATTCTCCTCAAATCCGGCGGGCCGTCTCCGGCCGCCGCGTCCTTCGCCGTTTCCCCGAATCAAAATGCAAGGATCCGGAATCCCCGCCTCCGTAAAAAAAAGAGAGCCTCGATGAATTCAGGTCGGATGGATTTTCAGCGTACGGGTAAAAAGACCAGTGCAGGGAGATTCGAACATGGCTATCTGAAAACGTAACCATCGAGAACCAGCTGGACTTTGCCCGGACGCGAAAAGCCGCCGGACTAAAAGGAATCGAGGCGACACAAAAAAAATCCGGGGTCCCTTTTGAGGGGGATCCCGGAAGAGAATACCGTAAACGGTATCCGGTAAACCGCGGATTAGACGGTCTTGCCGGAGATGACGCCGTGGCCGTGGAAGGTACGGGTCGGGGCGAATTCGCCGAAACGGTGTCCGACCATGTTCTCGGTGACGAACACGGGAACGAAGATCTTGCCGTTGTGCACGTTGAAGGTATACCCGACGAACTCGGGGAGTACCATGGAACGGCGGGACCAGGTCTTGATCGGCTTCTTGACGCCGCCGGCCTTTTCCATGCGTTCGACTTTTTCGACCAGATGATAGTCCACAAACGGACCTTTTTTGATGGATCTGCCCATAGGTTACTTTCTCCTGCGTTCGACGATGAACTTGTTGCTCGGCTTCTTCGGGTGACGGGTGCGTTTGCCCTTGGCAAGCTGACCCCAGGGGGACACGGGGTGACCGCCGCCGGAGGAACGGCCTTCGCCG
>JAGCTY010000178.1 GCA_017963105.1 Lentisphaeria bacterium
CAACACTTCTGCCCTGTTTGTAAGAGTAAATGCAACGTTTGTAAGACTAAACGCAACGCTTTGTAAGACTAAACGCAACACCCCGTCCAAAACCATCCTCAAAAAACAAAAGTGTTGCGTTTACTTTTACAATTGACGAAAAAACTGCACCACGAAAAAGCCCCGCCGGAAACGGAATTCCAGCGGGGCGGAAGGCAGAGCCTTCACTGCGGCAGTGCCCGGCTTCGCTCGGGCACGGGGAAGCGTAAAACTTCCGGTGCAGTTTACTCTCAATCCTGCTTCAGGTCGAGGTTGTCGAGGGAGTTGCCGAAGATGGTGCCCATGTCGCCGAGGGCTTCGCCCGGCTTGAGCGCGGCGGAGACTTCTTCGCCGGCGGCCTTGATGGACTCTTCGTTGAACCCTTCTTCGAGCGCCTTGATGCTGAGGCCGATGCGGCGTTCGTCCTTGTCGATCTTGATCACGACGGCTTCGATCTCGTCGCCGAGATTGAGTTTGTCTTTGACCTTTTCGACGTGGTCGCGGGAGATCTGGGAGATGTGGACGAGACCGTCGATCTTGTGGGAGAGCTCGATGAAGGCGCCGAACGCGGTAACCTTCGTGACTTTGCCCTTCACGACGTCGCCGATCTTGTAGATCTGCTCGATGTTGGACCACGGATCGACTTCGGTCTGCTTCAGACCGAGGGAGATGCGCTGCTGGTTCGGATCGATGTCGAGGATGACGGCTTCGACTTCTTCGCCGACCTTCAGGACTTCGTTCGGATGGTTGATCTTGCGGGTCCAGGACATGTCGGAGACATGGATCATACCGTCGATGTCGTTTTCGATCTCGACGAACGCACCGTAGGTGGTCATGTTGCGGACCTTGCCCTTGATGTGGCTTCCCGGAGGATACTTCTCGGCGAGGACTTCCCACGGATTGCGGGTCTTCTGGCGGAGGCCGAGGGAGATCTTCTTGTCGGCCTTGTTGACCTCGAGGATGACGGCTTCGACTTCTTCGCCGCTGCTGACGACATCGCTGGCCTTCGTGATGCGCTTGGTCCAGGACATTTCGGAGACGTGGATGAGGCCTTCGACGCCCTGTTCGATCTCGACGAACGCGCCGTAGGGCATGATGTTGACCACGTGGCCCTTGACGGTGGAGCCGACCGGATACTTGGTCTCCACGTCGTCCCACGGATTCGCGGACTTCTGCTTCAGGCCGAGGGAGACGCGCTCCTTCGCGAAGTCGATGTCGAGGACCATGACCTCGATCTCCTGACCGACTTCCAGCATTTCCTTCGGGTTCGTGATGCGGCCCCAGGACATATCGGTGATGTGGAGGAGTCCGTCCACGCCGCCGAGGTCGATGAACGCGCCGAAATCGGTGATGTTCTTGACTTTGCCCTTGCGGAGTTCGCCGACCTTCATTTCCTTCAGGAACTGGGCGCGCATGTCCTTGCGGGACTCTTCGAGCAGTTCGCGGCGGGAAACGACGATGTTGTGGCGTTCCTGGTTGATCTTGAGGATCTTGAAATCGTATTCCTGGTCGATGAGTTCGTCGAGGTTCTTGACGGGGCCGATGTCGATCTGGGAGCCGGGGAGGAATGCTTCCACGCCGTCGAGGTCGATCAGGATGCCGCCTTTGACTTTCTTCTTCATCTTGCCGCGGATCACGCTGCCTTCGCCGAAATCGGAGGTGATCTTCTTCCAGGTCTGGATGAAGGCCGCCTTCTGCAGGCTGATGCTGGGCTGGTTCTGTTCATTCTCGAGTTCTTCCAGATACACGTCGATCTGATCGCCGACGTTGATCTCTTCCCAGTTCTTGAACTCGGTGTAGGGGATGAACCCTTCCGCTTTTGAGCCGATGTCGACCATCGCGCCATCCTGGCGCTTCTCGACGATCGTGCCGGAGACGATCGTGTCGGGCTTGAAGTCGTTTTTGGTCTGGCCGCTCAGCAGATCGCCCATCGTCAGGTTTTCTGGAGGAAGGACGACGTAGCTCTTCTGCACAACGGGTGCATCCTGTTTGTTTTCTTCGCTCATGTGTTGGTTTCCTGGTTTGGTTGTTGGTTTATTGGTTTCCAATTCGCCCAAAAGCCCTTCGCTTTTCGGGTTATAAGCATACAATATACACCCGCGCAATTGTTTTTTCAAGCCGGTTTCCCCGGAAGTCCGAAAAAAAGCTAAAAAAAGATATGCCTGTACGCAGGCAGGAGAAATCGAGGACAGGATTCCGGAAATCAAAACGGGACGCTCCCGGATGTTCCTCTCCGTTTTTTTCGCAAATCGGGCTTTTTTCCTTGACTTTTCCGCCCGAAGGTGGTACATTTTAATGCATTTTTGAAATCGCCCCTCGCGCCGCGTCCGGAATCCATGGCCGACGACCGTGGCGCCGGCGGCCCCCCCGCACCGACTTTTTCAGGACACAGGAGTTCCCCATGAAAGACAAAAGCTTACTCGGTTTTATCGTAATAGACATTCTTTTGGCGGTCGGCGTCGTCTGGGGACTTGCGAAGGGCTACAAGCTGCTCGGATACGGCCTGCTGGTCTATTTCGTGATCAACACGCTCGCGCTCCTCCTCAAACTGGCCGGGAACAAAAAAGACGGGGACGGCGAGGACAAATGACCTTTCCGCTCCATCTTCCCTGAACATACCATTCACGATCATCCTTCCCCCCGAAAAGGCTTCCCCATGTCAGAAAACAGCAGCCGCGAGTCGCTCGGATCCCGCCTCGGTTTTCTCCTCCTCACCGCAGGATGCGCCATCGGCCTCGGCAACATCTGGCGTTTCCCCTACGTCACAGGCAAATACGGCGGGGCGTGCTTCGTGGCGTTCTATCTGTTCTTCCTCGCCGTGATGGGGCTGCCGCTGATGGTCATGGAACTGGCCATCGGTCGAGCGAGCAAACGCACACTGTACGGCGCGGCGAAGGTGCTGACGCATTCGCATCCGGGCGCCTGGAAGGTTCCGGCGGGGATCTTCTGCGCCGGGTGCGCCGTGCTGATGATCTTCTACACCACCGTGACGGGCTGGATGCTCTGCTACTCGTTCGACTACATCTTCGGCGGGCTATCCTCTATGGACACCGGAGCCATCGGGGGCCATTTCGATGAGCTCACGGCCAACCCGTGGAAAAACGTCCTCTTCATGTGCATCACGGTTGCCGCCGGGTCCGCCATCTGCGGACTGGGACTGAAGGCCGGCGTGGAACGCGTCACGAAGGTCCTCATGAGCGGGCTCTTCGTCCTGCTCCTGATCCTCTGCTGCCGGGCGCTCTTCCTGCCCGGCGCGAAGGAAGGACTGAAATTCTATCTGATGCCGAGCATGGACGCGGTTCGCGAGACGGGGCTTTCCGAGGTCGTGGTGGCCGCGATGGGACAGGCGTTCTTCACGCTCAGCCTGGGCGTCGGCGCCATCACGATCTGCGGCAGCTACATCGGACGCGACCATTCGCTGGTGAAGGAATCGCTGATCATCATCCTGCTGGACACCGTGGTGGCCGTGCTCGCCGGCATCGTGATCTTCCCCGCGTGCAAGTCCTACGGCGTCGACGTCTCCTCCGGCCCCGGCCTCGTCTTCCTCTCGCTCCCCGACGTTTTCAACCACATGGTCTGGCCGCGTCTCTGGGGCGCCGTCTTCTTCCTCTTCATGAGCGCCGCGGCATTCACCACGGTCGTCGCCGTCTTCGAAAACCTCATCGCTTTCATGATCGACGAACTGCACTATTCCCGTCCTAAAGCCGCGGTCGTGAACACCGTCGTCATCATCATCTTCTCCCTCCCCTGCGCCCTCGGGGTCAACCTCCTGAGCGGCGTCCACCCGCTCGGCGGCGACTCCACGTTCCTCGACCTGGAGGACTACATCGTAAGCGACATCCTGCTCCCGCTCGGCTCGGTCTTCGTGGTCGTTTTCTGCGGCGCGGCTTCCGCCTGGGGCTGGAAAAACTTCTTCGCGGAGGCGAACGCCGGCAGGGGGCTGAAGCTCCCGCTCTGGACGCGCTGGTATCTCTTCACGCTGCTCCCGCTCGCCATCGTCGCGCTCTTCGTGATCGGCACGATCAAACGCTGGTGGCCGGACTGAAACAGCCTGGGCTGTCCGGTTCGCCCGCGGCGCGCCGCTTCTTCCAGGAACTCCGGTCCGCGGTTCCGGTCTTCGGCCGCGATCGCGCGGGCGGCGATTTTTTCGATCATTCCGGCAAAAATTCCGGCAAACAGGACTATTTTTTGTTTTTGTTTTTTTTCTTCATCTTGTTCTGAGCCCGTCTGATCGGGGCTATAATGACCTTGTTGACAAACACTGTGGCGATCTTTCCCAAAACAGGATGACCTTCGCGTAAGCTACGAAGATCGATTGCCATTAGCTTTTCGTAATACTCCAAAGCCATTTCGCTGTTGCCGATCTTGTGGCAAACCTTGAGAATGCCCTCATAACAATTTGCGACATCACAATCGTCTTCGCCATATATGGAACGATAGAGGTCGATTGCTCTGATGTAATTCCAGTAGGATTCGCGATAGACTCCCTTCTCGTACAAGGAACCCCCGAGCTGTTTGCATTTCTCTGCAACGGCCAGGTCATTCTCTTTTTTGGCGTCGGACAAGCTGTTTTCTTCGGCAATGCGATTATAAACGGCACGGGCCTTTTCATAATACTCCATAGCCTTGTCGTAGTCGCCCTTGAATCTCCAAATGCTTTCGAGAAAGTTGTAGCTTTTTGCGACATCAGGATGATTTTCCCCGAACACTTGCAGACGGATCGACAGGGCCTTTTCATAATTCTCCATCGCCTTGTCGCAGTCGCCCTTGGCTTTCCAGGCAGAACCGAGGTTATGGTAGCTTTGCGCAACAAGCGGATGCTCTTCCCCGAACACTTGCAGACGGATCGACAGGGCCTTTTCATAATTCTCCAAAGCCTTGTCGTAGTCGTCCTTGTCGTACCAGGCATTTCCGATGCTGTTGCAGGTCTCCGCAACACTCAGATGTTTTTCCCCGAACACGTGCCGACGGATCGACAGGGCCTCTTCATAATATTTCAGAGACCTGTCGTGGTCGTTCTTGTTGCCCCAGACACCACCGATGATCTGGCAGCTTTCCGCAACACTCGGATGTTTATTCCCCAGCACACGCAGACGGATTGCCAAAGCCTTTTCGTAACAGTCCAGCGCCTTGTCATCGTCGTCCTTGCTGCCCCAGACAGAACCGATGTTGCAGTAGCTGTCCGCAACACTCAGATCATTATCTCCAAGCACGCGCAGACGGATTGCCAGAGCCTTTTCATGATACTCCAGAGCCTTGTCGTAGTTGCCCTTGGCGGACCAGGCATTTCCGATGTTGTTGTAGCTGTCCGCAACACTCAGATCATTATCTCCAAGCACGCGCAGACGGATTGCCAGAGCCTTTTCGTGACACTCCAGCGACTTGTCGTAGTTGCCCTTGGCGGACCAGGCATTTCCGATATTGTTGTAGCTGTCCGCAACACGGGGATGATTATTCCCCAGCACATGCAGACGGATTGCCAGAGCCTTTTCGTGACACTCCAGCGCCTTGTCGTAGTTGCCCTTGGCGGACCAGGCATTTCCGATGTTGTGGTAGCTGTCCGCAACACCCGAATGATCTTCCCCGAACACGCGCAGACGGATTGCCAGAGCCTTTTCGTGATACTCCAGAGCCTTGTTACAGTTGCCCTTGACTTTCCAAATAATACCAATGTTATGGCAGCTGCCCGCAACATGCGGATGGTCTTCCCCCAGTACACGCAGACGGATAGCCAGAGCCTTCCCGTGATACTCCAAAGCCTTGTCATCGTCGCCCTTGTGGCTCCAGAAGTTTCCGATGTCGTTGCAGCAGTCCGCGACACCCGGATGATCTTCCCCGAACACGCGCAGACGAATTGCCAGAGCTTTCTCTTCATTCTCCAGAGCCTTGTCAACGTCGCCCTTGCGGAACCAGACATATCCGATGCTATTGAAGCTGTCCGCGACACCCGGATGATCTTCCCCGAACACGCGCAGACGGATTGCCAGAGCCTTTTCAAAATACTCCAAAGCCTTGTCATAGTCGCCCTGGGCTTTCCAGACACTGCCGATGTTGTGGCAGCTGTCCGCGACACCCGGATGATCTTCCCCGAACACACGTTGACGGATTGCCAGAGCCTTTTCAAAAAACTCCAAAGCCTTGTCATAGTCGCCCTGGGCTTTCCAGACACTGCCGATGTTGTGGCAGCTGTCCGCGACACCCGGATGATCTTCCCCGAACACACGTTGACGAATGGTCAAGGCCTTTTCGAGAAAGACCAGAGCATTGTCATACAAGCCGCAATCTCTAAGAGAGCATCCGTAAGCATGATACGAGTCAGCCTCCTTTTCCTCGCTCCGGTGATCCTCCGGCTTCGGCTGGAGTTCCGGAACACGGTCGATTTTCCCCGCCTGAAACAGCTCCCGGACGCACTGAATCAACTCATCCTGTTCCTGACCGGTCTTTTCCTCCAGCGTGCGGGCAAGTTTCAGATATCCCTTCTGCTTTTCGGTCATCTTCTCCTCGATCCCGCGCCTCTCCAGAAGGCGCTGACGGAGCCTTCCCGTAAGATCCTGTTCCGCTTCCCGGCTCAGCATTTTCAGCCCATCCAGTTCCTTGTCGATCATGAAGAGGCGTTCTTTCATCTTCCGGTAGGACTCGTCCTTCTGCAGCGGCGCCATGTCTTCGCAGGACATCACAGGGTTCCATGTTTCGCCGACTTTCTGGTAAATGACGCCTTTCTCTATCACAAGCGTCACGTCCGAAAAGAAGGTTTCCCGCTGCAGTCGCTCCAGCTGGAGCATGAAGTGCAGTTTCATCTCCGGCGCGCCGGTATAGCGGTCCGGATAACGGGAGAGGGGCGTCCGGAACTGATTCTCCAGCACCTCCATGGACGGATCCTTTTTCTCATCTTTTCCAACATATTTCATGCAGAAATACAGCCGCGGCTTCCCCGGGGGGGCCGACTTCGCATTCTCCTCGATTGCGGATTCGATCTCCGCCCGAAGGTCGTCCGGCGCTCCGGTATGGCACAGGGCAACGAACATGTCGCTGCCCGGAAGCTCATCGATCATCCTGATCCTGCAATAATACTTGCTGTTCTCGTCCAGACGGCGGACGAGATCCCCCAGAAGCGCCACATCCGGTTCGACCTCGGGCGATGCCGCCACATGGATCCGAACCGTGTTCCGGCTGTATGTGCGCGCCTTTTCCTCGTCCGTGACCTCGATCGATGCGCAGTACGCCTCAAGCTTTTCGCTCAGGACCCGGCTCAGTTCGGAAAAATCGCTGTACGAAACGAACGAATCCCGTTCTTTCAGAAACTCCTCAGGATCCTCATCCCAATCATTCAGGTCATCCTCTTCGGGGAACCGCTTCACACTCTCGCTGCCCTCGTCGCAACGTTCGACCGCGGCTTCGGAGACGACCCGGAATCCGGCCATGGCGAATTTTTCCTTGAGAGCGGCATGGTCTTCGCGGGCCGGATCAGTCTTTCTGAAGATCAGGATGTCCTCCGGACGCAAATGCGCCCGCGCCACCACCGACTCGTGGACCAGATGCCTCCCCGCGCTCTGCCGGAAGAGCCCGATAAAAAGGTCGCACTGTATGATCAGATCATCATATCGACGCTGTTTCGAAATATGGTTGTAGAAGCTGTCAACATCTTCCCATTCGATGAGACGGAGATGGATGAAGCGTTTTTCATACGAATCGTTCAGTCGGCGGATCAGGTCCCCGATGCGCATCCGGTCATGTTCCAGTTCATTCGATGTAGCAAGAAAGAGTTTGATCTCCTTCATGATGATTTCTCCTGGGGCATTGGTTTGATGAAAGATAATACCATCAAAATACCACAGTTTTATTATTTTTCAAATAAAAAACTTCAAAAAAAGAGCAGGAACAGAAAAAAGCAGAAGAATTCTCCGGACAGGACGGGGGGAATTCTTCTGCAAAAAAACGATATTGGGAAAGTGGGAATCTGCGCTCCGTTCAGACCGTCTTTTTCAGCAGCGCCGCACGCACGACGCCCTTCGGATCGCTGATCAGCAGGAACGCGGTCCAGATCACCAGCGCGAGCGTGATCACGGCCAGGCCGAGCAGGGAATCATTCAGCACATCGGCGACCGACGGCTCGAAGACGGCCGCTCCTTCTTCGGCATACTCGAACACAAGATCGACGAGCCACATGATGGCAGCGCCCCAGAAGAGCCAGCACAGCACGCTGATCTTCATGTCGCGCATCGTTTTGGAGGCGTACCAGACCGCGGTGCACACCACGGCTGCCACGGCAGTCAGGATCAGACACATGGATCAGCCCTCCGCCTTCGCGGGTTCGCCGCGCTTCACGATGAGCGAGGAAACGATCAGCATTCCGATCCATACGGCGACGATCAGGACGGTCATGGCGGAACCGACGGTCGCGATCTCGCGGAGGACCTCGGCGGTGTTGCCGTCGCGGACTCCGGTCAGGAACGGGAACTGGAAGATGATCTCGCCGTGCCAGATGTGTTCGAACGCCAGCAGGACGCATCCGCCAAAGAAAAGTTTTTCGAGCCAGCCGAGCTTCGTGGCCCAGCTGATGGTTCCGGGCTGTTCGACAGTTTTGGCGGCGATGCCGCGGCGGACGATGCCGGTCGCGATCGCGGCTGCGAGGGGAGCACTGAAACAAGCCATTTCGACCTCCTAAGTAAAATGGTCGCATTTCCCGTTCCGGGGAAAACAACGCTTCTTCCTGAAGCGTTCGATCAAGGTTGTTGCGGATCCGGAATGGAGTGCTTCGGCATTCCTGACGGGAGTCGTTCCCGCTCCGGTTTTTCTTTGTCGACTATACTATATCACACGTTGCGGAAAAATCAAGCAATGATTTTCCGCAATTCCTCGATCGTCTGCCGGATCAGACTGGTCAGCGTGTAATCGGACACGCCGACGATCACGTTATCGCAGTTCTTGAACGGCAGCAGGATCCGTTTCGCGTCGGACTGCGCCACGGCGTTCGCCATCGAGGGCGAAATTTCTCCGCCCAGCGAATCCGCCACCACGATCCCGAGCGGCCCGACAATGACGTCGGCCTTCCGCGCGGCCACCAGTACGGCGTTCTCGCCGGTCGCGGCGATGTCCGCGCCGCCCTTCATCATGGCCGACGTGGCGATCGTGTTCGTGCCGACCGCCATGAGCTGGATGTCGGGGAAAGCCTGTTTGATCTGGACCGCGAGCTGACGGCCCACGCCGCCGCCCTGCCCGTCTACGACAAGTATTTTCATGGTTCCTCCGGGTTTTGCTTCAGTTGAAACGACGGACGATCCGTTGTTCCAGAGAGACATATATAAAATAAAGGAATTTCGTATGTTTTTCAAGTTGATTCCGCAATACTTCAGCATCTTTTTTTGCGGAACTTTTCCGTTTCGCGCTAAGAAAAACGCACCCTCAGGCATCCAATTCATGAAAACAATTTCCGAAACAACGTTTCCATCATTCGAAAGGCACACACCATGAACAAAACCTCCCTTCTCACCGTCCTCTTCACCGCGACCATGCTCTGCACCATACTCTCCCTGCTCGCGAAACTCAGCGCCGCCGTCGAATCCGCCGCCGCGGCGTTCCCGTCCGCACTGTAAACGGCCGTGCCCGGGGCAGATCATCGGGGAGCGTCATATCCGGCGCTCGTGAAGTTTAACGTCGCCGAACGCGCCCCTCTCGCCGCGTCCGCAGCAAACAGCCCCGCTTGCACGCCATTTCCCGCAAAAACGCTTCGAGCCCCTCTTTTTTCATTTTTTTTCGCTGTTTTTTTTGATTTTTTTCAAAAATGCGCTAAGATAATACTGTCTGGCTCCGTCTAATTCCCGAAACAAATCCGTTTTCAACCATATTATCAACCACATTTTCAACCATATTTTCAATCTTTTGGAAGGATTCCGAAATGAATAGAATCACGATTCTCGCAGCGGCCTCCGCGGCCGCAATCCTCACCACCGTTCCCGCGTTCGCACAGGCCAATCAACAGGGCGGCGGATTCGTCACGCTCGACCTGAACTGGTCCGAAGCGGGAGCGCCCGCCGAAACCCAGCTGGACGGCGACACGATGCGCCAGATCCTCGAACGCGACCAGGCACGCGTTAAGTGGATTCAGGAACGCGTGAAGGACGGCCAGGTCAAGCCGGACACCCCGAAGGCCGACGAAAAGAAGGAAGAAACGAAGACAGTCACGATCCCCGTCGCACCCCCGGATTCCTCGCGTCCGCGCACCATTTCCTCGGACCAGATGCGCCAGATCGTCGAACGGGACCGCGCCCGCGCCCAGGCGATGGGCGAACGCATCCGCGCCGCCCAGATCGAAGCCGAGGCCGAAAAATACATCAAGGAACACCCGGAAGAATTCACGCCCGGCAAGACGCCCGCCGGCTGGACCGACAACTTCACCGCCGCCGTCGGCAAGGCGAAGGCGGACAAGAAACCCATCCTCGCGCTCTTCACCGGCTCCGACTGGTGCCCGCCGTGCCAGAACCTCGAAAAGAACATCCTGCTTCAGCCCGCATTCAAGGAATTCGCGAAGAAGCACCTCGTGACGCTCTTCCTGGATTTCCCGCGTGAAGCGAAGCTCGACGACGGAGTGAAGAAGCAAAACGACTCCCTCGCGAAAAAGTTCTCCGTCGAGGCGTACCCGACCATCCTCATCCTCTCCGCCGACGGCGAAAAGGAACTCTGGAAGGAAGTCGGCTACACCGCTCTCTTCTTCGAAAAGCTCCAGAACGCCGTGAAGGAGCTCGACAAGGATTTCCCCGAGACCGCCAAGGCGGTGAAGGACGAGATGGAAGCCGAAGCCAAGGCGAAAGCCGAGGAAAAGGCTGCGAAGGAAAAAGCCGAACTCGAGGAGTTCGAAAGACAGCAGAAACAGCAGAAGGAACTCGAGGAATCATGGGAAAAGTATTCCACTCCCGGCATCGTCGAACCCTCCGTCATGACCCCGTGGGGAGCCGGACGCATCAACCGCACCAGGAACGCCAACCCCCTCGACAACCTTTCCGATGAGGAACGCGATGCGCTCTTCCGCGAACTCGACAAGAACGGCCCGATCAAAGGCCCGGACGTGCTCCCGAACGGCGGTCCCGCTCCGCTCCGCCCCTCCGTCAAGCGCGACTGATTGTCATAAAACGAATTCGTTTTCCCTGAACCGGACAGCCCCCTGCCCGGTTCCTTTTTTGTGTTTTCAGGCCAAGAACAGTTCGTTTCCGCCATATGGCCCCCAAAAAACGCAAAAAAAGACGCGCGCGTTTGATTGTTGCGCGATTCTGATGTATATTAATCCAAACGACAACAAAACGAACTCATATTTTCAGGAGGAACACTATGCAGGAAGCACTCAGAAAACGCATCGAAGCCGCCGGGCAGGCGCATCTGCTCGCGCACTACGACGCCGCCGACGCCGCGGCGCAGGCCAGACTCGAAGCCCAGTTCAGCGTGATCGACTGGGAAGCGCTCCCCGGCCTCATCGCGGGATACGTCCTCAAACGCCCGGAAACCGCCATCCCCGCCGACCTCGCACCCGCTCCGTTCTTCCCGTTCCCCGCGAAGACCGCCGAACAGGAAAAACTCTATGCGGAAGCAACCGCGAAAGGCGTGGAAGTCCTCCGCGCGGGCAAAGTGGCGGCGCTCACGGTCGCGGGCGGACAGGGCACGCGCCTCGGATTCGACGGCCCCAAGGGGACCTATCCGATCACGCCCGTCCTGCACAAGACGCTCTTCCAGTATTTCGCGGAATCCATCGGCCGCCTTTCCGAAAAATACGGCGCGCCGCTGACCTGGTATATCATGTGCAGCGAGCTCAATGCCGCCCCGACGAAGGAATTCTTCGAGAAGAATAAGTTCTTCGGGCTCGCCGACGGCCAGGTCCGGTTCTTCGTGCAGGGCACCATGCCCGCCATCGGGCTCGATGGCAAACTCATCATCGGCGCGAAAGATTCCCTCGCGCTCTCCCCGAACGGCCACGGCGGCACGCTGCTCGCGCTCCGGGCGTCCGGCTGCCTCGACAGGATGGCCGACGACGGCGTGGAATACCTCTCGTATTTCCAGGTTGACAATCCGCTGGTCCCGATCGCCGATCCGCTGTTCATCGGCCTGCACATCCTCGAAGGTTCGCAGATCAGCAGCCGCATGCTGCCGAAGACCTGCCCGACCGAAAAGCTCGGCAACTTCTGCCTCTCCGGCGGACGCCTGCACGTGATCGAATACAGCGACATGCCGCTGGAACTCGCCGAACGCCTCAATCCGGACGGCACCCTCGCCTTCCTTTCCGGCAGCCCGGCCATCCACGTCATCAGCCGCACGTTCGTCGAATCGCTCACGCAGGACGGCACGCTGAAGCTCCCGTGGCACCGCGCGGACAAGAAGGTGCCGTACCTGGCCGCCGACGGCACGACCGTGAAGCCGGACGCCGTGAACGCGGTCAAGCTCGAATCCTTTATCTTCGACGCGCTCCCGATGGCTGAACGCGCCATCGTGGTGGAAGGCTCCCGCAAGGAGATGTTCGGCCCGACCAAGAATGCCACCGGCGTAGATTCCGCCGAATCCTGCCGCGCCATGCTCGTGGAACGCGACGCCCGCCGCCTCGCGCTCGCCGGGATCCGGGTCCCGCGCAATGCGGACGGCACGCCCGCCGCGCTCGTCGAAATCTCGCCCCGGTGTGTGGTCGATGACGCCGACGCGGTGGAATACTTCCGTGCGAATCCTGTGACGGAAACCATTCAACCCGGCCAGACGAAAGCGTTCGGAAAATGATCAAGATCGTACCGCTCAGCGAAGACGACATCCTGTTCGACGAGGAAGCCGCGGGCAAGGCGCTCGAAAAGGCGGCCCGCCGCCTGAAACCGGTGCGTTTCACCGGACTCTGCCCCATCGGGCGCCAGATCCTCTTCGTGTTCAACGAATGCTCCGCGGAAGAGGACGATTCGGGCGCACGGTTCGTGTTCTCCAAGCTCCCGTCCCGTGATTTCAACGAGGTCGCGGCGGTGTTCCTCAGCCGGTTCACCGGCGGATTCGACACGCTCGGCACGTTCAGCATCGGCGACGACCTCTGGGGGCTATTCAAGCGCCTCCCCGAAGATGCCTGACGACGAAACGGAACAGGGCACATCCGCGCCCCGGCAGTCCGCCCGGAAACGCTCCTGGCGCAAACGCCTCGGCGACGCCGGGGAACGCGACGCCGCACGGCTCCTCGCGCAGATGGGGTACACCGTTCTGCTGCGCGACTGCCGCACGCCGTACGGCGAGCTTGATCTGGTCTGCCTCGACGGTGCGGCTTTCGTGTTCGTCGAGGTGAAGACGCGCTACTGCCACCTGCGCCAGTTCGGGAAACGCCCCGAACCCTGGCGCGAACTATCCGACGCCCAGAAACGCCGCAATTACCGCGCCGCCATCTCGTTCCTGCACGACCTCGGCGACGCCGCCGCGAACCGCCGTTACCGGTTCGACCTCATCGAAGTCCTCCGCGGTCCGTTCGGACCGCTCGCCATCCGCCACCACGTCAACTTCATGGGACGCCCGTCGTACTCGAAACAGGGCATCCCGGGCCGCGTTTTCCGCCGCAGGTCGAACTCGGCCACGCAGTCCATGTTCTTCCCGGTGGAATAGACATTCCGGCCCGTTCCGTGTTTTTTCATCCTGTTTCCGTTCGTTTTTTTGGAAAAGACGGAAAAGATTCCGCGTCTTTCAGTTGAAAAAAACGAAAAGCATGATACAGTATATAGATATTGACGCGGCGCACGCATATCGCGCCGGAAACTCAATTTCTATTGGAGCTTGCTTCGGCTTTATGGCATCGGATCGTCTCGCATTCATCATCGGCGCATCCCGCGGAATCGGGTATGCGACCGCCCTGCGTCTGGCCCGGGACGGCTTCGACGTCGCGGCTTCGTGCCGCGGCGACACGGCGCGTCTCGACGCCCTGCGTGCGCAAGTCGAGGCCCTGGGACGCTCCTTCCTGCCGGTCTCGCTGGATGTGACCGACCGCGCGGGGAGCCTGCGCACGATCACGGAGCTTTTCGCCGACAATCCGCCCTACGCGGTCGTCTACAACGCCGGCATCTCCAAAGACGATCTTTTCGCATGGATGACTTCGACGGAGTGGGACGACGTGATCCGGACCGGGCTCGACGGCTTCTACAACTGCGTCCAGCCGCTCGTCCAGCCGCTCATTTCCGCGAAGGAAGGCCGCATCATCGTCATCAGCAGTGCGTCCGGCCAGGTCGGACGCCCCGGCCAGGTCAATTACTCCGCAGCGAAGGCCGGCCTCATCGGCGCGGTGAAGGCGCTCGCCGGGGAACTCGGACGCAGGAACATCCTCGTGAACGCGGTCGCGCCCGGCGTCATCGACACGGAAATGACCCGCGACCTCGACATGACCAAGCTCCTGCCGCTGATCCCCCTCGGACGCAAAGGCGCGCCGGGGGAAGTCGCCTCCGTCGTTTCCTTCCTCGCAGGACCGTATTCAAGCTACATCACAGGGCAGGTCATCGGCGTGAACGGAGGTCTGGTATGCTGATTTCATCGAACACCGACGGGAGGCGCGCATGAACGGACTCAAACGCGTCGTCATAACGGGCAGCGGCATCTACAGCGCGCTCGGATTCACGCCCGGCGAGCTCTTCGACAACCTTGCCGCCGGGAAAAGCGCCGTCGTGCGCGGCGGCGAGGAAGAGGATTTCCTGCCGACCGCCCCCGCACCGCGCGATCCCGAACGCTTCCGCATCCTCCCGCGCACGCTCCGCCGCGCCATGGCCCCGTCGGCCTGCTTCACCGCGATGGCAGGCCTTGCCGCGATGCGGGATTCCGGGCTCACGCAGGACGAACTGCTCGCCCTGAGCGCCGGATGCGCCGTCGGGTCCACCATGGGCTCCGTCAGCACCCTGCGCGAAGGATACGCACTGGTCCTTTCCGGGCAGAGCGACCGGCTCTCCCCGATGCATTTCTTCAAAGCCGCTTCCCACACCACGGCGTTCAATCTCGCCCGCACCCTCGGTCTTAACGGCGCGATCTACTCGCCGTGTTCCGCCTGCGCCTCCGGGCTCCAGTCCATGGGGCTCGGCGCGGCGCTGATCGCCGCCGGGCAGGAAACGGTCATGTTCTGCGGAGGCGCGGACGAAACGGGATCCGAAGTCTCCGGTTCGTTCGCGTTGATGTACGCCCATGCGCCCGTCGAGGACGACCCGACGCGGAGCCCGCAGCCGTTCTCGGCGCACCGCAAAGGTCTGGTTTGCGGCGAAGGCGCGGCCGTCTTCTGCCTGGAGGAATACGAACACGCCGTGAAGCGCGGGGCAAAGATTTACGGAGAAATCATCGGCTACGCCTCGAACAGCGGCGGAAACGGCCTCAGCCAGTCCGATGCGCCCGCCATTGCCCGCTGCATGGCGGACACCTGCGCATCCGCCGGGATCACCCCCGCCGACATCGACTACATCAGCGCGCACGCCACCTCCACGCTCCAGGGCGACGCCGCCGAAGCCGCCGCCATCCGCGAAGTCTTCGGCGCGAACGTCCCCGTCTCCAGCCTCAAGGGGCACCTCGGGCACACGCTCGGCGCGTCCGGCCCGCTGGAAATGGCCGCCGTCTTCGAGATGGCGCGCCACGGCGTCCTGATCCCGACCCGCAACCTTGTCGACGTCGACCCCGCCTGCGCCGGAATCGACCACCTGACAGCCCCGCGCGAAAAACGAATCCGCATCTTCTTCAAAAACTCCTTTGCGTTCGGGGGCATCAACGCCTCCCTGATCTGCAAGCTCAACGTATAACAACCTTCCCCGGAGGATCCAGATATGAATCTGACACGAGACGAAATCATCGAGGCCGTCAACGGCGCCCTCGTCAACGAAATGGAACTCGACCCCGCCGACCTCTCCCCTGAAAAGACCTTCTTCGACGACCTCGGGCTGGACAGCCTCGACATGGTCGACCTGATGATCGGTCTTCAGCGCAAATTCGGCATCTCGCTCCGCGACAACGAGGAGATCAAGCAGGTCCGCACGCTCGGAGACGTCTACGACTTCTTCGAGAAGAACCAGGCCACGCTCACGGCGCAGGCCGAAGCCGCGAAGAAGGCCGCGCAGCAGGATCCCCAATAAACAACCTTTCAAACCGTTCTTCCCGTTTCGCCGCCCACCAACAGGAGCCGGAGATGTTTTCCCTGATCGTCTACACGCACATGGTCGTATGCATCGCACTCTACTGCATTCTGGCCTCGCCGTTCTTCCTGATCGCGGGGATTATCTGTCTCCTCACCGGCAGGCCGTTCAACGTCGCGGTCCTCAAATTCATCCGCACGTTCGGGCGCTTCATGATCCGCTGCTGGTACAGCGTCTATGTCCCGGTGCGCCTCGACGACTTCTCCGGCGGCGCGAACCACGGCATCTTCGTCGTGAACCACCGTTCGTCGTCTGATCCGTTCCTGGTCTCGATCATCCCAGCCGCGGGCGCCGCCATGGCCGCCGCGAAGGGCTGGGCGCTCCACATGCCGTTCTTCGGCGTTTTCGCGCGCATGGGCGGCTTCATCGACGTGAACAACCTCACCTACGAGGAGATCGTGGAGCAGACCCGCCGCGCCCTGAGCAATTCCGGCACCATCTACGTCTTCCCGGAGGGCACGCGCTCCGGCTCCCGCACCATGGCCCCGTTCCACAGCGCGTTCTTCCGCGCCGCGAAGGAGCTCAACGCCCCGCTGATCCCGGTCGCCATCGCCGGCAATGAAGCCAGCCCGGACCGTTCCTTCCGCATGCGCCCAAGCCGCGTGATCATGCGCGTCCTGAAGCCGATCCCGCAGGACCGCATCGCCTCCGAGCCGCATTTCCGCATCCAGCGGGAAGTCCACCGTATCCTCGAAGAGGAGACCGCCGCGCTCGACCGCGAGATCGACGCCTGGAAACAGGAACGGCGCTACCCGTTCTGCCTCACTTCCGCAAAATCAACGTAAAACATTCACATACAGTTCAAAAGGAATTTATCATGGCCGAATCCGAAACTCCGAAACCCAACAAGCCGCCCCTCAATCACGACGAGCTGCGCTCCAGACTGCCCTTCCCCGCCGCCGGACTGCTTCCGCATGGCGAACCCTTCGCGCTGATCGACACGATCGTCGAGGAATGGGACATGGGCGGCAAAACGACCTCCGTGGTGCATCCCGACCATCCGCTGGCGGCCGCCGACGGCTCCACCGGCGCGGAAACGTTCATCGAATACGCCGCGCAGACCGCCGCCGTCCTCGACGCCTATCAGCGCCAGGACAAGTCATTCGGCGGCCTCCTGGTCGAAGTCGTCGACTCCGAGTATTCCGCCATCCCGCACGTCGGCGACACCGTGGACGTCGTCATCAACGTCCAGTACGACCTCGGCAAGTGGCGCGGCATCGGATACGAGGCGTCCGTCAACGGCAAGCCCGCCGCGAAAGGCACGCTGAAACTCTTCCTGACCAACTACGACGAGAAAAAATGAACTCCAGTCCGGCGATCCGCATCCTGACGGCGGTTCTTCTGTCCGTCTGCGCATCCTTCGCCCTTGCGGGGGAGGATTCTTCGCAGACGGAAACAGGGAAGCATCAGGAAGCGGAAGCCGCCGCTGCACCTGACACCGCGGAGCTGCTCGCGAACATCGCGAATTTCAAGACGCTCCGCACGAAATTCGTCCAGACGAAGCACCTGAAGGCGTTCAAAAAGCCGATGGTCCTGAACGGCGAGCTCTGCCTCGACCGTCCCGGCAAGCGCTTCGCCTGGCACGTCGAAAAACCGCTCCGGTACTCCTGCATCATCGCGAACGGAAAGCTCACGCAGTGGGACGCCGACTCCGACAAGACCGTCTCCGTGCCGTTCTCCAAGTATCCGATGCTCGAAATGCTTTCCGACGCCATGACGGCCTTCGCGTCCGGCGACGTGAAGGCGCTGGAAAAGGATTTCGAGGCAACCGCCGGCAAGGACGGCACGGTCGTGCTGAAACCGCGTTCCGAACGCTTCGCCGCCTCGCTCATCACCGAGGTTGAGCTCACCCTCGACGATACGAAAACGAAGATCGTGAAGGTCCGCGCATCCGAGAAAAACGGCGACGTAACCGAGCTCGTCTACACCGATTCCGTGTTCGACTCCGACATCCCGGACGATCTCTGGCAGGCGAAACAGAAAAAATGAAATCCCTGTTACGGCGCGTCATTCTGTTCGGTTTGAGACGCCCGGTCCTCGCGGCGGGCCTGTCGCTTCTCGCGCTCGCCCTCGCCGCACTCCCGCTCCTCGCCGCATCGTTCAGCGCCGACATCACGCGCATGCTCCCCACCGGCAGCAGGTCCGAACGCGCCTGCGCCGTGCTCCTGAACTCCGGGCTGTTCAACCAGTCCGCTGTCCTGTTCACCGCGGACACGGAGGAACAGCTCGATGCCGCGTCTTCCGAGATCGACAGCATTGCCGAGGAAATCGCGTCCGTCCCCGGCGTCACGCGCGTCGACAACCGCTTTCTGCCGGACGACCTCCCCGCCACCCTCGCATCCTTCCAGGAATGGATTCCGCAATTCCAGCCGTTTTCCGGGCCTGATGCCGCCGGGATCGTCAAGGAGGTCAAACGCAAAATATTGCTCGGCGGCTTCGCCTCGCTCGTGCTCGCCGACCCGACCGGATTCGCCGCATCGAAACTTGCTACGCTCGAACAGTTCCGTTCCGCCTCGTCGTTCCATCTGAAGGACGGCGAAACGGCCATCGTCGCCCCGACCGGCCTGCACCGTCTGCTCCTGCTCGAAACGGACGTTTCCGCCGCCGACACAACGGGCGGGCGGCGGCTCATGGGCGACCTCGAAAACGTCCTAGCAAAGCATCCGATGTCCGGCATCCATGCCGACCTCCTGCTCGCACACGCGCACTCCATCGAAAACGAACGCGTCATCAAGTCGGACGTGAAACTCGCGTGCATCCTCTCGATCCTTTTCTTTCTGCCCGCGATCCTGCTGCTCTTCCGCCGCGACCTGCGCGCACTGGCGATCCCGGTCTTTCCGGCGGTCGTCTCGCTTGCCGCCGTCGGCCTCCTCGCGATCCCCGGCGAACCCGTCCTGCTCTTCGTGACAGCCACCGGCGGGCTCGTGATCGGGCTGGCGGTCGACTACGGCGTGCATGTCTACATGACCATGCAGACGCCCTGCCCCGTGCGCCGCCTGATCCGCATCGCGCCGTCCCTGCTGACGGGCGCGGCGACCTCGGCCGCTGTCTTCCTGCTGCTCGCGCTGACGCCGATCCCCGGCGTGCGGCAGTTCGGCGTGTTCATCGGGATCAGCCTCCTCGCCAGCCTCATTCTCACGCTCCTGCTGTTCCCGTCCATCCTGATCCGAACGAAAGCGCCTCTTCCGAAACCGCGCCCGATGAAAACCTTCTCGCCGAAGCTCGCATCCATTCTCTGCTTCGGCCTGATGGCCGTCTTCGCGACCCACGCCATGCTGCATCTCTCCGTCCGAACGGATCTGCGGCAGTTCGACGCCGCCCAGGCGAAGCTCGGAGATACAGCAGAGGCCGTGGAGAAGCTTTTCCTTTACGGTCCGGCGTCGGTCGTGCTGGCCGTACATGGCGCGGACGCCGACGAAGCGCTGATGCGCGCAACCGTGCTCTGCGACCGTCTTTTCGAATCGGATTCCCCCCCCGGAATGTACGTGTCTCTCTCCGGCCTTGAGGGCAAGATGTTTTCCCCGTCTTTCCTGATCCCGCCGAAAAGTGTCCGGGAGGCGAATCTCGCTTCCTGGCTGGCAGAGTTCGATTACCCCAAGTTCGCAAAAGACCTCCGGGCCGCAGCCGAAGAGGAAGGATTCGAGCCGGATGCCTTCGATCCCTTCCTCGCCTCGCTCGAACAAGGCCTCGAATCTCCCGATCATGACTCCTTCCCCGAAGTCATCGCGCCCGTGCTGAACCGCATCCTGCGTCCGGCGACGGACGGCAACGGCTGGTATGCCGCGGTCTTTCTGCCGCAGGCCGCCCTGTACTCCTCCTTCCTCGCCTCAAATCTCCCGGCCGACCTCGAAACCGTCGCCATCTCCCGCGTGAAGATCCCCGACATGATCGTGTCCGACATGAAGTCCGCAGCGACGCGCCCTGTGATCCTCGCCGTGCTCTCGGTCTTCATGATCGCACTCCTCTTCTTCCGCAGCGTCCGAGACAGCCTCTGCGCCATGATCCCGGTCGCGATGGCGCTGCTGGCCGTCTGCGCCGTATACGCGCTCCTCGGCAAGCCGTTGAACCTCGCCGCCGAAATATCGCTGGTCCTGCTCTCCGGCCTCGCCATCGACTACGGCGTCTTCGTGATCGGCAGCGAACGCTCCGCCGCGAATCCGTACGTTTTCCGCGCGATCTCCGCATCCGCGCTCACGACCGCCGCCGGCGGCCTCACGATCGCCTTCGCCGGGCATCCGCTCCTGCACGAAGCCGGATTCGCGCTGGTCCCCGGCGTGCTCGCCGCCTGGGGCGCAGCCGCCCTGCTCCTGCCGTCCATCCGCCGCGGTTTCGTTCAAAACAACAAAAAAATCTCCTCGCTCAAAACCATACTCTTTGTCCTCGCTCCCGCGTTCCTCCTCCTCACATCCGCCTGCCATTCCCTGCCCTACGAATACGAACCGGTCCCGCCCCTGACGGAGACAGAATGGGTGCTTTACCGCGACGCCGTCCAGCCGACCGCCGGACCGATGAAGCCGTTCGCGTTCCAAGGCAAAGTCACGTTCGAATACAAATTCTTCAAACAGGCGACGCTCTGCGCCGTTTCCTATGACGATTCCGGGGAACTCCGCGTGGCGGCGTTTTCCCCGTCCGGCGGAAAGATCTTTGAGCTGGCGGGCACGAAGGACGCCCTCGCGGACTACTGGTTCATGCCGATCGACTTCCTGGAAGGACACGAGGACGAGGCCGCCGGATTCATCCTGGAAGACTTCTTCCACATCTTCGACAATTTGGACCCGTGGCGCGGCGTCAAAACAGGTGCGACAGAAAATGTAAAAGACGGCAGCAGAATCATCCGGCGTGAATCCGTCGGAAACGGCGATGGAAACGGCAAAGAGGAGCTTGTCAGCGAGTTTTGGGGAACGAAATTGCCCGTTATGAGAAAAAATTACTTTAAAAACGAAACTATCGACTGGCAATCCTGGTACTTTCGGTATATCGTAAATGATACGACTATTTTTCCTGAAATCATCGTATACGACAATAATAAACACGGATACCGTCTGATCCTGACGGTATCGGATCTTTTTGAGGACAGCGAACCATGACTATCTGGGATGAAATCGACTCGATCTACAATCAGGCCGGCGAAAACGGCGAAGAAGGCCCCTGCACGTTTTCCGTCCCCGGCACCTTCTCGGGCTACCGCGGACACTTCCCCGGCAATCCGATCCTGCCCGGAATCGTCCAGCTTTCCTTCATCCGCCGCCTGGCCGAACGCCGCCTCGGGCGTCCGCTCCGCCTCGCAGGCGTCCGCCGCATCAAGTATCTGCGCCTGATCACGCCGGACATGCCGGTGACGCTCGCGCTGACGCTCGAACCGGGCGAGACCGAAGGCACATGGGCCGCGAACGCCTCGTTCGTGAACGGCGAAGGAGGACGCGTCTCCGCGGCAAAACTGGTCTTCGCTCCCAAAGAAAGCGCAATATGAGACATCCCGAGTTCAAGCAATATTTTGAACGCATACCCGGCGGTCCGCCGCCGCTCGAAGTCAGCGTCACGCGCCGTCTCCAGTTCAGCGAATCCGACCCTCTGAAGATCGCCTGGCACGGCAATTACGCGAAGTTTTTCGAAGCCGCTTACACCGAGCTTTCGCACAGCTTCGGGTTCGACAACCATCGCCTGGAGGAGGAGCACGTCTCCGCGCTCTTCTACCACGACGAATACGACTACCGCATCCCGCTCCCCTGCGACGCGGTGTTCCACACCTCGGCCGCGCTCATCTGGACCGACGCCCCGCGCATCAACATCGAGTACGCCGTGCGCCTGGAGGACGGACGCGTGGCCGCCACCGGCTGCACCACGCAGGTCTTCATCGACGCCCGCGACTTCTCGCCGCTCTGGCACATCCCGGCGTTCTGGGAAGAGTTTCTGAACCGCTGGAAGGAAGGAGCGTACCATCATGGATGACCGCACCCCAGTGATCGTCGACTGCGACCTGTACACCGCGTTCGGACCCGGCGTGGAAGCCTGCTGGAACGGGCTTCTGGACAACCATGCCGCGTTCTCCGACTGCTCCCGGTTCCACAACGACAAATTCTCCACAGCCCTCGCGGCCATGGCCCCCGGCGCGGATGTGAACGGCACGGCGGAGATCCCCGGTTTCTTCCTGGACTATCTCTCCGCGACCGCGAAGAAAATGCCGCGCGATGCCGAACTCTTCCTCGCCAGTACCGTCGGCGAAATCGAATACATCGACAATCCCGAACGCCGCTGCACCTGCGACATGCTGCTGGAACGCGCCCTGAAGGTCTGCGAAAAGGACCGCGGACGCATCGTTTCCGCCGCCTGTGCCTCCTCGAACTCCGCGTTCGTCTCGCTGAACCGCCACATCCGCAGCGGCCGCCTCGATTCGGCAGTCGTGATCGGCACCGACTACGTCAGCGAGTTCATCTTCTCCGGCTTCGCCACGCTGCGCGCCCTCGCCCGCACGATTGCGCGGCCCTACGACCGAAACCGCGACGGGCTTCTGCTTGGCGACGCCGCATCCATCATCAACATCTGCTCGGCGAAGAAGGCCGCCGAACTCGGCCTGAAGCCGCGCGCAGTCCTCGCGTCCGGCGGCATGAGCTGCGACGCGGTCCACATCACCGCACCCATGCCCCACGGCGAAGCGCTCTCCGAAGCCATCGTCCACGCGCTGAACGAGGCCGGACTCACCCCGGACGACATCGGCGCGGTCATCGGGCACGGCACCGGGACGCGCTACAACGACGATATGGAGCTTCAGGCGATCCGCCGCGTCTTCGGCGAACGTTCCGTGCCGATGCTCTCCGTGAAGGGCGCGTGCGGGCATACGCTCGCCGGCGCGGGCCTCGTGGAAGCCGTGGTCGGCGTCCGCATGCTGGAGACGGGGCTGATCCCGCCGCAGACCTCGCTCGTCACGCCCGAACCGGAAGCCGCCCGCTACGTTTCCACCGAAATCCGCAAACTCGAAAAACCGCGCGTCCTGTGCATGAACTCCGGATTCGGAGGACTGAACGCCGTCATCATCCTGGAGGCCGTATCATGAGCGCATATCCCTGGCATATCATCGGAGGCGTCACGGCCGACGGCCTTTCCTTCCGCACCTGGCGGCGCGGCCTCATCTACACGGCGGAGGACACGCAGGACGCCAAGGCGAAAGTCTCCGAACCGCAGGACGAGTTCCCGCACGTCTACGGGCTCGACAATTTCCGGCGCGGCGATGCGAAGGTCCGCACCTACATTCTCGCATCTGTTCTGGCGCACCGCGATGCGGAGGTCGATTCCGTCCGCGAGACCGCCATCGCCGACTTCGGGCGGCAGGGCTGCCACGAACAGAACCTGAACTATTTCAACGACTACCGCGAGCACGGACGTCACCTCGGGCGCGGGCACCTTTTCGTCGGCACGCTCCCGACCACGCCTCCCTGCGAAGCCGCGATTTCGCTCAAGCTCACCGGTCCGTGTTTCTACATGGATTCGCTCGGGCGATGGCCCGTCCTCTGGGACGAAGTCACGAACTTCTTCGAAATGCCGGGCATCCGGCGCGTGATGATCTGCCATTACGAATCGAACAAGCTGACCGTCCTGCTGGCGGAGCCCGGCGGCACGACCGAGATCCCGGACGATTCCGATCCCAAAACCCTCGCACGGCGCGTTTTCCACGCGGAGTAAAGACAGGGGGACGACCTCATGCGCTGCTGCTGCGTGATCCCCGTTTTCAACCATGCCTCCACGGCCCCCGCCGTGATCGAACGGACGCGCGCCGTCATGCCCGACGTCCTCGTGATCGACGACGGTTCCGAGGACATCGATCTGGCGGAATATTACGCCGGAACGAACATCGAGGTCATACGGCATCCGCGCAACCTCGGCAAGGGCGCGGCGCTCCTCACCGCCGTCCGCACGCTCGCCCCGCGCGGCTACGACTACATGATCACGCTCGACGCCGACGCCCAGCACGACCCGGAGGACATCCCGCGCTTCCTGCCGATCCTCGAAAAGAACGACTGGACGCTCGTCGCCGGGGTCCGCGATTTCTCCGTGCCGAACGTCCCCGGCCGCAGCAAGTTCGGACGCATGTTCTCCAATTTCTGGTTCCTCGTCGAGACCGGCAGAAAGATATCCGACTCGCAGAGCGGATTCCGCGCGTATCCGCTCAAATATATTTCGCGGATCAGGTGCTCCTCGCTTCACTACACGTTCGAGACCGAACTGCTCACGCGCTGCATGTGGGCTGGGCTGGACCTCGCGGAGGTCCCGATCTCCACGCACTACGACCCGCCCGGAGAACGCGTCTCGCATTTCCATCCGTTCCGCGACAACCTGCGCATGACCTGGCTGCACACGCGCCTGGTCTTCCGCCGCCTGATCCCGTTCGGCGTCAGAAAGCTCCGGCAGACGCCCCGCGAATATCCGCGCCTGTGGAAACCGAAGGAACTCTGGGACTGGCTCGTCAAGGAAAACACATCCTCGCTCGGACTCGCCTTCTCCGCGTTCGTCGGCGCGTTCATCGCCGTGTTTCCGACGTACGGATTCTGCACGATCCTGATCCTCTACGTCGCCGCCCGGCTCCACCTCAACAAAGCCATGGCCTTCATGGCGCAGCATCCGTTCATGCCGCCGTTCTGTCCGGTCCTCTGCATCGAACTCGGCTTTTTCCTGCGGCACGGCAAGTTCCTGCTCCCGGAGGATCTGAATTTCCACAGCACGGTCCGCGAGCTCCATCTACGCCTGTTCGAGTGGCTTCTCGGCAGCATCATCCTTGCGCCGGTCTTCGCAACCGTCGTCGCCGTGATCGTCTATTGCGCCGCCGAACTCTGCCGCGGCATCATCCGCGGAAGGAGCGCCCGCACATGATCCGCGCCGCACAGTCACAACCCGCCGCCAATCTGAGCGACACCCGCAAAAACAGGCTCGGGTCCGCAATCCTCCGTTGGATTCTCGCCGTCTTCGGCCCCGGCGCCGCGTGTTTCCTCGTCAAGTTCATCGCGCTCACATACGCGCTCACCGACAAACAGGCGGAGCAGCGCGCCCTGCCCTATCTGAAGCACCGTTTCCCAGGCGCCAGCGGATTCCGCATGAAACGCCATGTGTGGCGGCTTTTCACGGCGCAGGGCGAGGCGCTGATCATGGCGCTGGCACTGGCGAACGGCCAGGCGAAAGTCATCGAACGCAACCCGGAGGCTTTCGAACCACTGCGGAACGCCCCGGGGGGGCTCGTCTTCCTCTGCTCGCATTTCGGTGCGTGGCAGGCGGCCATGCACTGCGTGAACGCGGGGAACCGCCAGGTCGCGTTCGTCGCGAAACCGGACCGCAACTCGGACGTCGACAAGAGCCGGGCGTTCAACGGCGGCGATGCTGCCCCGCTGCACATCATCGACACCGCGGGCGCGTTCGGCGGTCTGCTGGAGGCATACGAAATTCTCGATGCGGGCGGGGCCGTCGGGCTCATGGGCGACCGCTGCCTGGAGATGCAATCCGTGCCGGTACGATTCTTCGGCGGAACCGCGCGATTCCCCGCCGCGGCGTTCTTCCTGGCGGCAAAGGCGCACGCCCCGGTCGTGCCGTTCTTCCTGACGCGCGGAAACACCTACCGCGAGCTTCTCCTCGATTTCGGGAGCATCGCCCATCCGGAGCGTCCCGCGCGCGGCGCGGACGGCATCAAGTTTCAGGAGGATGTCCAGCGCTACGCCGCCGACCTCGAGCGCATGGCCGGGGAACATCCTTATGACTGCTTCCTGTTCGAAAACGTCTGGGAGGACCGCGCATGATCCGCAGAATGCCTTTCGATCCAGTCGTGACGGGTTTCGCACATCTCTCGTGCGCCGGATCGACCGACGCCGAGGCGCTGGCGCTGTTCCGGGGAAAACGTCCGCCCGAAACGCCGCGCCCGGCCTGCGACCTGATCGATTCGGCCATTCACGATCCGGTGTTTTATCTTGATTCTTTCAGGAATGAACCGGACGCCCCGCGCACACTCGCCATGATCCGTTCCGTCGTGGCACAGGCGCTGGACGCCGCCGGGCTTACGCCGGACATGCTTCGCGATTCCGCGACCGGATGCGCGGTTGGCACGACCATCGCCCATCAGTTCACGGACACGGCTTACTACGCACGTCTGCGGGAGAATCCCGACACGGAGGAAAACGCTCCTGTGGAACGCTTCCTGAACTCCAATCCGGCGGAGGCGATCGCCCGCGAGTACGGCCTGATCGGCCCGCTCCACACCGTTTCCAACGCGTGTTCCTCCGGCGCGGACGCCGTTTCCATTGCCGCGCTCTGCCTCCTCTCCGGCCAGTGCGAACGCATGATCGTGGTCGGCGCGGACGAGCTTCACCGCACCCCGGTCGCCGGATTCCACGTGCTTGGCGTGACCTCGCCCTTCCCATGCCGTCCGTTCGACTCCGCGCGCGCCGGGCTGAACCTCGGCGAAGCGGCGGGCATCGTGATCCTGGAAACGCCCGAATGTGCCCGCAAACGCGGACGGAAGCCGGAATTCGCGCTGCGCGGATTCGGCATGTCCTGCGACGCCTCGCACATCACCGCCCCGGACGCAACCGGAAGCGGCATGAAACGAGCCTTCCGCGACGCCATGACCCGAGCCGGACTTGCGCTCAATGAAATCGCGTTCGTCAACGCGCACGGCACGGGGACGGTCCTGAATGACCGGTGCGAGGCGGAGGCGTTCGCCGGGCTGGCGGAGGAGGCCGGGATCACAACGCCGCCGTTCCTCTCCACGAAACGCTTCACAGGTCACACGCTCGGGGCCGCCGGCACGCTCGAATTCATCTTCACCATGCTCACGCTTCGCGACGGCTTCGTCCCGGCCAGTCCGGGCTGCAAGACGCCTGATCCCGCGCTCGCGTGTGCGCCGCTGACCTCGCCGCTGGAACTCCCCGCGGAGACGCGTTTCGCAGCGTCGACCTCGCTGGCGTTCGGCGGCACGGACGCCGTTCTCATCGCGGAAAGGCTGGGCTGAACCATGGCGATCCATCTGCTCGCATCCTCGTTCACCGCGCCCGGCACGGATCTGCGCTGGGACGACGGTTTCCTCCGCGCCGAACGTGCCCGCCTCGGCCTCGGACGGCGTTCCGACCGCATGACGGCGGCGGTCCTCTCCGCCCTCGACCGCCTCGAAGGCCGCCCCGACGATGCCCCGCTGCTGTTCGGCAGCATGCACGGCGTGCAGAGCCGCATCACGGCGCTCCAGAACGATCTGATCGACTTCCCGGAGGACCAGATCGGCCCCGTGTCGTTCTCGTGCTCCGTCCACAACGCCGTCCCCGGCGCGGCCGCCATCCGGTTCGGCATGAAGGTCCCGGTCTTCTCGCTCGCCGGATTCGACCGCCTCCCCGACCGCGTTCTTTCGCTCGCGGACGCGGTTTTGACAGCCGGAGACGCCGAACGCGCTCTCGTGATCCTGACCGAGGAGCGTTCCACGTTCGCCGACCGCGCGATGCGGCTGTACGGCCTCGAGCCGATGGAATTCGCCGCGGTCTTCCTGCTGGAACAGGCAAAAGAAGGCGGCGAAGCGTTCTGCCCGCCGCCTGAGCTTGATTATTTCCAGTGGATCAGGAGTCTTCTGCCGGCCTGACCGCGCAGTTTGCGCGAATCTCTTCCATACAGGCCGAAGCCGGCCGGTTTCCGTTTTCAGTTCGACGCCTGACCGCCGTTCTGTTTCTTCTTTTTCTTTTCCGCTTTGGCCTGTTTCCGGCACGTTTTTTCGGCGACATACGCCTCCACGGCACGATGCAGCGTATCGAGATCGAACCGCCGCACCTTCGCCGCTTCCAGGTAGACCCGCAGATACTCCCGGCGTTCCTCCGCCGTCAACGGATAGAACCACAGGAATAAGCCGAGGTCATCCACGATGTGCCGTTTCAGGACCGCACCCCACGCGCGATGGCACGTGGCAATGTCGATCCAGCGGATTTCCATCCGGTTTCCCTCCGCGTCCGGTTCCGGCAGCAGGCGCCAGAGTTCGTTCATCGGCGTGAAACCGCGGTGGTAGAACCCGGCGTCGTGCATGCGCGCCACGAGGGTGAAATTGCGGTGCGTGAATTCGTCGCGCAGTGCGATTTCATTTGACATGGACTCGAAGAAACACCGGCCGTCCAGGAATCCGTCGGCGAACTCCGTGACGATAAAGGCGGTACGGATATGGAACGGACTGCGATCCTCGCCCGTCGCGACCATTTTTACCAGCGGCAGACCGACGTTCGCCAGCAGTCTGAAATTATATGCTTCCTTGGATGCCTGCGTCCACGCAAACGAATACGGCACCTGCCGGATCTTCGCATACCACTTGCAGGCCAGGTCAAGCCCGGAGGCCGTTTTCAGGCGCAGGGTGTATTTGTGTTTCGTCTTCCAGAGTACGTCCAGGCCGCATTCCGTTCCGGGCGGTCCGGCCCGCAGTGCATCCAGGATTTCGGCGGCGTCCTCATGAACCCAGCACCAGGAGCGCAACAGGCTTCGTTCTTTTCCGGTGAAAGCGCCGGAGATCGTTTCTTTTTGCATGATGAGTTTTTTTCGTTTGATCGCGTAGTCGTTCGGGGCGGCCGATCGGTCCGCTGAAAAAAAACGAACAATGATTCAGGAAGGACCGGCCATTTTCGTACCATAAAAATATACTCCGGTTTCACCTCTTTTTCAAGTCCGCGGACACCCCGGCCGCCGGTTTCGTTTCATCCGTCCGCGACATGCGGCGCCATGCCGGAACAGCCGGAAACGGGACGGGAACATTCCGTCTCTTTTTCCATGATAAAATCCTTTCCGCCGCCTTGATTTCCCCAGGAAGCTAATGTATATTATGGAAATTTCGCCCGGTCAACCCACGCAACACGGGAAAAACGCCTCACGCAGGCATGTTTCCCCAAGGAGATCGCCCATGTCAATCCGTTCCTCCCTCGCCATTCGTTCCGCCCTCCTCCGCAAACTCGCCCTCGCCACGCTCTGCGCCGTCGGCATCGCCTTCGCGGCCTCCGCGGAGAAGCCCTACCCCGTGCCCGCCGCGAAGGACCGCACCTGCTACCTCTTCGCCTATTTCAACGGCAACGACCCGCAGCAGGAACAGATCCGCTTCGCCGTCAGCAAGGACGGACGCCATTTCTTCGCGCTCAACGGCGACAAGCCCGTGCTGGACGCAAAGACGTTCGCGCGCACCGGCGGCGTCCGCGATCCGCACATCATGCGCAACGAAGACGGCGGGTTCTACATGGTCGCCACGGACATGGTCTCCTCGAACGGCTGGGACTCCAACCGCGGCCTCGTGCTCATGAAGTCCGACGACCTCGTCAACTGGTCGGCGAAGGCCATCCATTTCCCGGAGCGTTTCCCCGAAATGCCCGGCATCAAGGACATCCTGCACGTGTGGGCGCCGCAGACCATCTACGATCCGGCGGCGAAACGGTATCTGATCTACGTGGCGCTGATGTTCAAAGGCGGCGTCAACAGGATGTACGGCGTGTACGCGAACGACGATTTCACGGACCTCGAGGGCGAGCCCATGTACATGTTCGGCATCCCCGGCGTCCACGTGCTCGACGCGGACATCATCAGGTTCAACGGCAAGTACCACATGTTCTACTGCGGCAAGGAAAAAGTCGTCTCCGACACGCTCTTCCCCGGCAAATGGGAAGCGCCGGAGCCCGATTACAAGCTCGACCCCGGATTCGCGATCGAAGGCTCCAGCGTGTACCCGATCGTGAACACCGACACGTACGTCTTCATGGGCGACCTTTTCCGCAACGGACGCTGGTACTTCGCCGAAACGAAGGACATGAAGACGTTCACGCAGGGCGATTTCTCCGTCGATTTCCACGCGCGCCACGGCAGCGTGGTCTCCATCGCCCGCTCCGAGCTGGACGCCGTCCTCAAGAAATGGGGCAAGCCGGAGAAGTTCGAGCCCCCCGTGCAGAACAACCCGGTCATCGAGGCGTTCTACGCCGACCCCGGCACGCTCTACTCCGAGAAGACAGGCAAATACTACATCTACCCCACGCACGACGGCGTGCCCGGCTGGGGCGGAAAGGATTTCCAGGTCTTCTCCTCGTCCGACCTGAAGGACTGGAAGTACGAACGCACCATCCTGACGCTCGGCGTGGACGTGAAATGGTCCGACGGCAACGCCTGGGCTCCGTGCATCATGGAGCGCAAGCAGCCCGACGGAAGCTATAAATACTACTTCTATTTCTGCGGCGCGCTGAAGGGCGACGGCCGCAAGTGCGTGGGCGTCGCGGTCGCCGACGATCCGCTCGGGCCGTTCGTCGATACCGGGAAGCCCATCGTCGACTTCAAGCCGGAGGGCGTGCGCGGCGGCCAGGAGATCGACCCGGACGTCTTCCACGACCCCGTGAGCGGCAAGTATTACCTCTACTGGGGCAACGGCTACATGGCGGGCGCAGAGCTCGCCGACGACATGCTCAGCGTGAAGCGCGACACCGTGACTGTCTTCCGTCCCGGCCGCACCTTCCGCGAGGGCACGAACGTGATCTGGCGCAACGGCAAGTATTATTTCACCTGGTCCGTCGACGACACCGGCAGCCCGAACTACCACGTCCGCTACGCCACCGCCGATTCCCCGCTCGGCGAACTCACCGTCCCGCGCGACAACGTCGTGATCGAAAAAGATCCGTCAAAGGGCATCCTCGGCACCGGACACCACCAGATCCTGAAGGTCCACGGCGCGGACGACGAATGGCGCATCGTGTACCACAGGTTCGCGTGGCAGAACGGCAAGGTCATGGACGGACCGGGATTCCACCGCGAAGTCTGCATCGACAAGCTCGAATTCAATCCGGACGGCTCCATCAAAAAAGTCGTCCCGACACTCTGACAAAATATTTCCATCCCCCTGCCCTGCAACAAGAAAGACACAGCCATGAAGCTTTTCCGACGCATCCTCGCCGCCGCATTCCTTTCCGCATCGTTCGCGATCTCCGGCGCTGCGGCAGCCGACAATGCTCCCGCCGATCCGTCGCAGCACAGCGTTTCGCGCCACTATGATCCACTTTCGCCTAGACCCAGACCCATTCAGCTTTTCGCATACGAACGCGACAACCGCCTGTACTACGCATGGAACGCCGACGGCATGGAATGGCACGCGATCGACCACGGCTGGCTGAGCAGCGACTACGGCACATGGGGCGCGGAGAAGAAGATGCACGATCCGTACCTCTTCCACGACGAGGCAAACGGCTTGTGGTACTGCATCTTCACGCCGAACCCGGACGATCCGGTGTTCGCGCTCACGTCCTCGCCCGACCTCGTGCACTGGCACGTGCAGAACTATTACCCCATGGAGAAAGCGCCGCGCGGCTTCGCGCCGTTCATCTTCTTTCGTTCAAACGGCGGAGACGACTGGGCATACTACATCGAGTGGGTCGATGAAAAGGGGGTTCGCCTGAATGAAGAAGAAATTCTCTCCACGCAGGATTTCAAGGATTTTTCCTTAGTCCCCGTCCCCTTCCAGAGACGGTATCGGGAAGCCAAAGGAATCGTCAAGCTCGGCGACCGCGAATGGAAAGGCACGATCGTGACTATTTCGAAAGCGGAGCTTGACGGCATCCTCGCTGCGAAAATCGAAGCCGACAGGAAAGGCGAACAGAACCGCGAGCGCATCACGGATCTGCCGGACAGACTCAAGGACGTCTCCCGCACCGCCGAGATTTCCGTCAACCTGAGACGCACCAAGAACATCAGCCCGCTCCTCTGGGGCATCTTCTTCGAAGACATCAACTACTCCGCCGACGGCGGGCTGTACGCCGAACTCGTCCGCAACCGCGATTTCGAGTTCAACGACCTCGACCACGGCGGCTGGAACGCCCTCACCGGGTGGAATATCCCGAAGGATCTGAACCCGACCGTCGCGACCGACGACCCGATCCACCCGAACAATCCGCACTACCTTGTGCTGGACGCCCCCGAAGACAATAACGCCGCGCTTGTCAACGACGGCTTCCGCGGCATGGTCTTCCGCGAGGGCGAGACGTATCTCCTCAGTATTTTCGCGAAATGCCCGGACGGCGGCGAAACCGGACTGTTCGTCAGTCTGCTCGGCGAGCATAATGAAATCATCGGTGTCCAGTCCTTCGAAGTGAAGGGAAAAGAGTGGACCAAGACCGAGCTGAAGTTCACCGCCAAATCAAACACGGACCGCGGCAAACTGTCGCTGAGACCGATCGGCGGAAAACTCGCCCTCGATATGGTCTCCCTCTTCCCCGAAAAGACGTTCAAGGGCCGCAGGAACGGCCTCCGCGCCGACCTCGCGCAGGCTCTCGCCGAACTCAAGCCGCGTTTCATCCGCTTCCCCGGCGGCTGCGTGGCGCACGGCAACGGCCTCGGCAACATGTACCGCTGGAACCGCACCGTCGGCCCGCTGGAGGCGCGCGTGCCGCAGTCCAACATCTGGGGCTACCACCAGTCCGCCGGGCTCGGCTACTTCGAGTATTTCCAGTTCTGCGAGGACATCGGCGCGGAACCGCTCCCGATCCTCCCCGCGGGCGTCCCGTGCCAGAATTCCTCTCGCGGGGGCAAGGGCCAGCAGGGCGGCATCCCGATGGACGAGATGGGCGCGTACATTCAGGAGGTGCTGGACCTGGTCGAATGGGCGAACGGTCCCGCCGACTCGAAGTGGGGCAAGGTCCGCGCGGAAGCCGGACACCCCGCGCCGTTCAACCTGAAGTACATCGGCATCGGCAACGAGGACCTCATCGGCGACGTCTTCAAGGAACGCTTCACGATAATCTTCAAGGCCGTGAAGGCGAAACACCCGGAGATCACCGTGGTCGGCACCGTCGGGCCGTTCTGCGAGGGCGCCGACTACGAGGACGGCTGGGCGCTCGCGCGCAAGCTCGGCATCCCGATCGTCGACGAGCATTACTACCAGTCGCCCGGCTGGTTCCTGAACAACCAGCATTTCTACGACACCTATGAGCGCGGCGGCACGCGCGTCTACCTCGGCGAATACGCCAGCCATAACGGCCCGCGCACCAGCACCATCGAGACCGCGCTCTCCGAGGCGATCTACATGCTTTCGCTCGAACGCAACGGCGACGTGGTGGCGATGTCCTCCTACGCCCCGCTCCTCGCGAAGGAGGGGGACACGCAGTGGAATCCCGACCTCATCTACTTCAACAACACCCAGGTCAAGCCGACTACGGGGTATTACGTCCAGAAGCTCTTCGGCAATAATGCCGGGGACAAGTACGCGCGCACCGCCGCGAATCTTCTGATCGACGACCGTCCAATTCCGGACAACAATGGTTTCGAGCCTCTGCGGAAGCATTTCGCCTCGTCCTGCGTGATCGACAGCAGGACGAACATCGCCACGGTGAAGATCGTGAATCTGCTCCCGTTCGAGGTGAAGACCGCGCTCAAGATCGACAACCTCGGCCCCGCCTCGGTGAAGGCAACGATGACCGTGCTTTCCGGCAGCCCGGACGACGTCAACGTGCGCCCCGCCGAACCGAAGGACGTCACGCTCGACAGCAGCACCGCGCTCGAGCTCAAGCCGTTCTCCCTCACCGTCCTGAGCTTCCCGCTCAAATGAAATGATTTCCTTGACATCTGCTTTCCTCGTGCTATATTGAATGGAAAGATCGGACAACGCAACCTCTTCCGGGACAACATGAAACGGTTCAACGACAAGATGTTCCATTTGGCGAAATCGCTTCCGGCCGCCGTATTTGCGGCGGCTGTCCTCCTTTTTGCCGTGTATGCGACGCCCGCTCATGCGCAGACCACCTCGGTCAAACGATCGAAACTGGAGAAAAAGGAGGAAAACGGCGTCATCGTGATCGAGGGCGAACTCATCAAGGCCGGGACGTTCATCTTCCGCGACAACATCGTCACGTACAAGCACGAAAACCGCTCGGGGTATCCGGACAAACTGAGGATCGACGGAAAGGAATTCAAGAAGGACAAGCAGTTCGAACTCGGGTTCATGCCGGATTTCGACCATGCCGAAATCCTCGAACAGGAATGCGGAGGGAAAACCGCACTGGAACTGAACGGCGATGAGCTCCTGCTCTTCCTCGACCAGCGCAAGGTCCGCGACAAGGGCGAATTCCGCATCGTCCTCTCCCTGGTCGACCCGGAACAGGGCGTCCAGCTGATCGACGAGTCGCAGCTCAACCGGAAACCGGAGGAGAAAATGATGCCGACCAAGATGGACCTGGTCAAGACGGAGAAGAAGACCGAAGAGCCGCCCGCCGAACAGGAAACGGGAGGCCGGAGAACAATACCGTCCAAGATGGACCTGGTCAGGATCGAGCATGAGGTCGAGGAGCAGCCGGAATTCGTGATCGACCCGGTGACGGGCAAGAAGAAACGGCCGTCCAAGATGGATCTGCTCACGATGAAGCGCAAGAGACTGCCGGATGTCCGTTTGCTTTTCAGGTGGACAAGGCCGATCCCGTCCTTCTACCCGACCCGGAAACTGATTTTCCTTTATTTGAAGGTCCCGAAGACCATCTGGTCGCTGGAGGATGAGGAGTATGACGAAGAGGTGTTTCGGATGGACCGCCCCTGGTTCTCCATGCCGACCGACGAAGAAGTTCGTGCGGAAAGAGAAATGGACACCATGCTGTTGTTGAATCTGCTTGAGAGACTGAAGAAGATTCCGGAATAAACGGGGCGCCGGGCATCCCCGGCCGGAATTCTCTTTCTCCACCTTTGTCCCGGCACATGTGAATTCTCCGATCCGGGCTCATCGGGACAGGTCGCGCAGAAAACTTGTGTCCTGCCGGTCCCGTTGTGCATATTGCGGAGGACGTGTTCTCCCCGAAATTGCGGAAAAAAAGCCCTTCCGGCTTGCAAAGCGCGCGCATGTGCATTATATTTAGAAGCGCTTTTTTTACCGGAAAACCAACCGAAACGGAGAATCCTCATATCATGGACTACGATTTCACCGCCATTGAAGCGAAATGGCAGAAATACTGGGACGAACACCAGACGTTCCAGGCGACCGACGACACCACGAAGAAAAAACTCTATGTTCTGGACATGTTCCCCTACCCGAGCGGCGCCGGCCTCCACGTCGGCCACCCGGAAGGCTACACCGCCACGGACATCTATTCGCGCTTCAAACGCATGAACGGCTTCAACGTGCTGCATCCGATGGGCTGGGACGCCTTCGGGCTGCCCGCCGAACAGTTCGCGATCGAGACCGGCACGCACCCGTCCGTGACGACCGCGAAGAACATCGCGAATTTCAAGCGCCAGATCAAGATGCTCGGGTTCAGCTACGACTGGAGCCGCGAGATCAACACGACCGATCCGAAATACTTCCGCTGGACCCAGTGGATCTTCCTCCAGCTCTATAAGAAGGGCCTCGCGTACATCGACGAGGTCCCGGTGAACTGGTGCCCCGCGCTCGGTACCGTGCTCGCCAATGAAGAGGTCATCGACGGCCGCAGCGAACGCGGCAACCACCCGGTCATCCGCCGTCCGATGAAGCAGTGGGTTCTGAAGATCACCGCCTACGCGGAACGCCTGCTCGCCGACCTCGAAGGCCTCGACTGGCCGGAAGGCATCAAGGAAATGCAGCGGAACTGGATCGGCCGCAGCGAAGGCGCGGAAGTCGTGTTCCAGCTCGACGGACACCCCGGCAAGACGCTGACCGTGTTCACCACGCGCCCGGACACCCTCTTCGGTGCGACCTACATGGTCCTCTGCCCCGAACATGAGCTCGTCGACGAAATCACCACCCCGGAACACGCCGAAGAAGTCGCCGCCTACAAGAAGCGCACCGCGTCCATGAGCGACCTGGAGCGCACCGGGCTCAACAACGAAAAGACCGGCGCGTTCACCGGCGCGTACGCCATCGACCCGGTCAACGGCGCGCGCATTCCGATCTGGATCTCCGACTATGTGCTGGCATCCTACGGCACCGGCGCGATCATGGCCGTGCCCGCGCACGATGACCGCGACTTCGCGTTCGCACAGAAGTTCAACATCCCGGTCATCCCGGTGATCCGCCCCGACGAGGCCGCCGCGGCGAAGGACAAGGTCGACATCGACGGCGTGCTCGCCGGGAAAGTCTGCTGGATCGGCGACGGTCCGCTGATGAACTCCGCGAACAACGACGGTCTCGACCTGAACGGCCTGCACGTGGACGCCGCGAAGAAACGCATCATCGACTGGCTCGAATCCAAGGGCATCGGCAAGCGTACCGTGAACTACAAGCTCCGCGACTGGCTCTTCAGCCGTCAGCGCTACTGGGGCGAGCCCTTCCCGATCATCATCATGGACAGCGGCGAGATCCGCATGGTTCCGGAGGACGAGCTCCCGCTCACGCTCCCCGACATGAAGGACTTCAAGCCGTCCGGAAACGGCGAATCCCCGCTCGCGAACGCGACGGACTGGGTGGACTACGTGGACCCGAAGACCGGCGAACACGGCCGCCGCGAGACCAACACCATGCCGCAGTGGGCCGGTTCCTGCTGGTACTACCTGCGCTACATCGATCCGCACAACGACCAGGCGTTCATCGACCCGGCGAAGGAAAAATACTGGATGCCGGTCGATCTGTACGTGGGCGGCGCGGAACACGCCGTGCTTCACCTGCTCTACGCGCGTTTCTGGCACAAAGTCCTGTACGATCTGGGCCTGGTCTCCACGAAGGAGCCGTTCCAGAAGCTCGTGAACCAGGGCATGATCCTCGGCACGTCCTACAAGGACGGACGCGGCGCGCTGGTCCCGACCAACCTTGTCGACCTCACCGGCCCCGAACCGAAGCACAAGGAGACCGGCGAAAAGCTCGTCGAGTTCCCCGCCAAGATGTCGAAGTCGCTCCGCAATGTCGTCAATCCCGACGACGTGGTCCGCGAGTACGGCGCCGACAGCATGCGCCTCTATGAAATGTTCATGGGGCCGCTGGAGGCCGTCAAGCCGTGGAACACCCGCGGCGTCGAAGGCGTGTTCCGCTTCCTCAAGCGCTCCTGGCGCATGATCATGCAGACGCCGATTGTGGACGAACCCGTCCCCGCAAACCTGCGCCGTCTGCTCCACGCCACGATCAAGAAGGTCACGGAGGACACGGACACGCTCAATTTCAACACCGCCATCAGCCAGATGATGATCTTCCTCAACGACTTCTCCAAGCTCGAAAAGATGCCGCGCGAAGCCGCCGAAACCTTCGTCCTGCTGCTCGCCCCCTACGCCCCGCACATCGCGGAGGAGATGTGGGAAGGACTCGGAAAGCAGGCCCCCGTCTCCCTGGCGCAGTGGCCGACTGTCGACGAAGCCCACCTGCAGGTCGAGGAACACGAGATTCTCGTGCAGGTCTGCGGCAAGCCGAAAGCCCGCATCATGATGCCCGCTTCGCTCTCCGCCGACGAGATGCAGAAGAAGGCGCTGGAGGATCCCGCGGTCGCCGCAGCGCTCGCCGGAAAGACCGTCTTGAAAGTCATCGCCGTCCCCGGCCGCCTCGTCAACATCGTAGCAAAGTGAACATGCCATGACCTCCGACCAAGATTACATCGAGCTGTTCGAGCATTACAAACCGGTCTGCATCGATCTCGGCCCCGGCATCCTCACCGACCTCTCCGCCGAGTTTCTGCTCTCCGATGAGAAGCCCGTCGTCACATTCGTGACCGGCGGGAACTCCCTCGCGAAATCCGGCGCACGCGCCGACATGACGAACATCGTGCTGCACTATGAGTTCGAGTCCCGCCTCGTCGAAGGCATCCCCGCCGAACCCGACATGGACGACGTCGCGCGGATCATCGAAGCGCTGGAACAGAGCAAGTGCTCGGAAGTCGTCGCCATCGGCGGCGGCAGCGTGATCGACGCCGCGAAGGCCGCCTGGGCCGCGTACCAGACCGGGCTTGACGTCTCCGAACTCTTCGGCTCCGGGAAGATCACCGAAAAGTTTCCCGGGAAGGAATTCAAGCGCATCATCGCGGTCCCGACCACCGCTGGCACGGGTTCCGAGGTCACGCCGTATTCGAACATCGTCGACCGCGCCGCAGGCGTGAAGCGCCTCATCGCCGACAAACAGATCGTGCCGCGCATGGCGCTGATCGACCCCTACTACGGACGCTCCATGCCGGACAGCCTCACCGCCGCGACCGCGCTCGACGCGCTCACGCACAACATCGAATCGCTGCTGAACATCCACGCGCCGGAAACGGAGGCCGCCACGAACAGGAACGCCGTCTTTGCGGTCCGCCTCATCAAGGACAATCTCCCGCTCGCGTTCCGCGACCCGAACGACGTTTATGTGCGCGAAAATCTCTGCGCCGCCGCGACCATCGGCGGGATGCAGATCGCGGACCGTCCGACCTCGCTCCCGCACCTCGGCAGCTTCTCGTTCTACGGCCAGGTCCCGCACGGGATCGCCGCCTCGATGCTTCTGCCACCCTTCTGGCGCTACTACCTCACGGAAAAGGCCGTCGCGGAACGCACCATGCTGCTCGCGGACATCTTCCCGTCGAAGACGAAACAGAAGACGCCGGAGGCCGTCGTGGACGCCGCCGCGGCTTTCATCGCAAAATACGCGGGCGCGCCGAAACTCTCCGCGCTGCCGTGCTTCGACGCCGCCATGGTCGACAGGATCGCGTCCGACGCGGTCAAGAATCCGATGAAACTCGCCTCGGCGCCGCGTCCGGTCGCCCCGGAAAACGCCGCCGAAATTATCTCCGGAATCCTCAAGAAGGAGCTCTGACCATGAAAATCGTGTTCGCGCCCGACAAGTTCAAGATGTGCATGAAAAGCTCGACCGTCTGCCGTGTCCTCGAAAAAGCTTTCCGCACCGTCATGCCGGACGCAGAACTCGTATCCGTGCCGGTCTCCGACGGCGGCGAAGGCATGACGCGCGCACTGGCCGACGCGCTCCACGGGGAAATCCGCACGGTCACGGTCACCGGCCCGGACGGCAAACCCGTCGAGGCCGAATTCGCGCTCGTCAACAACGGTCTGACCGCCGTCTTCGAGATGTCCTCCGCCAGCGGGCTCTACCTCGTGAACCCGCTCAAACGCGACCCGATGACCGCCACGACCTACGGCACGGGCGAGGTCATCCGCGCCATCCTGGACCTCGGCGTCCGCGACATCCTGATCGGCCTCGGCGGGTCCGCCACGGTCGACGGCGGCGCAGGCATGGCACAGGCGCTCGGATACGGTCTGCTCGACGCGGGCGGACGTGACATTCCCCGGGGCGGCGGCGCACTCCATCTGCTCTCCCGCATCGCCGTCGCCGGAGCCGATCCGCGCATCCACGAAACGCGCATCACGACCGCGTGCGACGTCCGGAACCCGCTTTCCGGGCCGTTCGGCGCGGCGCAGGTCTACGGCCCGCAGAAAGGCGCCACGCCCGACATGGTCGCCAAGCTCGACCTCAACCTCCGCCACCTCTTTACCGTCTGGGAACGCCAGTCCATGCTCCTGCCTAAGGAGCTGCCTGGCGACGGTGCGGCCGGCGGTCTCGGCGCGGGGCTCCGCGCATTCTGCGGCGCGCAGCCGAAATCCGGCGCGGAACTCGTCCTTGATGCCATCTCCTTCCGCCGCCGCATCGCTGGCGCGGATCTCGTCGTGACCGGCGAAGGCCGCACGGACACCCAGACCGCCGAGGGCAAACTCTGCTGCGCGGTCGCCGACGCCGCCCACCGCGAGGGAATCCCCGTCCTGCTGCTCTCCGGCGCGGTCGAGGGCGCGCCCGAAGAACTCGCGAAGACCTACGATTTCGCACTCAGCACGTCCACCGGACGCCGCACGCTCGAAGAAGCCATGGCGGCCGGCCCGGACGACCTCTATTTCACGGCGGTCAACGCCGCCAGACTTTTCCAGCACACCGCACGCTCATGAACACCTCGTCCGACGCACCGGCCCGCACCGGCATGATCCTGATCCTCTCCGGCCCCAGCGGCTCCGGCAAATCCACCATCTACAAAGCCGCCATCGGCGACCTCGGCGGCATCGAATTCTCCGTGTCCTGCACCACGCGGCAGCCGCGCCCCGGCGAGGTCGACGGACGCGACTACTACTTCATCTCCCGCGAGAAGTTCGACGCGCTCGTCGCGGAACACGCCTTCGCGGAACACGCCGAGGTGCACGGCAACTGCTACGGCACGCTAAAATCCGAACTCCTCGACCGTGTCCGGCGCGGGACCGACGTCCTGCTCGACATCGACGTCCAGGGCGCGGCCCAGCTCCGCGCACTCTGCTGCGATTCCGCCGAATTCTGCGAGGCCTGCGAGTTCATCTTCATCATGCCGCCGTCCTTCGAGGAGCTCGAACGCCGCCTCCGCGCGCGCGACACCGAAACCGAGGAATCCATCCTCCGCCGCCTCTCCAACGCGAAGGGCGAGATGGAGCACGCGAAAGAATACGACCATGTGATCGTGAACGACGACCTCGACCGGGCCGTGAAGGAATTCACCGATCTTATCCTCGGCCTCCGGCAGGAACGGAAAAACGGAAGCGCAGGATAAGCTCATTCCTGAGGCAGGAGACAGATCGGCAACCTCAAAAAAACGACGGATTCGAAAGATGTTTGGCTTTCTGAAAAAAAAACAAGTCCATATCGTTTCCGGCCGGACTGTCTTCGGCATAAACGACAGGGTCGTCGTCCCGTCCGGTATCACCGCTGTCAGAACGAATGTTGCCGACTCCGGATGCCTTCTGATCGAAAGCGGCGGCACGGCCGTTGAAACATCGGTCTCCGGCGGCGGCCGCATCATAGTCTCGGAAGGCGGCACGGCCATCGAAACATCGGTCTCCGGCGGCGGCCGCATCATAGTCTCGGAAGGCGGCACGGCCATCGAAACATCGGTCTCCGGCGGCGGCCGCATCATAGTCTCCGGCGGCACGGCCGCTAAAACAACCATCGCCACGGGCGGCGTACTCTTCGTCGAAAGCGGCGGCACGGTAACGGACCTCGAAACGGAAAAGAAGGTTTTTTTGAATTTTGGCATAACCCCGGACACCTGTATCCGGGGAACATCCGACGGAAAACCGATCGACATAAAAAACGGATATGTTTCCGGGATGGAGCAGCACTGCGGAACAATTGACGTTTCCAGCGGCTGTACGGTCGTCAAAACAAACTGCATTCCAACCTCTCCCTATTCCATAATTTGGCTTACGAGTTTTAACGTTTCCAGCGGCGGCACGGCCATCGGCACAATCGTGTCCGAAGGAGGCATCGGCGTCTTTCGCGGCGGTACGGCAACGGATTTCGAAATGAAGGAAAACACGCATTTCATTTTCGTTGTCGCCCCGGACACTTATATCCGGGGAACATCCGACGGAAAACCGATCGACATAAAAAACGGATATGTTTCCGGGTTCGAGCTTCATCAGACTTTCGAAGACCTGATCATCGAAAGCGGCGGCACGGCCGTCGGCACAACCGTCTCCAAAGGTCAACTCACCATCAAAAGCGGCGGCACGGCCGTCGGCACAACCGTCTCCAGAGGAAGCATCGTCGTTTCCAGCGGCGGCACAGCCGTCGGCACAACCGTCTCCAGCGGAAGCATTGTCGTCTCCAGCGGCGGCACGGCAGCGGATTTCGAGATGGACAAGGAAGCATCCTTCCATTTCGTCCTTGCCCCGGGCACTTATGTGCGGGGAACGTCCGACGGAAGTTCCGTCGACGTCAGGAACGGGTACGTTTCCGGTTTGAGGATCATCTCCGGTCAACTCACCATCGAAAGCGGCGGCACGGCGGAAGACACCAGCCTCGACAGGAATGCCTTCCTCACCGTCTCCAGCGGCGGCACGGCCATCAATCCCAGAGCAGAGAATATCGGCGATCATGTCACGATTTTCAGCGACGGCGTGGAATTAAGTAAGGACGACCGGTATTGCTCGGAAATCCATCTCGAACAGGGCGCTGTCGTGATCTTTACCAAAGATACGAACGAAGACGCCGGCATTACAAGCCCGGACTCCGCCACAGATGCAACAACTTGAATACTCCAGGAGTACGCACATGAACGGCAAACACATCATCCTCGGCGTCACCGGCGGCATCGCCGTCTACAAGGCCGCCGACCTCTGCTCCAAGCTCGTTTCCGCGGGATTCGACGTCCGCGTCGTCATGACCGCGAACGCGCTCCAGCTCATTTCCTCGCAGATATTCCTCACGCTCTCGAAAAACCGCGTGCTGACCGACCTCTTCGAAGAGTACCAGCCTCGCCCGGAACACGTCGACTGGGCGGAATGGGCCGACCTTCTCGTGGTCGCGCCCTGTACGGCCAACTTCATCGGCAAGTTCGCGTCCGGCATCGCCGACGACGCCCTCACCACCACGGCGCTGGCGTTCCGCGGCCCCGTGCTCCTCGCGCCCGCCATGAACGAACACATGTGGGCAAGCCCGATCGTGCAGGACAACCTCGCGAAGATCGTCGAAAAGCTCGGCGTCCGCACCGTCGGCCCCGACACCGGGCGCCTCGCCTGCGGCACGTCCGGCAAGGGGCGCATGGCCGAGCCCGCCGACATCCTCGAAGCCGTTCGGAAGATTCTCTCCGCATGAACCTGCTGATCATCGAGGAACGCGACCTCTCGCCCGAACGCGAATTCACGGTCGGCGGCGAACACGCCGAACACATCTTCTGCATCCTCCACGCGAAGCCCGGCGACACTATCCGCACCGGAATCCTCGGCGGCGGCATCGGCTCGGCGCGCATCCTCGAAACGACCAGGCATTCCGCCCGGCTCCGGCTGGAAGACACCTCGAATCCTCCCCCGCCGCCGTCGAACATCCTCCCCGTGATCGCCCTGCCCCGTCCGCAGAGTTTCAAGAAGACGCTCCATTTCATCGCCTCGTCCGGCATCCGCCGCGCCGTGTTCTTCCACGCCGCGAAGACCGAAAAGAGCTACTGGACCAGCTCGTGCATGGCCCCGGACGCGATCCGGTCCGTGCTGATCGAGGGGCTGGAACAGGGCTGCACGACCATTCTGCCGGAGCTCACTTTCGTGCGTTCCCTCCGCGAGTTTTTTAATTCGGGACTTTCCGCCGAGCTCACAAAGGGTGCAACTGCGATCATCGGGCATCCCGTCGACGCCGCCCCCTGCCCCGTCGCGCTCCCCGGCAAAGTCGTCCTTGCGATCGGTCCCGAGGGAGGATTCACCCCCGACGAAGTCGCAGCGTTCCGCGCCAACGGCTACGCGCCGGTCACGTTCGGCCCGCACATCCTCCGCGTCGAATTCGCGCTGTCGTTCCTCGCCGGACGCCTCGCATCCGCATGAACACGCAGAATCCCAAGCATATGAACACGCCCAATTATCCCGCCGATTCCGGCGCAAACGCCACAGACGCCGAACTCGAACGCGCCATGCTCGCGCAGGCGAATCCCGCAGACGCCGAAATCCTTCAGAGTTTCTTCAAGACCGGACCCGGCCAGTACGGCGAAGGCGACAAGTTCCTCGGCTGCAAGAACCCCGTGACCCGCCGCACGGCAAAGGCGTTCCGGGCACTCCCCATCCGCGAGGCAGTCCGCGCCGCGCAGTCCGAATGGCACGAAATCCGCCTCTGCGCCCTGCTCATCATGCTTGGGCATTTCGAATCGAAAAAGACCGGAGAAAAGGAACGCGCCGCGATCTTCGAACAGTACGCCGACCTCGCCCGGCGCGGATTCGTGAACAACTGGGACCTGGTCGACCTGACCGCGCCCGGCATCACCGGAATCTACGCATTCGAGCACGGCGCGAACACGCTGGAACACTTCATTTCGTCCGGTCATCTCTGGGAAGAACGCATCGCCGTTCTCTCCATGTTCCCGTTCATCCGCGCGAACCGGCTGGACGAACCGTTCCGCATGGTGGACCGTTTTCTGTCCCATCCGCACGATCTCATGCACAAGGCGTGCGGCTGGATGCTGCGCGAGATCGGAAAACGCGACCGCGCCGCCCTCACAGATTATCTGCTGAAAAACAAATCGGCCATGGCGCGCACCACGCTCCGCTACGCGATCGAGCATTATCCCGAGCCGGAACGGAAAGCGTTCCTCGCCCGCTAACAAACGCCTTGAGCCGTTGCGGAGCAAGGCTCTACTCGGACACCCCTTTGGGGTGCTGGTCGAACGCCTTAGCCGCTTCCGCGAGCAGTTTTCGGATTTCGAGGTGCTGCGGGCAGACCTCCTCGCACTTGCCGCACCCGATGCACTCCACGGCGTCCTTCTTGCCCAGGTTCGCGACCGCCCAGAATATCTGGACTTTCGCGCTTTCCACGTTGCTGTACAGCGTCAGCAGGTTCCGCCCGTTGAACGTGCCGGAGATGCCGATGTTCATCGGGCAGACCTTCGCGCAGTAGTCGCAGGACGTGCACGGGATCATCGGGACTTTGGCCAGCGCTTCCTGCGCTTTGAAAACGGTTTCCTTCTCCGCCTCGGTCAGCGCCTTGAATCCCTTCATCGACTTCAGATTGTCGTCCATCTGTTCCGGCGTGCTCATCCCGGACAGCACCGTGATCACGCCCGGCAGGCTCGCGCCGAACCGGATCGCCCAGGCGGCCGGAGAAATGTCGGGATTCGCGTCGCGGAGGATCTTCACGACGGATTCCGGCGGCGTCGCCAGCATCCCGCCCTTCACGGGCTCCATGATGATGACGGGCACGTTGTGCTTGCGGCAGGTTTCGTAGTTCAGACGCGACTGGATGAACTTGTGGTCCCAGTCGGCGTAGTTGATCTGAAGCTGCACGAACTCCGTTTCCGGGTGCTTCGTGAGAATGTCGTCGAGCTGGTCGGCGGTGGAATGGAACGAGAACCCGAGGTGGCGGATCCGCCCGGCTTTTTTCTGTTCCAGGAAATAGTTCCACAGGTCGAGTTCCTCGAACAGCGTCGAACGGGTGTCGCCGAGGTTGTGGAGCAGGTAGAAATCAACGTAGTCGGTCCCGAGGCGCTTCAGCGACGTCTCGAACTGGGCGATCGCGGCCTCGCGCGTCTTGTCGTCGACCCATGCGGCGTTCTTCGTGGCCAGCTGGAAACTCTCCCGCGGGTAGCGTTCCACAAGAGCCTGCCGCGTGGCGTCCTCGCTGCCCTGATAAATCCACGCGGTATCGAAATAGGTAAAACCTGCGGCAAGGAACTTGTCGACCATCACTTTCGTCGTTTCAACGTCGATCGTTTCGCCATTCTTCGGCAGACGCATCATGCCGAATCCGAGTTTCGGAATCTCTTCGCCGAGGTACTTTCCCATGGGTGTTTCTCCTGTGTTGCTGTGTAGGGGGACTGTTTTTCGGTGGAATCATCCATTACCATAGCACGCGTTTCCGCTTCCTGTCAAGCGACTTTTCGAAAAAAATGCGAAAAAAAGAATGTCACGCATATCTTTTCCCCGATCGCGAGGCGTGAACGGTTTATTTACGCCTTTTTTCGCTGCCTCGCTTGATTTTTTGTGGATTCCGGGCTATCTTATTGGGCTGTTTTTCCGCGGAAAAACGCTTTTCCATGCCGGAGTGGCGAAATGGCAGACGCACTAGACTCAAAATCTGGCGCCCGCGAGGGCATGAGGGTTCGAGTCCCTCCTCCGGCACTTCTTGATTGAAACAGGGGGAAATCCATCTGAAATCGCGCCCGGTCCGCTTTTTCTTCTTGCCATCTCTCCCATTCGTGCTGTCTCCGGCCACGATGTCCGGCACGATACGGATCATCACGGCAAAAAACCAGCCCGTATCCGGCTCCCGGCGGACCATGATACAAATTATGCTTTTTCTCGTTTTCCGGGGTTGACATTTCACTTCCGCGGTAGTATATTGCCCCTATATTTATTGATTGACAACGGGGATTATGTTCGCATCCAGAAAAAGCATCCCTTTTCCCTGAATCTGAACTCAAAACGACATAACATAAGCTCAAAAACATAAACACGAAAGGAATCCGAACCATGGCGAACTACTTCGTATCCAGTGGCAGCGTCTTCGGCGTCACCACAATAAGTAGTGAAGACAAAGTGCTCGTGTACTCCGGAGGAAAAGCAATCAGCAACAGTATCCTTTCCGGCGGTCTCATGAAGGTTTACAATGGCGGCATAGAGATCGCTGACAAAGTATTCAGTGGTGGGTGGATTCAACTTCATTCCGGCGCTTCCGCGTCCCGCACTTCGCTTTGTTTCGCTGGTAACATGACAGTCTCATCCGGGGCTACGGCGAGCGAAAGCATTGTCTCCGGCGGCGTTCTTATACTCTTTGAAGGAGGGGTCGTGAACAGCGCAACCGTCACGGATTCCGGCTATCTCATAATGAGCGAAGGGGGGACGGTGAATAATGCGGTTATCGGCTATAAAGGAACACTGTCTCTTTCCAACAAGGCAATCGCTAATCGTACCACGGTCAGTCATTTCGGCATAATGGGAATTGATAACGCAACGGCGAACGACACCGTTGTCGAGTCCGGCGGAACCATGAATGTTCGATCCGGAGGCACGGCAAACCGCACCATGGTCGGGATTAGAGGCCATTTACATCTTTCCTCCGGCGGCACGGCGAACAGCGTCACGATCAATTCCGGCGAGATGGTCATCAGCGGCGGCGTGGCAAACAATGTGATTCTCAGCAATGGCGAAATCTCGGTAGAAGCGGACGGGCTCTTGAACACCGTCACAGTCAGCGGCGGCATCGTTACCGCCATGGGTACGGTGACCAGCGCCGCGGTCAGCTCCGGCGGCACCATCAGCCTTCAATCCGGCGCAGTGGGGAACGACATCCGGGTCTACGAAAGCGGCAAGCTTTCCCTGGGCGAATGCTCGCTCAACCGGCTGAACGTGAACTCCGGCGGCACGGCCATCCTTTACTACAAGGATATAAACGCTTCCAAAGTCTTTATCAACGGCGGCGAAATCCAGGTCCTGGACAGCGGCGTGATGTCCCAGGGCATTGCGTCGAACTATCTCACCGTCATGAACAGCGGCAGCCTCGTGATCAGCTACGGCGGCACGGTCGACGGCGCGATCGTCCATGACCACGGACATGTCACGGTCGAAAGAGGTGCCGTCTTCGCGAACGCGACGGTCACAGCCGCGGACGTCGAGGCCTATGCGTTGGTCTCCGGCCTGACGTTGAGTTCGGGCGGCGTCCTGTACGGATCGAACGGCGCGAGTATCCGGGATGCCACAGTCAGCTCGGGCGGCGTCCTGAACATTACAGGCGCGGTTATCCATAATGCCACAGTCAGCTCGGGCGGCAGCGTCACGGGCGTCCTGCGGTATGATTCCGGCCTCGTCTTCGCCGGCGGCACGCTCGATCTTAACATCGCGAAGGCATCCGTGCAGGCCAATTCCCTCGTCGACAGCGACTCGTTTGCCGCGATCAAGTCCGGCACATACGACGTCACGCTTACGGTCGCCAACAAGCAGCTGAACGGCACGTACTACCTCATCGATGATGCGGCCGACTTCGATGCGACTGTTACGGTGAAGTTCGGCGCCAACACCCTCGGCACGCTCACCGTCGGCGGCGGCCCCACGGACGTCGGAAACATCACGTGCGACCTGAAGCTGAACAACGCCGGCACCCTCGTGGTCGTCGTGACCAACGGCGCGATCCCGGACCCGATCTATTCGGGCGCTACTCTGACCGACGAACGGAGGGACATCACCAGCGGCATATCCGCGATCGACGTGACCGTCTCCTCCGGCGGCATCCTGGCCGTCTATTCCAGCGGCGAAGCGAGCAACACCACGGTCTACGACAGGGGCGAGCTCGATGTATTCTCCGACGGCGATTTGATTGGCGCGACGGTGCGCTACGGCGGCTCGGCGACGCTCTATGAGGACGCCGCGGCGCATGACGTGGTCGTGGCCGGCGGCACGCTCGTGGTCGAAAGCGGCGCTTTCATCTTCCAGACATCCAAGGGAAAAACCGTGACGAGCAATATCATCGTGTCGGACGGCGGCAAGCTCGATATCAACGGCGGCTGGGTGGAAGGTGCGCTGATCTCCGGCGGACAGGCGGTGATCGAGAGCGACGGTTCGATGTACGACGCCTCGGTCGCAAATGGCACCGTCCAGGTGAAGGACGGCGCATACGCCGGGATGACCATCCTGGACCGCGGCGTCGTGACCGTGGAGTCCGGCGGCACGGCCGCGTGCACGGTCAGCTCCGGCGGCGTCATCCGCCTGGAGGACGGCTGCGAGCTGAACAATCGCCTCAGGGTCAACGAGGGCGGCGTCGTCACGGGCGTCATGCACGCCCTGTACGAGGTCAGGATGTTCGGCGGCACGCTCGACTTCGATATCTCGGAGGCCGCCCCGTCCGGCGAGTACATCGTCGATATGGACACGACCTTCAATGCGGACCAGGGGATGTTCTGCACGCTCACGGTCGACGGCAGCCAGGCGTACGGCACGTACAACCTCATGGAATACGCATGGGGATACGATACCCAGGTCATCACCGCCGAGACCCCGCTCACGGTGAAGAATACCGCCGGGTCCGGGCTCGGCACGCTCGCGGTCGGCGAGACCGCGGAGATCGGCGGCGCGGCCTACACGCTGAATCTGAGCGAAGACTACCACCTGACCGTCACCATCTCGGAAGGCGCGCCGACTCCGCCGCCGCCCACGCCGACGCCCACGCCCGGGGACAAATCGTTCTTCACGGGCGATTTCAACGGCGACCTCTTCGACACGCTGGCGGTGCAGTCCGGCAGCACGGTCACGATCTACCAGAACGGCGAAGCGTGGGGCCTCGGGCTCACGCTCGATCCCGGCTGGACCATCGCCGGCGTCGGCGACTTCAACGGCGACAAACTCGACGATTTCCTGCGCGTGAATACGGAAGGGTATGTGGTCGGCGAGATGTCGAACGGAAACGGCACGTTCACGCCGCAGGTGCTGAACCTGCAGAACGCGGGCTGGGACATCCTCGGCACCGGCAATTTCGACGGCGTCGGCCCGGACGATGTGCTGATCGCGAATCCGACGGCGGCG
>JAGCTY010000179.1 GCA_017963105.1 Lentisphaeria bacterium
CGGATGTCCTGGACGCCGAGCTGGTAGGCGATGCGCTGCAGGGTGCAGTTCTCGTTGCGGGCGCAGGTCGGGCATTCGCGGTTGTGGTTGGCGAGCAGGAGTTCCACGCTGATCTTGCGCATGTCGCGGATTTCCTTGGTGTCCGTGTGGACGACCATGCCGGGCGCGGGGGCGGTGGAGCAGGACGCCATGATGCCCTTGCCTTCGACGAGGACGAGGCAGAGGCGGCATGCGCCGTAGATGCTCAGTTCGGAGTGGTAGCAGAAGGTCGGGATCTCGATCCCGGCTTTGCGGATGACTTCCAGGAGGTTGCGCTCGTTGGTGAACGTGACTTCGCGTCCGTTCACGGTAAGCGTTTTGACGTTATCGGCCATGATGAATGATCCTTATGGTTTTCAGATTCCCTTGACTGCGCCGAACTTGCACGCGGCCTTGCAGGCGCCGCACTTGATGCACTTTTCGGGGTCGATGCGGTGCGCTTCCTTCACCTTGCCGGTGATCGCGCCGACGGGGCACTTGCGGGCGCAGGCCGTGCAGCCTTTGCACTTCGCGGGGTCGATCTCGGGACGGGCAAGCGCCTTGCATTCGCCGGTCGGGCAGATCTTGCGGAACACGTGGTCTTCGTACTCCTTGCGGAAATAGCGCAGGGTGGAGAGGACCGGGTTCGGGGCGGTCTTGCCGAGGCCGCAGAGGGAGCCGAGCTGGACGGCCTTCGCGGTCTTCTCGAGGAGGTCGAGCGTTTCGGCCGTGGCGCGGCCTTCGATGATGTCGTCGAGTAGCGCGAGCATCTGCTTCGTGCCTTCGCGGCACGGCACGCACTTGCCGCAGGATTCGTTCTGCGTGAACTGCATGAAGAACCGCGCGATGCGGACCATGCAGGTCTGCTTGTTCATGACCACGAGCCCGCCGGAACCGACCATGGCGCCCGCGCTCTTCAGGGAGTCGAAATCGAGCGGGAGGTCGAGGAGGTCGGGGACCAGGCAGCCGCCGGACGGGCCGCCGATCTGCACGGACTTGAAGTCTTCGCCGGTCACCTTGCCGGTGTTGTCCGTCACGCCGCCGCCGATGTTGTACACGATCTCGCGGAGGGTGGTGCCGAACGGGACTTCGATGAGGCCGGTGTTCGCGACGTGGCCGGTCAGGGCGAACGTCTTGGTGCCGGGGGAGTTCTGCGGGCCGACTTCGCGGTACTTCTCCGCGCCGTTGCGGATGATGTACGCCACGGAGGCGAGCGTTTCCACGTTGTTGATCACGGTCGGCTTGCCGTAGAGGCCCTTCTGCGCCGGGAACGGCGGCTTCGGCATCGGCATGCCGCGCTTGCCTTCCACGGAGGCGATCAGGGCGGTCTCTTCGCCGCAGACGAACGCGCCGGCGCCTTCCATCACGCGGATGGTGAAGCCGAAGTCGGTGCCGAAGAGGTTCTTGCCAAGCAGGCCGTAGGCTTCCGCGTCGGCGATCGCCTTGCGGATGCGTTCGACGGCCAGCGGGTATTCGGCGCGGACGTACACCACGCCTTCGTCGGCTCCGATCGCGCGGCCCGCGATCATCATGCCTTCCAGCACGGCGTGCGGGTTGCCTTCCATGACGGAGCGGTCCATGAACGCGCCCGGGTCGCCTTCGTCGCCGTTGCAGATCACGTATTTCTTATCGTTCTGGGAAGCGAGCGTGAATTTCCATTTGAGGCCGGTGGGGAAACCGCCGCCGCCGCGTCCGCGGAGGCCGGCGTCGATCATGGTCTGGCAGACCTGTTCCGGGGTCATCTCGGTGATGGCTTTGCGCGCGCCGATGTAGCCTTCGCGGGCGATGTACTCTTCAACATCGTCCGGCTCGATCATGTAGTTGGCCAGCACAACGCGGGTCTGGCGGGCGTAGAACGCGATCTCGTCCTCGTGGCGGCAGGCTTTGCCGCTGACGGGGTCGACGTAGACCAGGCGGTCGATGATCTCGCCGCCGATCAGCGTCACATGGACGATTTCGGCCGCGTCTTCGGGCTTCACGTGGCAGTAGAAGATCCCTTCGGGTTCGATGCGGAGGATCGGGCCCATCTGGCAGAATCCCTGGCAGCCGGACTTGGAGAAATAGGTGACGCCCTCGTTCTTCGAGCAGTCGTGGCGGTCGAGGACGACTTCGATGTGTTCGCCGGCTTTTTCGAGCTCGGCGCAGATGGCGTCGCGGACCTTCATGGAACCGTTGGCGATGCAGCCGGTGCCGCCGCAGATGATGATGCGGCGTTTGAGCTTGGCGACGACTTTTTTATAGTTCGCGGCGATCTCTTCCAGATTCGGCGTTTTGATTTCGGTGCTCATCGTATGTGATTCCCTTCGTTACTTGTTTTCGGATTCCGCGGCGGCGGCTTCGGCGGCCGTGATCTCGTCGATGATCTTCTCGACCTGTTCCGGGGTGGCCTGGCCGTGGACTTCGCCGTCGATGACGATCACGGGGGCGAG
>JAGCTY010000180.1 GCA_017963105.1 Lentisphaeria bacterium
CAACACTTCTGCCCTGTTTGTAAGAGTAAATGCAACGTTTGTAAGACTAAACGCAACGCTTTGTAAGACTAAACGCAACACCCCGTCCAAAACCATCCTCAAAAAACAAAAGTGTTGCGTTTACTTTTACAATTGACGAAATATTCCGCAAACGGCCATCCGGCATCCCGCCTGACTGCCGGCTCCCCGAACCCGATCGGGACGGTCGGGCGGCCGCATACGCCTTTTTTACCCGAAACACGTCCCCCTTGTCCGATTCCCGCTTGATTTTTTCCTAATATGTTGTATAATATATTATGATTTTTTTTGAAACCGCACAGCACCGGAGTGTTGATTATGTTCAAAGCTTTTTTCACGGCCTGCATCCTTTTCACTGCTTCATTTCTCTTCGCCGTCACACCGCAGCCGACCCTCCAGGACCGGTTCGACGAGCTTGCAAGACACGAACAATTCGGCGAAACGGAAATGCTGGAACTCCGCGCCATTATGGCTGAAGAAAAGGAATCCGGCGAAAAGATCGACTGCACGTTCTGCCCGGACACGTTCATCTGGCATCTCGCCACGAACGCTTTTTTCGACGAGGCGACCTGGCTTTTCGACCATAACGCAGACTACGGCATCAAGGACGGCAACGGCATGACCCTGCTCCAGGCGGCCTGCCGCGACGGACACAAGGATTTCGTCGAACAGCTCATCGGACGCGGTGCCGAGATCAATCTCCCGGACAATGAAGGCCGCATCGCGATCCACTACGCCGTCATGAGCGGCAACGAAAAGCTCGTCGAATCCCTGCTCAAACTCGGAAGCGACCCGAACAAGCTCACGAAACGGAAGGAAACGCCTCTCCATTTCGCCGCGAAGTATTCCGGCTTGAGTGAGGTCAAGTTCCTCGTCGAACATGGCGCCTGCATCAAAGCCATCAACTGGGCGCTCGTCGAAAACCTCAAGGAGCAGCGCCGCCGCCAGGACAGACTTTACTACGATTCCGACGAAGAACACATCATCGCGCTGAAATCCGCGCTCGGACTCAAAACGCCGGAAGCGCTTCAGGAAGAAGATGATGATGAAGAAGATGAAGATGAGGATGACGACGGCGGCGAACGCTATGCGGACACCGTGGACGTCGAAGAATCCTCCCCCGGCAAAAAGAACGTGAGCAAACAGATTCTCCTCGACCTGGACAACATCCCCGTCAACCTCCTCCCGCGCGATGTCAGCGACGCAGCCGACCAGGACGGCATGACGGCGCTTCATTTCGCGGCTCAGAACGGCAACACCGACGTCGTGCGGTATCTGCTCGAAAACGGGGCGGACATCAAGGCGCAGGATGCAAAACTCGAAAGGTCCGCGATCCATTTCGCCGTGGAAAACGGCAATCTCGAATGCGTCAAGTTCCTGACGGAACGCGGTGCCGACCTGCTCGACAGGGACATCTACGGCGCCACGGCGCTCCATTACGCGGCCGAAAACAACCATCTGGATGTCATCAAATACCTCGTCAGCAAAAAACTGGACTACACGGCAAAGGATGCGCGCGGTTGGACCGCCATGCACTATGCCGCCTGCGGCGGAAGCCTCGACGTCATCAAGTACCTTCTCGCAAAAGGACTGAACATCAACGAGCTGAACAGTTCCGGCCGCACCCCGATCTTCTTCGCGAGAGGGAACCGCGAACTCCGCAAGTTCATGATCCAGAACGGCGCGAAGTAACCGCCGCTCGGCAATCCGCGCAGGCCCCGGATGCCGGGCTTCGCCCCGGCGCCGGCCGGCCCGTCTTTTTTCGAATAAAAACGGGTTCCCGACTTGCGAAAAAAGCCTTTCCGTGATACAGTATTTGATTCATTATTTTCCGTCCCGGCGCGGCCTCCATGCCCGCCGATCAGTTCAATCTTGAAAGGATTTATCATGTCATTCGAAACCGGAAGCATCTCCCTCATGATCTGCCCGCTCCGCAACCCGATGCCGGAGAATTACCTGGAACTCTTTGCAAAGAATTCAGCAGGAAAGCTCGACGACGTAAAGGACGAACCCGTGCTCGGCTGGGTCAGCGGCCGCCACCTGCTCGAAAGCAAAATCGACGACACCACATCCATGTGCGGCGGATTCCCATACCTGAACCTCCGCAAGACCGAACGCAAGGTCCCCTCCCAGCTGCTGAACGCCGTCTGCCGTCGCGACGAGCTCGCCTACATGCAGGCGAACGACTGCCTCTTCGTCCCGCGCAAGGAGAAGAAGGCGATCAAGGAGGCCGCGCTCGAATCCCTGATGCCGAAGATGGTCCCCACGATCTCCGCCACGCCGTTCGTGGTCGATACCGCCGCGAACGTGCTGTATTTCGGCGCTGCCTCGCTCGCGAAGTTCGACGTCTTCGTGCAGGAATTCACCCGCGCACTCGGCCTGGACGTCGAGCCCGTGCCGATCTCCGTCGACGAGCTCATGGTCACGCTCCTGAAGAAGAACGAGACCGACCTGCCCCCGCTCACGCTCACCAACCTCGCATCCGGCATGGACGAACCCCAGCCCGGACGCGATTTCCTGACCTGGCTCTGGTACGAGTCCGAAGTGAACGGCGGCGCCTGCAACGTCGGCGAGCTCGGCGATTTCGTGCTCGCGATCGAAGGGCCCCTCACGCTTGCGTACTCCCCCGGCAAGACCAAGGATCCCGACCTGGCGGGGTCCGGCGAAAGCGTCGTCAAACGCGGCAATCCGCTTGCCTCCGGCGAGGCGAAAGCCGCCCTCTCCAGCGGCAAGAAGCTCCGCAAGGCTCGCGTCTCCTTCGCCCGCGAGGGCGGCGACGCCGAGGTCGACAAGTGGTCGTTCACGTTCGATGCCGACTCCTTCACGTTCGGCTCCGTCAAGCTCCCGACCGGCGAGGAGATGGAACGCGAATCCGCCTTCGAGGAACGCGTCTCCAACCTGAACATTCTCCACACCGTCTTCAACGCCTACTTCAAGAAATTCGCCGCGGCCGTCATGAACGGTAAGAACATCGCCACCGAAAAGGCGATGCGCCAGTGGGTCGCCGACCGCGAATCCCTCTGAGCGGAAACGAGGAGCCTCCAATGAACCATCCGCGGGGCAGAGAATCATCCGGTGCGGCCGCGTTCGACCGCATCACGCCGGAGTTTTTTCTGCCTGCGCTGGAAGACGCCCTAGCGTGCCGCCTGACCGGGCTGGCATCCGCCCTGCCCAGCTACATCAACCGTGTCTACGAGATCGAGGCGGGCACAGGCGAACGCCTCGTGGTCAAGTTCTACCGGCCCGGACGCTGGACGCGCGAGGCGATCCTGGAGGAACATGAATTCCTGTGGGACTGCGACGGCGAGGAGATCCCCGTCGTGCCGCCCTATGAACTTGAAACGGACTCCACGCTCGGCGAGCTCGACGGCGTGTTCTTCGCCATCTTCCCGCGCATGAGGGGCCGCGAGGTCGAGCTCGAACAGGACGAAACGCTCGAACGCATCGGGTCCCTGCTCGGACGCATCCACGCCTGTGGCGAACGCCGCGACGCCCCCAACCGGCTCCGCATGACGCCCGCGAACTTCGCCGAAGCAGCCATGCGCCGCATCTTCGAATCAGGCGCGGTGGATCCATCATGCGAACAGGAGCTGATCGATCTCTGCGACGCGATCCTCGACCTGGCGGAGGCAGTCTATCCACCGGACGACGCCATGATCCGCATCCACGGCGATTTCCACCGCGCGAACGTGCTCGACCGACCCGGCGTCGGGCTCATGGCGATCGACTTCGACGACATGGTCGCGGGGCCGCCCGTGCAGGACCTCTGGCTGCTGCTCCCCGGCACGCTCTCCGAATCGAAACGCGAGCTCGACGTGATCCTCGCCGCCTACGAGGTCTTCCGTCCGTTCGACCGCACCTCGCTCCGCCTCGTCGAGCCCCTCCGCGCCATGCGCATGATGCACTTCCTCTCCTGGTGCGCCGTGCAGTCCGGCGACGCCGGATTCCGCAGGCAGTACCCCGACTGGGGCACGCGCGAATTCTGGCGCCGCGAAACCGCCGACTTCCGCATTCAGCTCGAAAACATCCGGCGCGCGCTGGATGGAAAGGATTACGCATGGAACCGCTGACCGAACAGAAACCAGCTCAAATACGCCCCCGCGGAAAGAATCATGTCCTCGCGGCGTTCCTCCTCGGCGTCATCGCCGGGGCCGCCGCCATGTTCTGCACGGGGTTCCTCTACCTCCGGCACAACCTCATCGTCTCCTACGAATTCCCCGGCATTACCGCCGACGATTTCGACGACGCGTTCGAGAACGCCATGCCCGCGGAATCCGGCTGGAAATCCTCGCGCGAGGCGTGTTCCCTGCCCCTGCCCTCGGACGGGCGCGCCCTCTACAACTGGAAACTCTGCAACCGCGACTACGCGCGCGGCCTCATGGACGACCCGGACCACGGCATCGTCCTGCCCGCCCTCATCCCCTGCACGGTCAGCATCACGAACGATCCTGACGGTAACGCCGTCGTGTCGAGGCTGAACACCTCGCTCCTCGGCGTGATCTACGGCGGCGACGCGCGCCGCGTCCTGCGGTCCGGCATCGCCCCGGAACAGGAGGCTCTGATCTCGCTCCTCGCCGACGGCATCCGCAAAGAAAAAGCCCAACGAAAGGAAAATGAACCATGAGTTCAATCGCACCCGGTTCGACCAATACGAATGAACCCGCCGACGTGATCCACAACGGCAACCCGTATTTCGAGGGGAAACCCGCCGCCATCGTCCGCGAATACCCCACGCAGCTCCACGCCATCGGCCCCGACGGACGGCTCCGCCTCGGCGCGGCGTTCGACCTGATGCAGGACATCGCCGGAGCACATGCCGAACTCCTCGGCGTCGGCATCCATGACCTGCGCCGCCTCGGCATCACCTGGGTCCTCTCCCGCCTCATGATCAGGTTCGACGCCCTGCCCCCGCGCGCCGATTCCGTGCGCCTGACGACCTGGCCCAGCGGCGTGCACCGTCTCTTCGCCATGCGCCAATTCGAGCTCTCCGACCCCGCCACGGGCCAGCGCATCGCCACCGCCAGCAGCTACTGGCTCATGCTGAAGCTCGCGAACCTGCGCCCCGTCTCCCCCGACGACGTCACAGGCAAGTTTCCCGCGAACCCGAACAGGCCCATCTTCTTCGAGGACTGGGGCAAGCTCGACCCCGCGCCCGGTGCCGCCCCTGTCCGAACCGACATCGGCCAGTCCAAGATCGACTACAACAACCACGTGAACAACGCACATTACCCGATGTTCGCGCAGGACTGGCTCGCCGCAAAGCTCGGATACCCCGTCCGCGTGAACTCCATCCGCGTCAACTTCAACTTCGCGCTCCGCCTCGGCGAATCCATCGTCACCACGGGCGAAATCAACGGCGACAGCTTCCGCGCGGTCGGGCACACCCCGGACGGCAGGAACGTCTTCGCCTGCGACGGCACGTTCGCCCCCATGGAGATCGCCGAAAAGTAACCTCATCCCCGTTCAATCAAGCATTTCATATTTCCCATTTTCCACAGGAGACACAGCATGAATCCCGAACTCGACCGCCTCTCCGATCTGCTCAACGAATCCGTCGACCGCGGCGAATATGCCGGCGCGTCCGTCATGGTCATCCACAAAGGCGAGGAAATCTACTACACGGAAACCGGCTGCGCCGACGTCGAATCCGGGCGCAAGATCGCCCGCGACACCATCTTCCGCATCTATTCGCAGTCGAAGCCGATCACCGGGACCGCCGCCGTCATGAACATCGACCGCGGCGTGCTGTCGCCCCGCGCCATGGTCGCGCGCTACCTGCCGGGATTCGCGAACCAGCGCTACGACACTGAGCACGGACAGGGCCTCGCGATCGTCAGCGACCGCCCGATGTACGTCGCCGACCTGCTGAACATGACCTCCGGGCTGCTCTATCCCGACTGCTCGCCGGACGTCGCGCTGGTCGTGCGCGAAATGGAGGACCTCCGCAAGCAGGGCGTCCAGCTCTCCACTGTCGAATTCGCGAACAAGCTCGGCGGCTGCCGTCTCGCATTCAAGCCCGGCGACCGCTGGGCGTACGGCTACTCCGCCGACGTGATGGGCGCAGTCATCGAATGCGCCGCCGGGAAACGCTTCGGGCAGTATTTACAAGATGAAATCTTCGGCCCGCTCGGCATGAAGGACACCGGATTCGTCGTGCCCGAGGCGAAACGCGACCGCCTCGCCACCGCCTACGACCACCGCGACCACACGCGCAAGCGCTTCGACTACGCCGACTGGCACCTCGGGCTGAACGCCTACCGCGAGGACACCGCGTTCGAGTCCGGCGGCGCGGGCCTTGTCTCCACCATCGGCGACTACGCCGAGTTCGTGAAGATGCTCATGAACCGCGGCACGTACAACGGGCACAAGTTCCTCTCCTCCGCCGGGTTCGACTACCTGATCTCCCCCCAGCTCACCCCGTGGCAGGCGCGCACGTTCACCTGGCAGGACCTCCCCGCCCAGAACTACGGCAATTTCCTCTTCATGAAAACCTTCGGCGGATGCTCCTCCACCACCGACGCCATCGGCTCGTTCGGCTGGGGCGGCTGGCTGGAGACGAGCTTCACGCTCGACCTGAAGAACCAGATCGCCGTCCTCTTCATGGCGCAGAACCAGTCCCCGCAGGACAATTCCCACCTCTTCCACCGTCTCCGCAACGCCGCCTACTTCGCCCTCACTTGACACCAGATGCCATGTAGGGCTTGATGTAGATGTCGTACACGGACTGGGGGATGAATTTCGGGACATATTCCGCCCGATGCAGGAGGAACTGTTCCCTCGCAGTGCCACGGTCCGATTCGGAAAGGAATGGATAAGACGGCCTCGGCGGCGACCACTTCCACGAGAAATAACGCCAGAAGAACAGCAGCCGGAAAAGCGCTCCGACGAGAGTCTTCAGGCAGCCGTCTTTCTTCTTTCCGGCGAACTCGAACCCGCTCGTCAGCAGGATGAGGATATCCCCGATGATCCTGACCGTTTCCCGGTTTTCCTCGTCGTTGGCGTCGAAAATCTCCGACCACAGCTGATCCTTGTAGTCTTCGTAGAAAAACCAGAACCAGTAAGCGACATCATAGCAGGTGGGATCGTTCGCGATCAGTTCCGATTTGGTTCCGCCCAGGAGGACGTCCTGGTCGAATTTGTCGCTTGATATTCTGCCGGACAGAAAGAGACAAATTTCCCTCAGCAGCCATAACCTGACCACGCGGCGGTCGACCGGATGCGGTTTCCTGTGCTTAGCCATAAAACAGAACCTCCGCGATCAGGGCTTAGCCTCAGTCCTTGTATTCGAACCAGTCGAAGTCGGCATAGCCGCCACGGGCATTCGAACGGGACTGGGCATACAGCGCGAGGTAGACGCCGGTGAAGCCGCCCGCGGTCTCGCTGCTGAGGTAACTCGCATCCATTTCGCCGAGCTTGCTGAAGGACGAACCGTCGGCGGACCAGGCGAAGGAATACACGTCCTGATTGCCCGACGTCCGCAGGTACACCACGGGCGATTCGAGCGCGACCTCCTTTTCCGTGTGGTCCAGCCGGTTCAGTTTGTACCGCAGGACCAGGAAGAGCCTGCCGTCGCGTTTCCGCACCGCCACGTCGTAATGCGAGCTCGTGCACATGTAGACGGTAAGTCCGGCCTCGTCGCCGTCGTTCAGACCGGCGGCGTCCAGTTTCGCCGTGGACTCGAAGTCGATCTGCTGCTGGCGGCGGCCCAGCCACGTGGGCGAATTGGAGTTGTCGATGGAGACCGGACTTGCTTTCAGGCGCAGCCAGCCGGGGCGTTCGGTCAGGGAGTAGTTTTCGGTTCGCGGAGCGCAGTTGTAATTCCATTCCAGCCCGAGTTCCGGCGTGTCGAATTCCGTTCGGGCGGGCTTCTTCGCGACCGGGACCTGCGGCAGCGTCGGCACGTTCATATCGAGCGAGATCGCGCCGTTGCCGTTCACGACCGGCCAGCCGTTTTCGTCCCACTTGACCGGCGCAAGCATCGTTTCGCGTCCGGTGATATGGTGGAATCCGCCGAGCACGCGGAACCCGAGGCAGACCATCCACCACGAGCCGTCGTGCGCCTGGATGAGGTCGGCGTGTCCGGTGCCCTGAATGGGGTTCTGGTAGCCCCGCGCCAAAGCGTGGGAAAGGATCGGGTTCGACGGGCAGCCCTCGAACGGTCCGCGGAGGCCGCGGCTGCGCGCGATCGTCTCGCTGTGGCCGTATTCGGTGCCGCCCTCGGCGATCATGAGGTAGTACCAGCCGTCCTTCTTGTACATGTGCGGCCCTTCGGCGCAGCGTCCGCCGGTGCCCCGCCAGATGATCTCGCTGCGGGAGAGCAGACGCCCGGTCTTCAGGTCGATCTCGGCCAGATGGATTTCGCCCGCGCCCTGCGCCGTGAGGAGATAGGTCTTTCCGTCATCGTCGAAGAAGAGATCCGGGTCGATGCCGCCCTCGCGCACATAG
>JAGCTY010000181.1 GCA_017963105.1 Lentisphaeria bacterium
AGGGCGGCTTCGGCGGCGGCCAGGGCGGCTTCGGCGGTGGTGCCATGGGCGGCATGGGCGGCATGGGTGCCGGCGGCTTCGGCGGCGGTGCCATGGGCGGCATGGGTCCGGGTATGGGCGGCATGGGCGGTATGGGCGGTGCCCGTAGCGGCCAGCTCCAGCAGACGATCGAACGCCTGAAAGCCGAAACCCCGCGCGAACAGGCTCTGAAGAAGATCGCGGAGAAGGACAAAGAAGCTTACGACAAGATTGTGAAGTCCATCGACGAAGCCAACGCCAAGCTCCTCGAGCTCGCGAAGAAGGCCGAAGTCGAACTCCCGGAAACCGCCGAACAGCAGAAAGCGCGGACGATCGAATTCCTCAACAAGGAAAAGGAAGCCATCGACAAGTTCCTCGAAACCGACAAGACCGATTCCGCGACTGCGATGCGTTCCTTCAATGAACTCGCGCAGCAGAACAAGATCACGCTCACGCCTGCCGGCGGACGCGGCGGCATGGGCGGCGGCATGATGGGCGGCATGGGCGGTGCCCAGCAGCCCGGTGCGCGCGGCGCGAACAACAACGTCATCCGCCAGATCCAGGAAAAGTTCCCGGATGAATACCGCGAAGTCCAGGCGCTCCGCCAGACCGATCCCACGGCCTACCGCGAGAAAATGCGCGAGCTCCAGAACAAGCTCACCGCGGAAGAGTGATTCGATTCGGATCGCTTCGATCAACATCGAATGACCGAGGTCAACCGGCCGGTACGACCGACCGGTTGGCCTTTTTTAACGTTTTTATAACGCATCTTTGTCGGATAAAGCGTTCCGAAAGCCGTGATTTGCTCCGATTCCGCCTTGAATTCCGCTCGAATCCTGCTATAGTTTTTAACGGATTCGATTCCTTACCAACCCCTCATTCTCATAATGGAGTACGACATGAGAACATCCCGTTTCGCAGGCATGATGCTTTGCGCTGCCGCATTCTGCACGTCCGCCGTCGTTTCCGCATTCCCGGAGTACGAACCGGGCACGGAGCAGATCCTCGTTTACACCAGAACCGCCGAACCCAACAGCTATCCCGACGGCCTCGCGCGGTCCGTTCACTTCGCGCGCAGCTCCGACGGGAAGAACTTCACAGCGATGAACGAGAATTACGGCATCCTCTTCGCGAAGGCCACGCTCACCGAACAGAACACCATCCGCCCGAAATGCGTGAAGAACCCGATCATCTTCCCGATGAAGGACGGCGGGTACGGCATCATGGCGGTCCGCACGAACGAGGACGGCACGCCGGACGAGGAGAGCAGGGGGAAAGTCCTGCTCTGGACCACGAAGGACCTGATCCATTTCTCCGAACAGGTGCTGGTCGATATGGGCACGACCGAGCAGATCGGGTTCATTGAGCACATTGGCCTGCCATCGGGGTATCATTCCTACTACACCTTCGAGTGGCAGTCCGAATCCGGGAAACCATACTCAACGGAAATCACAGATTTCGGCACGCCGGGCAAAACAACCGGTCTGCGCGATGATGTCGAGATGGAACTAGAAAAACCGCTGGAAATTCTGGAACCGAATGGCGTGGGCCTCCTGGAAAACAATTCGCCCCGTAGAGTTTTCGTGCCGCGTTCCGTAGTGGACCGTGCGGCGCTGCACTGGGGACACCTCGTCTCCGTCGCGGCGCGCGTGCCCGAAAACGTTCTGGCGGCTTCGGCGGACGACCTCGCGAAGGTGAAAGCCGAGATCGTGTATTCCGACGGATCCACGACCGTCAAGCCCGTGAAGTGGGACGCCTCGAACGTGCAGTTCGACAAGCCGGGCAAATATGAGATCACCGGCACAATTCAGAACGAATCCTATGGGTTCCCGCTCGCCCGCGCGTGGGGCGACCCCGTCGTCTTCAAGTGGGACGGCAAATTCTACTTCATCGCCACGACCGACGCCCGGAACAACATCGGGCTGTACGTGCGCGAGGCCGACAATCCGCACGACCTTTTCGCCGACGGCGTGAAGGAGCACCTGATTCTCGACAAAGATGAAGCCCGCCAGCTCATCCAGACTTTCTGGGCGCCCGAGTTCCACGTGATCGGCGACGACCTCTACATCCTCTTCGCGGTCGGTCCCAGGTCGTGGGGACCGCAGTGCCATTACATGAAGCTGAAGAAGGGCGCGAGCATCATCGACCCGGCTTCGTGGGAAGACCCGGTGAAGATCCTGAAGAAGGACGGCAAGGGCGTCGGCGACGGCGGCATCTCGCTCGATATGACCTACCTCAAGGCCGGCGGCAAGTCCTACTACGTGTGGTCCTACCGCGTCGGCATCGGCTCGCCGCGCGACACCGGCTCCATGCTGTACATCGCCTCGGTCGACGAGAAGAACCCCGGCGTGCTCACGTCCGACCCCGTGCAGCTGTCCCGGCCGCTCTACGGCTGGGAGAACGTCCGCGGCACCATCAACAACGAGGGGCCGTATTCGTTCAACGCGAACGGCAAGGTCTACCTGACCTTCTCCGGCGGCGACGCGGGCGGCTACACCTACGCGCTCGGCCTGCTGACCGCGGACGAGAACGCCGACCTGCTGGACCTGAAATCCTGGACGAAGAGCAACGCCCCGGTCCTGTCGTTCTACTCCGTGCCGAACAAGTGGGGCCCCGGCCACAATTCGTTCTTCATGGACGACTTCGGCAACCTCATGATCGCCTACCACGGCGAGACTTCGCTCCGGGGACGCGAACGCTGCGTCGGCATCCACCGCGTCCACTTCAACATCGATGGCGAACCGGTGTTCAACATGTCCGCCGAACGCGACCTCGATCCCGTGCTCGCGCATGTGAAGACGACGGTCGTAACGCCGGGCGCGGAAGATCTGTTGAATCCTGCCGCTCAGAGCGCGCCGGAAACGCCTGCCGGAAGACCCGGCCGTCGCCGCCAGCCGCAACAGTGATCGTTCCACAGTTTCTCCGATCGAACATGCGCCCCTCATTCCGAGGGGCGTTTTCTTTACGTTATTTGCCTGAAAGAGGCTTTGAGCCGAGGGCAAAGTCTTGGGGTGGACAGGATGGGGCCGAGGACGGCAAACGGCATCAGGATCAAGATCGTGAAGTGCATCCCGGATAACAGGATGTCGTTCGACAGGCTCGGGATCGTCGGGAAGAGCCAATAGGAAAAGAGATTGGAAAGGGAGGTCAGCCTGAACACGCCGCGGAAATACGCCGCCGGAAACGAAAGGATCATCAACGCGACGGCGGCATAGGGCAGCAGAAACAGGACAAGCTCGAAGCGGAAGAGCTTTGACCAGGTGATCTTCCTGCGGGCGGCGTCCCACGAAACAAGTCCGAGGGAAGAATTCGTGTACTTCGAAAAAGAGGCGGGTTTCCGGGCATAAGAAAGGCCGGACACCGTTATGAGGCGGTGTCCGGCCGGGAATCAGCTGGCTGATGATAAATCAGCCGAAGGACTCACGCGATTCGATCAGATGCCCTTGAACAGGAGCGGAGCGAATTCGCGGAGGCTGCGACGCCAGGTCAGCCATTCGTGGGCCGTGCCGGGGGACATGTAGAACGTCACCGGGAGGCCGTATTCCTTCATCTGGTTCGCGATATTGCGCGGGCCATCGGCGTTTTCAGCTTCGCCGTGGGAGATGAAGATGGCATGGAGCTTCTTGGAAGGATCTTCCTTCGCAGTCTTGAGAGCTCCGTTGTAGGCGTTTTCAACAGCGCCCTGCATGCCGAAGAGACCGGAGAAGCTGCCGAGCCAACCGAACATGTCGAGGTTGGAGGTAACGGTGCTCCAGGTCTGGCCGCCGCCGCGGGAGAGACCCGCCATGGCGCGGTGATCGCGATCCGGAATGGTGCGGAAGGTCTTGTCGATGAAGGGGATGAGTTCCTTCACGAAGATCTCGTTGACGCCGCCGCCGCCCATGCCCATCATGCCGCCGAAGCCGCCCATGCCGCCGCCACCGGAGCGACCGACGTAGGAGTTGGCCTTCATGTCGCCGCAATCCATGACGATGATCATCGGAACAGCCTTGCCGGCCGCGATGAGGTTGTCCATGATGTTGGCGGTACG
>JAGCTY010000022.1 GCA_017963105.1 Lentisphaeria bacterium
GATGATCAGCGCCATGAGGAGCCAGTCGCGGCAGAGGCTGAGGATTTCCTTCTTCCCGAGCTGGAAGATGTTTTTGATCGCTTGCATCATGGTCAGGACTCCTGTTTTTTCAGGCAGAGGACGCCGAGACCGAGAATGATCGGGACCGTGATGACCAGGATCATGAACTCATGGTGCAGGTCCGCGAAGCCGAGCGCCTTGTTGAAGACGCCGCGGCTGATCAGGAGCATGTGCGTGGCAGGGTAGATCTTGCCGATGAGGAGCGCGGCGCCCTTCTGCGTTTCGACCGGGTTGGTAAGGCCGCAGAGCTGGACCGAGGGGAGCATCGTGGCGAGCATGGTGAGGAAGATGACGGCGATCTGGCTGCGCGTCACGGAGGACGCCAGCAGGCCGAAGCCCGTGGAGACCACGCAGTAGACGAGCAGCGAGACGATCAGCGTCAGGAAACTTCCCTTGATCGGGACGTCGAAGATGGTGACGGCCATCACGATGAGGAGGAACGCGCTGACCATGGAGAAGATCAGGTACGGGAACTGCTTGCCGAGCAGGAACTCCGTCCGGGTGAGTGGCGTCACGTACAGGTTGGTGATGGAGCCCATTTCCTTCTCGCGGACGACGGAGAGCGCGGCCAGGATGGCCGGGATCATCATCAGCAGGATCGGGATGGTCGCGGGGACCATGGCGGGCAGACTAGCCACGTCCGGGTTGTAGCGGTAGCGCGTCTGGACGGAGATCTGGCTGTTGCTTTGACTGCCGGGCGAATACTGCGCGAGATTGTTCAGCCAGTCATTGTGAACCAGAGCCGCGTAGCCGTTGATGGTCGAGGCGCGGGTCGGGTTCGCGCCGTCGATCCAGAATGCGACCTCGGGCGAATTGCCGTCGTCGACGTCCTTGCCGAACTTGGGCGGGAACTCGACCACGACGCTGAGCTCGCCGTTCGCCATGCGTCTGTCCAGCTCCGCATGGCTTTTCACGTCCGGATGCTGGTCGAAGTACCGCGAACCGGAGAGGTTCAGTCCGTAGTTCGTGCTCTTTTCGGTCTGGTCGTTGTCGAGGATGGCGAACGACAGGTTTTCCACGTCCATGTTGATGCCGTACCCGATGACGACCATCAGGATCAGGGCGCCGAAGAGCGCGAGCGTGGCGCGGATCGGGTCGCGCATGAGTTCGAGCTGTTCGCGCCAGTAGCAGGTGTACCAGCGCTGGAAACTGAACTTGGAGCTGAGCCAGCCGAGGAAGCCGGTCTTCTTCGGGGCCTCCTCTTCGACGGTCTCTTCGTTCTGCAGGCAGGATTCCGAGGCGGCCTTGTTGGATTCCGGGTCGGCGTCCTCCAGGCAGCCGATGAACGCCTCTTCGAGCGTGGAGGCGTTTCGCTGCGCCACGATGTTCGCCGGGGTGTCGCATACGAGGGAACGTCCGCAGTGCATCAGGGAGATGCGGTCGCAGCGTCCGGCCTCGTTCATGAAGTGGGTCGTGATGAAGATCGTGACCTTGTCTTTTCTCGAAAGCTCGATAATGAGCTCCCAGAAGAGGTCGCGGGCAACGGGGTCGACGCCGGAGGTCGGTTCGTCCAGGATCACGATCTCGGGATTGTGGATGACCGCCGCGGCGAGGGAGAGGCGCTGCTTCAGTCCGAGCGGGAGGTCCTTCGGAAGCTTTTCCTCGATCTCCTTCAGCTGGAATCGTTCGAGCAGGGCGTCGACGCGTCCGGGGATCTCGCTTTCCGGGATCTGGTAGAGGTGCGCGTAGAGCACGAGGTTCTGGCGCACGGTCAGGTCGCCGTAGAGGGAGAAGAGCTGCGTCATGTAGCCGAGGTGCTTGCGGGTCTCGAGCGAACTGCCGTCGATGGGGTTGCCGAAAAGCTTGGCGACGCCCTCGGTGGCGGGCAGGAGGCCGGTGAGCATTCGCATAGTGGTGGTCTTGCCGCAGCCGTTGGAGCCGAGGAAGCCGAAGATTTCGCCCTTGCGGATGCGGAAGCTGACGTGGTCGACGGCGGTGAACGAGCCGAAGCGTTTGGTCAGGCCCTCGGCCTCGATGGAGTAGCCGTCGCCTTCGCTGACTTCGAGCGGAGGCACGACGAGTTCCTTGTGGCCTGCGCGGAGTTCTTCCGGCAGCAGCTCGATGAACGCGTCGTCGAGGTTGTCCTTCCCGGTTTTCGCCAGCAGTTCGGCGGGCGTGCCGGTATCGAGGATCTTGCCGTCGTTCATGGCGATCAGCCAGTCGAAGCGCTGGGCTTCGTCCATGTAGGCGGTCGCCACGATCACGCTCATGTTCTCCTGGGCTTCGTGGATGGAGTCGACCAGGTCCCAGAACTGGCGGCGTGCGAGCGGGTCGACGCCGGTGGTCGGTTCGTCGAGCACAAGCAGGTCGGGGTCGTGGATCAGCGAGCAGCAGAGGCCGAGCTTCTGCTTCATGCCGCCGGAAAGCTTGCCTGCCGGACGGTTGAGGAAGGGATAGAGGCCGGTGCTTTTTGTCAGGCGGTCGATCCTGCGGCGGCGCTCGGCGGCGTTATGACCGAAGAGGCGCGCGAAGAACTGGAGGTTTTCCTCGACCGTGAGCGTGAAATACAGGTTTTTACCGAGTCCCTGGGGCATGTAGGCGATCTTCGGGCAGACCTTGTTCCGGTGGTCCCGGTCGCGCATGTCGCCGCCGAGGACGCGCAGATTGCCTTCCTGCATGGCGTGCGCCCCGGTTACGAGGGACAGCAGGGTGGATTTGCCCACGCCGTCGGGGCCGATCATGCCGATCACCTTGCGCGCGGGGATATCGAGCGTGACATGGTCGAGCGCCAGGGTCTTGCCGTATTTCAGAGCCAGGTTCTGAAAACTGACGACCGGTTCGATGTTCACGCCCTCATTGGAGGGTGAGTTGCTCATTTTGCGGCCGTTTCGTTCGCTTCGGCGGGTTTGTCGGCGGGTTTGTCGGCGGAAACGGGGACGGCTTCACCCTTCTCCTTCGGAGTCTTGAGGAAGTCCGGCCAGGGTTCCTTGTCGTCGAGGCGGACCCAGGCGACGCCGGGGATACCGGTCTTGACGTATTCGACATACTGCTTGAGGAGGGCGGGGTCGATCTTCGCCTTCACGCGGAACATGAGTTTTTCGCGTTCCACTCTGGTTTCGACGGACTTCGGCGTGAACTGCGCCACGCTGGCGACGTAGGAGATGGAGGCGGGGATCGCGACGCTGTCCATTGCGTCGAGCAGAATGCGGGCGTCCGCGCCGAGCGCGATCTGGCCGGCGGTTTCTTCGGGGACGAAGAAGGTCAGGTAGACGTCGGTGAGGTCGACGAGATTGAGCACGCGGCCGCCGGAACTGAGGACTTCGCCGACTTCGGCGATGCGGTACTGGATGCGGCCGTCGAGCGGAGCGGTGAGCGTACTGTCATCAATGTCGGCCTGGACGCGGTCGGCGTCGGCTTTCGCCGCGGCGATGGAGGCTTCGGCCTTCACGATGGCGGCCTTGTCGGACGCGATCGTGGCTTCGACGCTCTGGATGGAGGCTTCGACACTCTGGATGTCGGCTTTTGCGGCATCGACGTCGGCGGCAGCGGACTGGAACATGGCCTCGTCGTTTTCGAAGGTCTGGCGGGACGTGACGTCCTTTTCCATCAGTTCTTTCGAGCGTTCATAGCGGCTCTTCGCGTTGTTGTACGTGCTGACCTTGGCGGCGAGCGCGGACTTCGCGGAAGCGAGCGAGGCATTCGCCGCGGCGAGCGAGGCTTCCTCGACCTGGAGCTGCGCCTTGGCCTGTTCGAGCTCGGCTTCCTTCACCTTGATCGTGGCGTTTGCCTGTTCAAGTTCCGCCTTGAGCGTGTTGGTCTGCATCTGGACGAGCGTCTGACCGCCCTTCACATAGTCGCCCTCGTCGACCAGGAGCTGTTCGATCTTGCCGGCGAGCTTGGCGGCGATGTTGATCTCGGTCGCTTCGAGGCGGCCGTTACCGGATGCGAACGCCGGGTTCCTGTAGATGGCCTCTTCCTTGTAGGACTTGATGAGATACCAGGTCATGCCGATCGCGGCGATAACGAGGAGCGAGATGATGATTTTTTTCATGTTGAACATGGTTTGGGGATCCTTTCCCGGTTGTTTTATATGTTAGCAATATCTTAGAAACAAAAACCATCTTATAATATACATCCCAGAACCCTTTATTTCAAGTGTTTTTATGCTTTTTATTTTGTGTCGCGCCTGTCGCGCATGTGTGACGGAGCGCATAGAAAACAGGAGGGGGAATCAGCTCGTCCGCGACGCTTACCGGGCGGGCGGCGTCGGCGTCCCGAGGGAGACGTATCCGGTATCCTCGACGAGCTTCTGCCCCTCCGGTGAAAGCATGAAATCCACGATCTTCCGCGTGTTCTCCGAACGCGGACGGACCGTGACCATGTACGCCGTCGCGACAAGCGGATATGTACCGTTGCGGATATTCTCGACGGTCGGCGCGATGCCGTCGATCGACAGCAGCTTGATCTGGTCGTTGCGGAGCAGTTCCGTGGAGTAGTAGCGGAACGAAAAGCCGAGCGAGGCCTTATAGTTCCGGTAGTTGGCTGTGTCGTTGATGATGTCTCCCATGCCGCCGAGGCGGTCCTCCTTCAGCGGCGGCATGATCGGCGTGTCGCCCATCAGCTTCTGAAGCGTCGTCTGGCTGCCGCTGCCTTCGTTGCGCTGGAACGGGATGATCTTCGTGCTGAACGGCGCGCCGACTTCCTTCCAGTCCGTGATCCGCCCGGAATAAATGCCCTTGATCTGTTCCGTCGTGAGGTTGTCGACCGGGTTTTTCGCGTTCACGTAGAAGACGAAGGCGTCCTTGCAGAATGGCGTCAGCTCATATTCCAAGCCGGTCTTTTCCGCAACTTCCTGCTGTTGTTTCGACGGCGCCAATGCAAAGACCAGGTCCGAACCGCCATTCAGCAGCCCCCCGTAGACATAGTCCGATCCGTCCGTGCAGAGAAACTGGCGGTTCGTCGCGATGTTCTCCGGGTACATCCCCTGCGCCATGGCCGCGTAGATCGGGTAAAGCGCATACGCGCCGTCCAGTCGTGGATAGCCTTCGCCGGCGTTCAGCGCATATTCCGCGGGGATTTCCACCTTGACGAGCTTGTTTCCCTCCTCAAACGGCCTGTACTGTCTCCAGTCGACCTCCTTCACGACCGGATAACGGTCGACCGTCCACCAGGTCCAGGCGCGGAACCCGAAGAAACCCAGAACGCAGGCGAGAATGACGCAGGCTGAAATGTTCCTGAGTTTTCTCGCATGGGATAACAATGTAAAGAGACAAACACCCAGGCTCAGGAGAAACAGGGACCAGAGTGGGAAATAAAACCCTTTGTGAAGTGACCCCATGCCGATGATGAGGGTGCCCACAAACCATACGGGGAAAAGCCCCATAATCAAGAGGATCACGAGCAAAGACAAGAACATCTCCCAGGGGGATGTGCGTTTTCTTTTGGATTGCATCCCCGCCGCGGCATCTTCGCGAAAGGCGCGTTCGACGGCAAGACGTTTTCGCCCGTTTTCCTCTTCCCCGGCGGAATGCTGCGAAGTTTGTTCGCCGGCTGTCCCATTTTTCAGGTCGTGTCCGGGGATGTATTCGGAAATGTCGAGTTTCCCGGATCCCGGCGGATTCGATTTGTCCGTGTCGTCGTTCTGCATGTCGGTTTCCTTCGTTTCCTGTTTGTTTTTTGCACGCAAATATACCATCTTCCTTTCTGTTTTGCAAGTTCTTTTCCATAAAAAGCCGGATGAACTCTGCCGGCTGCCGGTTCCGTCGGCGCTCCGCAACGTTATTTCACGTTACATCCGTCGGATTTCCTTGTATTTCCCAAAGAATCCCCCGCTCCGGCGCTTGTTTTTTTTCCGGCGCGTGGTATATTTCAGTACATTCTGTACTTGTAAATACGCGCCGTGCTTTCCGCGGCGCCGCACCACCCCCTAACGTAAGGAATACGATCATGACACGTTTGAAACGCCTCATCCCCGCGCTTCTCTGTGCCTCGCTCTCCGTCGGTTCGCTCTGCGCCGCAGAATGGACCGCGGATCAGCTGAGACTCTCGGCGCCGTACATGCAGCTCGGCTATTTCGACCAGGCGCGCCTGAACCAGTCGGTCGAGGGTAATCCCCTCAGCATCGGCGGCGTCCGGTACAACGCCCACTCCGTCGGCCTCCACGCCGAAGGCGAGTTCATCCTGAAGCTCGATGGCAAGGCCGTGCGCGCGACCGGCGCGGTCGGCATCGACGACGACACCAACGGACGCGGCAGCGTGAATTTCCAGTGGTACGACGCCTCCGGCAGCACGATGAAGCTCCTCTGGGAATCCAAGGAAATGAAATCCGGCGAAAAGGCAAAAGAATTCTCCATCAACCTCAAAGGCATCACGCGGCTGCGTTTCGTGGCCGCCCAGGGAGCCGATATGGACTACGACCACGCAGACCTCGTGAACTTCAAGATCGAATACGACGGAGCCGCGCCCGAGCAGCAGTCTCTCGCGACCACGTTCGAAACCAACCGCCTGACCTGGAACCTGACCGGCAACGTCGGCGGCGAACTCCGCCAGGGCGTCTTCGGCGCGGCGAAACAGCCCGCCCAGCCCGCCATGGGCCAGGGCCGTCCCGGACAGGGCGGCCGTCCCGGCGGATTCGGCGGCGGATTCGGCCGCGGCGGCGGCACGCAGAGCGCCATCGCGGCATGGCCCCGCCTTCCGTCCGAGGTCATGGAGCCCTCCATCTACATCATCCAGGAGGACGGCACGCACAACCTTGAGCTCCGTA
>JAGCTY010000182.1 GCA_017963105.1 Lentisphaeria bacterium
GAGGAACTGGATGAGGACACCGACGAAGCCCGTCGCGATGCCGATCATCGCCGTCTTCTTGTAGCCGCACTTGGTAAGCATTTTGCCGGCTGGAATGCCCATGAAGAGGTAGGCGAGGAAGTTCATCATGTTGCCCATCATGCCAAGCATGTTGGAGCCGTCGATGCCCTTCTGCAGAAGCCATACTTTGCCCATCGGCGCGGCCAGGTTCGTGACGAACGAGATCATGCCGTAGATGAACATCATCGTGATGACGGCCACCCAGTTAGTGCTTTTCTGTTGATTGTCATTCATTGTTGTTTCCTTGTTAGGGGGTTCTGAGTTTGAGGATTATAGCAAAACGTTCACCGCCTGACAACCTCCGGCTGTATGCGGTCAGTGAAGTGCGTCCCCCTGTGATTTCGGGAGAGCCCCTAGCTAGTGTGCAAACGGTCAGCGCTCAGTTGGCAGCACCAGTACCAGTGTGACGCACACGCCTTGGATGCGAGACGGGGTACAGTTCAAGCCGCCGTCGGCTTCCCAGGTCGCCGATTGGGCATGAGCTTCGGGAAGAGAAAGTCCCGAACGGCGGACTTTCTGCCCGTCTTCGCGTAGATGTCCAGCGCCATTTCGAGCGCCTCGGCGGGGTCGTCGTACAGGAGCGCGAGCGACTCCATGACCGACTGCATCACCTCGCGCACCCACAGCGCGTCCTCGGACTGCCCGCCGAAGCTGGTCTTGCGGGCGATGACGAGCCCCCTCACGCCGCGCTCGGCGAGGTTGTTGTCGGCGGGAATCTCCGGACTCTCCGCCCAGCGGAACATCTCGTCCCTGCGCTCCCGGAACACGTTCTGGAGGTTCTGGAGCGCGGCGTCCCGCGCGGGGCTGTCGACCATCTCCTCGATCTTCTGCTTGATCTCCCTCGCCTCGCGGGCGAAGTCCTCCGGCGAGAGCCCCCTGCCCCTGAGCTTCATCGCCCGCGACAGCAGCTCGCAGAACTTCGGGACGAATGCGAGGTACTCCCTGTTCCCGGGCTCCTTCTTCAGGAGCCGCTCGAACCTCCGCTTGAGGTGCGCGAAGCACTGCTGGCTCATGTCCTTGCACGGCTTGTCGTACGACGTGTACCCGTCGTGCACCGTGACGCCGCACTTCACGCCGTTGAGCACGATCTGCGGCACGACCCCGCCGCGCGTCTTCCAGAACAGGAAGAGCGCGACGAACCTCGCGAAGAACCCCCAGCCGTACTGGTGGCGCGCGCCGTTGCACGGCCATACGGTCTCGTCCGCGTGTCTGACGGGCGACTCCCGGAACCAGCGCCACAGCCTGTACACGCACGGTTTCAGGATCGCGGCAAGGGCCTTCATCTCGTCGAGGATCGTGCTCTTGTTGAACCCCATGCGCCGCGCGATCGTGCCGACGGTCATGTGGTGGCGGTAGTGGTCGTCCGCGTTGAGCGCAAGAGCGCGGTTCGTCGCCGCGAAGCGCGGCATCGCGCCCGGCACCTCGCCCTCGAACGTCCTGTGGCAGCGCGGGCACATCCCGCGCCCCACGTCCCAGTGGGCGGTCGTGAACCTCGGCGGCGGCACGTCCCTCAGGACTCGTTCCCTCGGCGCGACGGCGACGAGCGGCGTCCCGCAGTCAGGGCAGACGGCGGGCGCTTCCGCAACCATCCTCTCGTCGGCGTCGTCGGCGGCGACCTTTGCCCGCCCGTGCCCCTCGTGCCCCTCCTTCGCCCCGCCCTGCCGTGTGCGCATCTCCTGGGGCGTATCCTTCTTGAAGTTCTGCTTCGAGGACGGCGTGTTCTCCTCGTAAGGCTCCTCCTTCGCGTCCCGGACGGCCTTGCCCCGCTCCCTCTCCAGGCGCGCCACCTTGGCCTTGAGGTACGCGATCTCCTCGTCCTTCCGGGCCTCGCTCGCGATGTGCGCGAGCAGCTTCGCGCACATGCAGCCGCTGGACTGTCGCTCAGTCCGCATCCGCCTCCCTCAGGGACCCGATCAGCCTCACGCCTTCCTCCGCGAGCAGCGCCTCCAGCTTCCGGCAGTTCTCGGTCGCCCTGCGCACGAGCGCCTCGTCGGCCTTGCGAACGTGGAGGCACCTGCCCCTGCCGCCGACGCGGCACGTGAAGATGAGCGCGGGATGCCGCTCGCCCGACGCGCAGGCCCTGCACGCCTTGCGGCTGCACGGCTTGCGCACCAGGGACACCGTGCCGCGCGCCACTGGCCACAGCGCGGCGACCTTCTTCAGGAACGCGGCCTTCGCCGCCTCGTCTGCCTTGTTTTTCCTTTGCATGTTGCAAGTATATCATATCCGATACGGTAATGCAAGGGGGGAAATGTCTTTTTTTTTTGACAAAAGTTCGGAGGCGTCACGGCACACGGGCGAGGGGCGCGGAGCGGAGGTTCGCTTCGGGAATGCGGGCTCGCGGAGGCGTCGCGCGTCAGCGCGGCGGCTCCGCGAGACTAAGGGGCCCGAAGTGAAGCCTCCGGCCGCGCC
>JAGCTY010000183.1 GCA_017963105.1 Lentisphaeria bacterium
CTGACCGAAAGCCTGGAAGACTACCTCGAAGCGATCGCCGAACTGATCGCGGTCGAGGGGCACGCCCACGCCAAGGAGATCGCGGCGAAGCTGAACGTGAAGATGCCGTCCGTGACCGGGGCGCTCCGCCAGCTGGAGAAGATGGGGTGCATCGTGTACAACACGCATTACCCGGTGCAGCTCACGGAGAAAGGGCGCCTCATCGCGGAGGACGTCATCCACCATCACGGCGTGCTGAAGAAGTTCTTCTCCGAAATCCTCGGCCTGCCACTGGAAAAAGCGTCGGACACCGCGTGCCGCCTGGAACACCTGATCGATTGCGACACCATCAGCCGCTTCATCCTGTTCTCGGAGGCCATCGAGAAACGCACCGATGCGCGCGCCCTGCAGACCTACCTGACCGAAGCAATGTCCCTGCCCGGCCTCGCGGTCCTCTCCGACTGCAAGCCCGGCGCAAAGGTCCTCGTGGAGAAATTCGGACGCAACCTCGCGCCGGACGCCGTACCGGGACTGGGCGTCAAGCCCGGCGACGCCGTCACCGTCGAGGGCTTCTCGCTCGACCGTTCCAGCGTGCGCGTCACGGCCGACGACGGACGGCTGCTGGACATCCCGACCGCGCAGGCGGAAAACATCTGGTGCCGCCCGGCCTCCGCGTAGGCAGTTTCTGCGCGGACGAATCCCCGGCAGCTCCTCCCATCCACGGCCCCGCCCCGTCTCGACGATTTCATCGTCCGGGCGTTTTTTTCTGATTTGACCGGAACTCACCCCCCCTGCTGCACATTTCTCTCCTGCCGGGAACCACAACGGCACACTTTGGCACGGAATTGGGACAGAATGTCGCACGGCACAGGACAAATGGCAGACTGTCCATGCACGATTCGAGGCGGGAACGCCGACTGCGGCGATTTGGCACAAAGTATGCTTATCCAAATCGAAAAAAACAACCAGACACAACCCCTCAACACGGATGCGGGCCGCCGGAAAACCATTCCTCTCCGCGGATCCGCCGCTGAAACAACAAGGACAAGTCGAGATGCCCACATACGAATACGTCTGCAAGCATTGCGGATACGAGTTTGAGAAATTCCAGCAGATGACCGAAGACCACCTGAAAACATGCCCGGAATGCGGCAAGGATGCCCTGAAACGCAAGATCGGCGCGGGATCCGGCGTGATCTTCGTCGGCTCCGGGTTCTACTGCAACGATTACAAGGGCGCAAACGCGAGCCTCGGCAACCCGACGACGCCGAAGAAATCCGCATCGGCCCCCGCGAAACCCGCGAAGAAGGCTTCAAGGAAATAAGGAGGGCAAGCCCTCCACTGAAGATGCCCGCCGCATTGCCGGAAGACGAGCGAAACGAAAACACGAAAACGTACAACAAAGGAGACAGAGTTATGTCCAGACATATCCAATTCAAAGCCGAAGTCAAAGAACTGCTCAACATGATGATCAACTCGATCTACTCGAACAGGGAAATCTTCCTGCGCGAGCTGATCGCGAACGCCGCCGACGCGCTGGACAAACGGCGTTTTCTGGCGCTGACCCGTCCCGAACTCGCCAGCGAGGGAGAAATCCGCATCACAGCCGATGAAGCCGCCTGCACGCTGGCGATCTCCGACAACGGCATCGGCATGACGAAGGACGAGCTGGTCGAAAACCTCGGCACCATCGCGCACTCCGGTTCGCGCGGATTCCTCGCCGAGCTGAAGAAGGCGCAGGAGGAGAACCCCGCCTCCGCGCCCGAGCTCATCGGCCAGTTCGGCGTCGGGTTCTACGCCGCGTTCATGGCCGCCGACAAGGTGTCCGTGCTGACGAAGAAGGCGGGCGAGGACCAGGCGTACCTGTGGGAATCCGAAGGCGTCGACACGTTCACCGTGACCGAGGCGGAGAAGGACGCCTCCGGCAC
>JAGCTY010000184.1 GCA_017963105.1 Lentisphaeria bacterium
CCTGTCCGCGAGGCCGCCGCTGACCTGGAGTGTGCCGTTTGCGTTGACGATAGCGCTGCTGACCAGCTGGCCGCCTTTGAGCAGATGCAGCGTGCCGCCGGAGTAGATCACGCCGCCGGACACGATCGTGCCGGAGTGCGCAGTGGCCTCATCCCCCCAAATATTCGCGGAGAAGGTGTTGGACACGAACGTCACGTTCGCGCCGTCGCGCACCGCCACGTAACCGCCGTTTTCCTTGATCGCCGTGCCGGTCGCGCCGGAACTGAAGACCATGCTGCCGTGACCGTACGCCGTGGCGCTGCTCGCCGAACCGCGGGAGAGGACGTTCACCACGCCGCCGCTGGCCCAAATGGTGCTCGCCGTCGCGCCGGAGGAAACGTCCATTCTGCCGCCGTACATATAAGTAGTGGAGGCGACGCCGCTGTCGTAGACCTTGACGCTGCCGCCGGAGCTGACCCTGGCGCTGGTCACCACACCGGTACTGTCGATCCTGAGACTGCCGCCGGACATGATCGTGACGGTGTTTGCCCGGTAATCGACGCCCATGGTGCCGTACACCGTGGCCGAACTCACGATGCCGCTGCCCTGTCCAAACGTGGGGGAGTAGCCGATGGCGTAAAGCTCGCCGCCGGAGCTGACGGTCACGCCGTTCGCCGTGCCGATGTAGACGTTCGCGGTGGCTCCGTTGTTGACGGTAAGATTGGTCGCGCTGCCGCCCACACCCGAATTCATGTTGGCGCCGTAGATGTCAAGCCAGGCGTTGGAGTTGAGCGTGACGCTGTTCGCACTGCCGCCGTAGACGGTGACGCGGCCGGCATAGTAGGCGGAGACGCCCTGCGCAAGACCATTGGCACGAATACTCAGGCTGCCGCCGGAGCTGACCGTGATATTGTTCGCCGCCCCGCTGGAAACGTTAATGTAGGCGGGGCATCCGACTTGATCCGACCAGAGCGTGGCGTTGACGATCGAACCGCCGGAAACCATGATGCCGGTGCTCATAGCGGAGACGACATGGATCTTGACGTCCTGCATCTTGCCGCCAAAAATCGCGGCCTGGCCATCGGTGTTAAAGACGTTGGTCGCGGTACCGCCGCTGTAAACAGCCAGGTAGCCGCCGGAGGCGACAGTGATACTGTTTGCCGAGCCGCCGATGCAGACCGAGGCGTTGCCGCCGGAGCTGACCGTGGCGAAGTTCGCCACGCCGCCGGAGTTGATGACCGCGCTGCCGCCGTTATAGACTGCGACGTTGGCCGCAGAGGCTCCGCTGGAGACGTTCATACTGCCGTTGTTCAGCGTGACGGCGGACGCGAAACCGCTGCCGTAGACATTCACGATACCGCCGGAACTGACTGTGACTTGGTATGCCTTGTTCGAGACACCGAGAGTGCCGTACACAGTGGCGCTGCTGATCACGCCGCACGCTCCGGGGAGCGTCATCTGGGAGCCGATGGCATCGGCGCTGGCGCCGGAGCCGATCGTGATGCTGGTCACCGTACCGACCCAGACATCGACCAGGCCGGATTTGACGTTGATGTTGGTCGCGCTTCCGGGCGTACCGCCGCCTACACTGGATCCGTAAATATTAAGATAGCCGCCGTTCATCGTGACGCCGAAAAAGACGCCGCCGTACGCACGGATGTCCGCCCCCGCATAGGTGACGATGTCGGTGGCGGTACCGCCGTCCCTGGCAAACAGGGTGCCGCCGGAACTGAGCGTGACGCCGGTCGCCCTGCCGCCGGAGGAGACATTCATGCTTCCGCCGGAATTGACCGTGGTGCTGTTCGCGATGCCGCCGGATTGCACAACAAAACTGCCGTAGGCGTTGACCGTGGTGCTGTTCGCCGTGCCGCCGCTGGAAACGACCGTGACACCCCTGGCGTAGCCGGAACTCCCGATGATCTGGGTGAAGCTTCCGTAGATGAAGGTGTTGGTCGCCGTAGCGCCGGAGAGGATTTCCAGATGGCCTGCACCTTCAACCTTGGTGTTGTTCGCCACGCCGAGGCTGTAGACTGTCATGCTTGCCTGCTGGAAAAGATTCCCGCTGACCGTGGTGCTGTTTACTCTGCCGCCGGAGGAAACCGTCAGCAAAGAGCCGGCGTCAACTTCGGTTTCGACCGCCGAGCCGGAGTACATGACAGTGGCAGATGCACCGCCGGGGTTGATATTGGTTCTCTTCGCCAAGCCGCCGGAGTTCACAACAAAACTGCCGCCGGAGTCGACCGTTGTGCTGTTCGCCACACCGCCGGAAGAGAGAATCATGCTTCCGCCGGAGTTGACCGCGGTCGCGCTCGCGACGCCGTCGACATAGAAGATTCCGCCGGAGAAGACGGTGGTGCCGCTCGCCAAGCCGCCGGAGGAGATGATGGCCTTACCGGCGGAGATGGCGGCATTTTTCAGCGCGCCGCCGGTGCGGACGTAGGCGATGCCGCCCGACCCGCTCGTGCCGTAGATCGTGACGGAATTCGCGAGGCCGCCGGAGGAGATCATCAGTTCGCCGTATTTCGACACCGTGACGTTGAATGCCGTGCCGCCGCTCTTGACGTCGATGTAGCCGACGGAGTTGGCGGTGACATTGATGGCGGAGCCGCTGAAGGTGATGTAAAGGTCGCCCTTGTTCAGCGTGACGCCGCTGGCATACCCCCCGGAGGAGACATTGAACCTGCCCTTGGAGTTCACGGTCGTGGCGAAGGCGCGGCCGCCGTTGTAGATGTCCAGGAGTCCGCTGCTGTTCACCGTGGTGCTGGACACGGTTCCCGCGGACCAGACGAAGTAGGACACACCCGAGGAGATGTTTAGGTTGGTTGAAGTCCCGCTGCTGATGGTGGGCATGGATCGCTTTCCTTTCTGTCGTGGTGTTGTGATATGTAATGGTCGAACAAAAATGAGCCGAACGAAGCCGGAGAAAAACCACTCCGGTTGAGGGAAAAAGGACACAATCGTCCCTTTCCCAAACTATACTATACTCCGAAAGAACAAAAAAACAAACGGGTTTTTGCAAAATTCAAAAAAAAAAAAACAGGCGCTCCGCCCAAGTACAGGGAGAAAAAAAGACCTCGTCTTAACCTTAAAAAATTTGCCCCTCGCGTCCCTCGTTACCTGATTATCGAACTCGTGCAAACGAGTTCACCGAGGCTCGCGAAAGCGATCCCCCAGCGAAGCGGGAGGGCAGGCCCTCCACGACGGCAGGGCCTTGCTTCGCAACGGCACGTTTCCGCGCGGAGCCGGACACTTCCTTATCCGCCTTGTCTCCCGGGCCCGGAAATCCGGCTTTTTTCTTAAAAAATGCCGTATTGCTATTGATTTACGGCGAGAATGTGGTATATTGCTGTCTATCATCTTTTTTCGTGAACCTCCCGGAAAGGCTTTCTCATGACCAGATTCCTCTCTTCCGTTCTTTTTCTTTTCGTGTGCTGCGCCATGCTCCCCGCATGCAAGCTCTCCGACGCCGAAATCGAGGAGATGCTGGGGCTGAACGATCCCGGCGAACCTGCCGACCTTTCGGTGGAACAGCTCATCAAGCACATGGAGGCGGCGACGGACCCCGAAGGCAAATTCAAGAACGCCAAGTCGTACATCCTCCGCCAGGTGATCGTGGAGGAATCGCAGAAGGACGTCGACGACAACCCGTTCACGCAGCGCACGCGGGCGGCGGTGGACCAGTACGAATCCGAGATCAAGTTCCGGAAGCCGGACTTCGAGCGGCAGATCTCCTACCGCAACGGCGAACCGTTTTCCTCGCTGCTGTTCAAGGAAGGGCGCGCGTGGACGATCGACCCGAAGAAGAGCAAGGCGACCGAGATCACGGGGCACCAGCTCCGCCTGTTCCATGTCTTCAATTCGTTCTCCCACCCGAACAACAATCTTGAGGACGTTTTCAGCAACATCGAGATTTCCACTGTGTATCTCAGCGCCGCGCGCCATTACCGCGTGGTCTGCCGCTGCGACGACGTCGAGATCGCGCCCTACGTGATGTATGTGAACGCAAATACGTTCGTCACGACAAAGATGGAGACGATCCTGTATACCGACGACGGACAGGAGTTCCTTTACGTCGCCCGGCCCGACCGCTTCGAAAAACGCAGCGGCGTGCTGATGCCGACCATCACGAAGACGACCATCGGCGAGGATCGTCACGAAGTCATCCTGCTGCGCGAATTCGAGCTCAACGTGACGTTCAGCGACGACGTCTTCCAGGTACCGGAAGAAAAGATCAAGATCGGCCGCAGAAAAACCGATTGACGGCCGCGGCCGGAAAAAAACCGCTTCAAAAAAAAACAGGACGCCGGAATCGTTGTTCGGACGGTTCCGGCGGCTTCGTTTCATGCGGACATTCGTCAGGAGAAAAGGAGATGAAAACCGGTTCGGTTCACTTGCGCCAGAAGGACGGCAGGAAGAGCACGAGGATCGTGAAGAGTTCGAGACGTCCGATGAGCATTTCGAAGGCGGCCAGGAGTTTGGCCGCCGGAGTGAGCCAGTCGAAATCGCAGGCGGGACCGACCTGCGCCGCGCCGGGTCCGACGTTGCTGAGGCTGGTGATGGAGATCGAGATGGCGGATTCCCAGCCGCATTCGGGGCAGACTGCAGGGATCAGGAGCGCAAAGGCCAGGATGACGCCGATGTAGGCGGTGAAGAACGCGATGGTCTTCTGGATGGCCGGCGCCTTCATGCGGACGTTGTTCAGGTACACGCCCGTGACGAGTTGCGGGAAGATGTTGTGCTTGACCTCGGTCAGGCTCTGCCGCCAGACCAGCAGCGCGCGGACGCATTTCAGTCCGCCGGCGGTCGATCCGCCGCAGCCGCCGATCACGGAGATCCCCACGAGCAGCGCGACCGCGACGGAGGGCCAGGCGCAGTAGTCGCCGATGGCGAACCCGGTGGAGGTCATGAGGGAGGTCGTCTGGAACGCAGCGTCGCGGAAGGCGCGTCCGACGACGGCCATGGAGGAGACGAACCCCTGGTCCGCGCCGACGCGGTAGGCGTCCCCCTGGAGCAGCAGCGAGACCGCGATGATGCAGGCGACGCCCGCGAGGATGGAGCTGTAGACGCGGAACTCCTCGTCGCGGAAGTAGGAGAGCGTCTTGCCGGAGAGGAGGCGCACATGCAGGAAGAAATTGACGCCGGAAACGAACATGAAGAACATGACGATGAGCGTGATCGGGGTGCTGTGGAAGTCGGCGATGCTGTCCTGCCGCGTGCAGAAGCCGCCTGTCGAGATCGTCGTGAAGGAGTTGCAGACCGCCTCGAAAAGGCCCATTCCGGCGAATTTCAGCAGGACGGCCTCGCAGGCGGTGATGCCGAGGTAGATCAGCCAGAGGATTTTCGCGGAGGACGTGATGCGCGGGGCGATCTGGGTGTCGGCGGATTTCAGGCCGGGCGTCTCCGCGTTGTACAGCATCTGGCCGCCGCGGTTGAACATCGGCAGGACCGCCAGCGCGAGCACCACGATCCCCATGCCGCCCAGCCACGATTCCAGCGCGCGCCAGAAGACCACGCCGCGGGCCAGACTCTCCACGCCGTCCGGCAGCACAGAACCGTCCGTCAGGACGTATCCGCGGTGGATCAGCGCCGCGCCGGTCGTCGTGAACCCGGAGACGGATTCGAACAGGGCATCGTACCACGGCATTTTCGCGACGAAGAAGAACGGCAGCCCGCCCAGGACCGAGGCGGCGAACCAGCCGAACGCCGCGACCGCGTAGCCTTCGCGGAGACCGGCCTTGCGGTGCTGTTCCGTGCGCGGACGGAAGACGGCGCACCCGGCGGCTCCGGCGGTAAGCGTGGCGGCGGCGCAGATCAGGAGCGCGCGGACATCGGCGGGCGTATCGTGGCAGCAGAAGCCGATGACGCCGGAAAAGGTTTCCATGAGGCCGACGGCGGCGGCAATCACGCAGATGAAGAAAAGGATGAGCCTGTGGTTCATAAGCCGGAGGAATTATTTCGCAGGGAAGATCTTGTCGACCGTGCGGCGGGTGTCCCGCGTGACGATCGCGACCACGATGTCGCCCTCGAGCAGGACGGTGTCGCCGGCGGGCGCGAAGATTTCGCCGCCGCGGAAGACGAGCGCGAGGACGAGGCTGGCGGGAAGGTTCGCGGCGGAAATGGCTTTTCCGCAGAGCGGGGAGCCCGAGGCGATCCGGAACTCGGAAATGGCGGCGTTGAGACTCTGGAGCTGGACGTCGACGCGCTTGTTTCCGCCCTCGAGGAGGCGCAGGACGGAGTTCGCGGAAACGAGCGTGGCGCTGAACGCACAGTCGATCGGGCCCATTTCGCGTGCGATGCGGATATATTCCGGGCGGTGCGTCAGGCTGATGACCTTTTTCGCGCCGAGGCGCTTGGCGATGATGCAGGACAGAATATTCTCCTCGTCGTCATCCCCCACGCTCACGAAGACGTCGGAGGCGGCGATCCCGGCGTCGTCGAGCAGGGACCCGTCGGTGGGGTCGCCGTGCAGGACCATGATCCCGGGCGGGATCTCGTCCTGGATCATTTCGCCGGTCTTTTCGTCGCGCACGATCATGCGGACGCCGAATCCGAGCTCATGCGCCCGCTTCGCCACGATCACGCCGACGTCGTCGTCGCCTGACACGATGATCCGCGACGGGTTCCCGGCGTTTTCCGGCGTCGCCCAGTCCACGAACGCCCGGATGTCGTCCTTGCGGCCGGCCACGTACACGCGGTCTCCGGGAATCAGCAGGGTGTCGCCGTGCGGGATGAGGAGCTGGCGGTCGCGGACGAGCGCGGCGAACCGTATCTTGCGGAGGAGCTCGGGGCCGGGGATGTCGCGGATGCGGACGCCCTGCAGGACGCTGGACCGCGTGATCTCGAGCACAAGCATGGCGGCGTCCGGATGGGTGAAGGTAATGGATTCGAGGGTGATCGGGTTGGAAAGGACCGCCAGGATCTTTTCGGCGGATTCCTCGGGCGAGGAGAATGTGCGCCAGAGGCCGTAGGTCGCCGGGCTGATGCCGTCGTCCTCGGAGAAACAGTCGTATCCGTAGAGGCGGCATACGGTGTGCTTCACGCCGAGCTTGTTCGCGATCTGGCACGCCAGGATGTTCGACGCCTCGTCGCCGCTCACGGCCAGCACGGCGTCCGCGGTCTCCGCCCCGGCCTGCTTCATCGTCCTGACGCTGGAACAGCTTCCCGCGACGGTCATGGCGTCGAATTTATCGGCGATCCGGGCGAGTTCGTCCGCGTCGCTGTCCACGACCACGACGTCGTGGTCCTCCTCGCTGAGCGCGGACGCCAGCAGACGGCCAAGCTCGCCCGCTCCGATCACGATGATGTTCATAAAGTCTCTCCTCCGGCCCGGGCGTCCGCATCGAACATAGAAAAAACACGCGGAATGCCGTATCCCGTCCGGTCAAACGGTTGTCAGGTGAAATCGAATTCTGTCTCGAAAAGTTCCGCAAGCTTTTTGCACAGCTCCTCCTCTTTTTCCCCGGTCACCGAGATCGTGACCTTCTCACCCTTCTGAAGCCCCATGGTGAGCAGGTCCAGGATGCTGGTGAGCTTGGACGCGCCGCGCGGGCCGGTGATCAGGATTTCGTGCGTGGCCGCATACGGTTCGGCGGTGAACATGATGACGCTGGACGGACGGCAGTGGATGCCGGCCTTGTTGCGGATTTCGACGTTTTTCTGGTACATGCGAATGCTTTCAGAGAGGTTAAAACCACACGGCGCTGTTGATGGCCTTCTGCGACCAGACGGACAGGATGCCGTGATCGTGGAAATACTGGTGTCCCCAGCCCTGCAGGACGCCGTCGTCGTCGAAAAGGAACGGGGTGCACTCGTCCTGCGTGACCAGGCCGTCGTACCATTTCGGGCTGGTGTAGTAAAACCAGAGGTTGTCCGAGCTGTAAAGCTCCTTGCTGAGCGGCTCCCCGGCGATTTCGGCGACCTGTTCCCGGGTCATGCCGACGCGGATGTCCGCCAGCTTCGCGCACTGTTCCCTCGCCTGGAAAAAGCCGCAGGAAGCGGACATGGCGGCAAGTGCGGCGCATACGAGTGCCAGGATCGTGTGTCGGATCATTTCCGGGTCCTTTCGGTTTTCATGGGAATTCAGTGCGTGCGTCAGGAAAGAAAGATATTTCTATACAATATACCGCAAAAATACGTTTTGTCAAGTGGATTAGCCCAAAAAGCCGCATCCGTCCGGACCAAAAAGATTCATCATCGCGTCCGGCGGCGCGCTTTCACATGCGACAGCCTCGTCCGTGCCTGGCAGACGGAAGCGCAGACGCCACGCGTGGAGGGCCTGGGTCGGCAGCACCAGCGCCGCGCGGTCGGCGTCCGTCACGGCGTCCTCCGTGAACCGCAGGAAGACCGTGTCATCGGGGCCGTAGAGCTTATCGCCGACAAGGGGGAATCCGCAGGAACACAGGGTGGCGCGGATCTGGTGGAGACGGCCGGTGTGCGGACGGCATTCGACGAGGCTGTATTGCCCGCAGGTCTTCCGGCAGGTGAACTCCGTGGCGCACGGTTCGGCGTCCTCCGTGCCCGGATCGGTCTCCGTGAACCGCCGTTTCTTCCGCACCAGGGAGACAGGGTCGGGCGACAGCCAGCCGTTTTTCACGACCGTGCCCGCGGGGAATGCGCCGAACACGGCGGCGAGATACGTCTTCTCCACCTGACGCGACGCGAAAAGCCCGTTCAGGACGCCCGCCGTCTCCGCGTCCTTCGCCAGCACGACCAGCCCCGACGTCTCCCGGTCCAGACGGTTCACGACGGACAGCTCGCCGTACCGTTCCCGCATCAGCATCAGCAGGGTGTTCCGGAAATAGCAGCCCGACGGATGCACCGGCAGGCAGCCCGACTTCGACACGACCAGGAACCCGGGCCGGTCCAGCACGACCGTGTATGACGGGTCCACCTCAGGCTCCGCGATCCCGCGCACGTCGAACGTGATCACGTCGCCCGCGTGGAGGCGGCGGGACGCCCGCACCCGGATGCCGTTGACCGCGATCCGGCCCGCACGGATGACCGACTGCCATCCGGTCCGGGACTGGTAGGTGAACCGCTCCGTGAGGAAATGGTCCAGGCGGACGCCTTCGAGCTCCGGTCCGGCTGTGGTGCTGATGGTGCGTTCCTGCATGGGGTCCTGCGTCGTTTCAGAGCGTCTCAAAAACGGTCGAAACCGGTTTTCGAGGCGCCATTTCATAAAAAAGAAGGGTTTTTTCGGGTTCGGGATAGATTTTTTTCATTCTTATGCTATAATATAGCACCGCATGTATTTTTTCAAAGTGCAAGAGACCGTAAAATGTTTGAAAATCTTTCCGACAAATTCCAGGAAGTCTTCCGCAAGCTCCGCGGCCAGACGACCATTTCCGAATCCAATATCGCAGAATCCATGCAGGACGTCCGCGACGCCCTGATCGACGCCGACGTCAACATCGAGATCGCCGACGAGTTCGTTTCCGAAGTCCGTCAGGCGTGCCTCGGCGAGGCCGTCGTGAAGAGCGTCACGCCCGGCCAGCAGGCCGTCAAGATCGTTCATGACAAGCTCGTCGAGCTCATGGGATCCGCCGAGGCGGAGCTCAACACCGGGGCGCATCCGAACGTCATCCTCATGGTCGGTCTGCACGGCTCCGGCAAGACGACCACCAGCGCGAAACTCGCGCTTCATCTCAAAAACAAGGGCAAGAAAGTCCTGCTCGCGGCCTGCGACGTGTACCGTCCCGCCGCAATCGAACAGCTGAAGGTGCTCGGCGGCGAGATCGGCGTCCCGGTCTACGCGGAGGAAGGCGTCGGGGACGTCCCCGGCATCGCGCTTCGCGCGCTCGAACAGGCGCGTTCCGAAAAAGCCGACTTCCTGATCGTCGACACGGCCGGCCGGCTCCAGATCGACACGGCCATGGTGCAGGAGCTCGTGATGGTGTCCAGCGTGACGCAGGCGGGCGAAATCCTGCTCGTGGCGGACGCCGCCCTCGGCCAGCAGGCCGTCTCCGTGGCGAGGCATTTCAACGACGCCCTCCACATCACCGGCATCGTGCTCACCAAGCTCGACGGCGACGCGCGCGGCGGCGCGGCCCTCTCCATCCGCAAGGTCACCGGCTGCCCCGTCAAATTCACCGGGTCCGGCGAAAAGATGGAGGACCTCGATATCTTCCATCCCGACCGCATGGCGTCCCGCATCCTCGGCATGGGCGACGTGGTCTCGCTGGTCGAACGCGCCGTGGAGAAGATCGACCAGGAGGAAGCGGCGAAGTTCGAGGAAAAGCTCCGCAAGAACTCGTTCGACTTCGACGACTTCCTGGGGCAGCTTCGCCAGATGACGCGCCTCGGCGGCCTCGAGGCCATCCTGAAATTCCTCCCCGGCGGTGACAAGCTCTCCGGCATCGCCGAGCTCGCCCCCTCGAAATTCGCAGGCATGGAGGCCATCATCTGCTCCATGACCAAATACGAACGCGCCAACGCCGAACAGATCGACATGTCCCGCCGCCGCCGCATCGCGAAGGGCTCCGGGCGTTCCGTCGAGGAAGTCTCCCAGCTCATCAAGCAGTTCCTCCTCATGAAGAAAGTCATGAAGAACAACAGCCTGCTTGACCGGATGGCCGGCGGAATGCGCGGCGGTTTCGGCGGAATGGGCGGATTCGGCGGAATGGGCGGATTCGGCGGCGGAACGGGCGGTTTCCGTATGCGCGGAAGCAACTACACCCCGCCGAAAAAGAAACGCCGCAAGAAATAAGGCGCGCCGCGGGAGCAGACGATTATGAGTCAGGAAAAACCGCTCATCTGGATCATGGCCGGGGAATCCTCCGGCGACCTTTACGGCGCACGCATCGCGCAGGAAGTGATGAAGCAGTGCCCCGCCGCGACCGTCCGCGGCATGGGCGGCGTCCGTATGCGCGAGGCCGGCGTGGATCTTTTCATCGATTCCTCCGAGCTCGGCGTGGTCGGCTTCATCGAAGTCTTCGCGCACATCGGTACGTTCATCCGCATCTTCTTCCAGTGCATCCGCCTCGCGAAGAAGGATCGCCCCGACGCCGTGATGGTCATCGACAACCCCGGCTTCAACATCCGGCTCGCGAAACAGCTCTGGAAGCTCGGCATCCCGGTCGTCTGGTTCGTCAGCCCGCAGGTCTGGGCCTGGCGCAAATCCAACATCCCGCGCATCGCGAAATACTGCCGCAAGCTCATCGTGATCTTCCCGTTCGAGACCGACGTCTGGGCGGGATCCGGGCTCGAAACCCATTTCGACGGGCATCCGCTGATCGAGATCGTCCGCGAGCGCATCGACCCGTCGCTGAAACGCGACCCGAACCATGTGCTCATTCTGCCCGGCAGCCGCGGGCACGAGACCTCGCAGCTGCTCGAACCCTTCCTGAAGACCGTGCTGATCCTCCACGAACGCCGCCCCGAGCTCTACTTCACGATTTCCCTTCCGCGTGAACAGATTTACCGCGACGTGCTCGAAGGGTTCAACCGGTTCACCAGGCTTCACCCGGAAATGAAGGACATCCGCATCGACGTCAAGACGGGCGTCACTCCGGTCGCCATCCAGGAATGCACCGCCGGGCTCGCCGCATCCGGCACAGTCACGGTCGAATGCGCCATCGCCGGACTCCCGCTCGTCGTGGCCTACCGCCTCAACTCCATCACCTTCCTCTTCGCGCGCCTCGTCGTGCGGAAACTCTTCCGCAACGCCTTCACGATGGTGAACATCATCCTGAACCGGAAATCCTTCGAGGAATTCCTCCAGTACCAGGTCAGGCCGTCCGACATGGCCGACGCAATGGAACGCATCCTGCCCGGCGGCTCCCGCAGGGCCGAAGTGGAAAAGGATATGGAGGAACTCCGTCAGATGCTTGCCCCCGGATCGACGAACGCCACGGCAAAAGCCGCAAGCCATCTGCTTTCCGTAACGAAACCCTGACCGCCGTCGTCCGCATCGACCGCCGGGCACACCGCGCTGTTCCGGGGAAAGGTCCTGACGGGGCGTCCGCCTCAATTCATATTCCGTCCGGTGGCCGGAGGCTCATTTCGTCCCGGGATTCCCGCTCTGTCCGGTTTCCGCCCCGTTGTTCCCCGCGGCCGGTTCATTCCGTCCGGCGGAATCATTCAGGCCGGATTCCGCGCCGGTGCGTCCGGCGGCAGGCTGGTTTTCATTCCGTCCGGCGCGGCCGATGCCGCCGACAGGCGTCTGTCCCCCGCGAACGGGTGTTGAGCGATTCGGCGCGAACGGACGCATCTCGCCCCCGGCCGGCGGCATGAATCCGCCTCCCGTGCCGCGCGCGATCCGCTCCTGTCTGGTTCCGCTTTGCTGTATGCCCGGTGTCCGCGTGCGCGTTCTCTGCTGCGGGATCGTGTTCTGACGTCCCGGCATTCCGGTCCTCCCGAACTCAGGACCGGCCAGCTGCCGTCCGCCCTGCACGAACTGGCGTCTCGCGCCCGTGATCGGCATCTGCGATCCCGTCCTGGACCACAGCTGTCCCAGTTCGTTCAGGAATTCCTCCAGTCTGTCTCCGTGGTAGTCGTACAGCTCGTCCCGGATCTTCATGGCCAGTTCCTGGTACTGCCGTCCGGACTGGCTGCGCACGGCCGCGGTCGGCTGACGCGTCCAGGCGTCGATCATCTGCTCCAGCTGTTCCATCTGCATGGTCAGCAATGTCTCCTTCACCTCGTCCGGGGCGTCCTGGCTCCGGTACAGGATTTCCAGCATCCCCTGGAGCCGCGCCTCCTCCTTGCGGGCCTCGGCCTGGTCCCCGCTCCGCCGCAGCTGGGCGATGTGGGCATTGTGGAGTTCCACGGCGGCCGAGGCGACTTCCGGCGTGTTCGGGAATCCCGCGAGCAGACGGTCGGCCAGCGCCAGAGCCTGTTCGAGCGACTGCCGGTCCTGCGGCGAGAACCGTCCCGGCGTGCTCAGTTTCCGGCTCGTCAGGTCAACGAACGCAAGGGAGAACTCCATGCGGTCCGGGTATTGTTTCGCCAGCATTTCGAGCAGGGCGGACGGGTTCTGCGGGATGTCGCCGATCCGCATCTCCGGAGCGGCGAACCGGGACTGCGTCTCCAGCAGCAGCGCGTACTGGTAGAGGTACTCCGGGTCGTTCCGGTTCTGCTGAAGCAGACGACGGAGCAGACCGAACGCCTCGTCGTATTCGCCGAGCGTCTGGCGGGCGCGGACCGCCTCGATCGAATCCGGATATTCGTCGATGACCTGACGGGACGTCAGGTCGGCCTGGACGGTCTTTCCCTGCGGGCGGAGGGCGGCGGCGAGCTGGTTCAGCGTTCCGCCGTCGGGCTGGAGTTCATACGCGCGGCGGAACGCGTTTTCGGCGAGAGGGTAGTTGCCGGACCGCATGGCGGCCGTGCCGATCAGCAGGTTCATGTCCGCGACCTCCGACTGCGGAAGGTTGCGCTGTTCCGCGATGTCCTGGTAATACGGCATCAGGCGGGAAAGCAGCTCGCTTCCGCTCGAAGTCGGCGTGCGGTGCTCGATGTGCGCGAAGATGTCGGACAGCGCGGCGTTCGCCGCCGCGGCGTTCTTCTCGGCCAGTTTCAGCGCGGAATTCGTGCGGACGTAGCCCACTGTCACGGCCACGGCGAAGGCGATGATCGCCGTCAGCGCCAGCAGGCTCAGCGCCGCCACCGCCGGCTTGCGTCTCGACCAAAGCCGGAACCGACGGAACACCGACGTGCTGGCAGCCGAAACCGGTTCGTGCCGGAGGAAATGGTCCAGGTCCTTCGCGACCTCCGCCATCCCCGGATACCGCGCCGCCGGGTCGAACGCGATGCACCGGTTGACGATCGCCGCCAGGTCCGGTTCGGAGCACTGGAGCGGCGGCAGCGGCCCGGCGCAGATGCGGTCGATCAGCTTCTGCGGGTTCTGTTCCTGCAAAACCGGCCCCCGCGTGATGAGTTCGTACAGCGTCACGCCGAACGAATACTGGTCCCCGGCAAACGATTTGATGCCGTGTTTGAGGCGTTCCGGGGCCATGTAGCGCAGCGTCCCGCTCCGCATCCCCGGCTTGCCCGGCTTCCCCGCCGCGTCCTTCAGTACGAACGCCAGCCCGAAGTCGCCGATGTGAATTTCGCCGTGCGTGTCCAGCAGCAGGTTCGCGGGTTTGATATCGCAGTGAAGCACGCCGCAGCTGTGGGCGTAGGCCAGCGCCCGCGCCGCCTGGAGCCCCAGGCGCGCGATCTCGCGCGGTGCGCTTGTCTCGTACCGGTTCAGCCCGGTTCCGTTGATCAGCTCCATGGCGTAGTAGCACCGGTCGGCGCTCACCCCCGCGTTGTAGATCTTCACGATGTTCGGGTGGTGCAGCATCGCGATCACCCGCGCCTCGTTCTCGAACTGCTCCCGCTGCGCGGGGTCGGCCGTCAGCGACGGCGACAGCACCTTCACGGCCACTTTCCGGTCCAGCGACACCTGCATGGCCTCGAAGACCTCGCCCATGCCGCCCGTACCGATCTTCCGGATCAGACGGTAGTCCGACCCGCTCAGGTCGGGGAATTCCCCGCCGCCGGAAACGACGTGTTCCCGGCGGGTGTCCTCGGCGCAGTCCTCCATTTTCACCATCAGCGGCAGCAGATCCGCCAGCCGCTCGGCGTATTCGGGGTGGCTGTGCGTGAATTCGTCGATCTCCGGAGCCGTCCCGTCGCGGATCATCTCCAGATACGATTCCACCAGGTCTTCGAATGCCGTGTCGTCGCTCATGGCCGGAACTCGGTGAATTCGATCAGTTGTTTCTTCAGGTGTTCCAGCGCCCGCACGTACCGGATGCTCGCCGCCTTCTGCGTCAGGTGCAGCGCTTCCGCGCACTCGCTGTTGCTCATCCCGTCGAAATGCCGGAGCTCCAGGATTTCGCGGTCGTGTTCCGGCAGGGACTCCATCGTCTTCCGCAGGAGTTCGTACCGGTCCTGCCGCGCGAGCTGCGTCAGCGGCCCGGTCACAGTGTCCGCGAACATGTTCCAGCTCAGTTCTGGCGAGGAAACGTCCTTGCCGTCCTCCACCTCCACTTCCAGTTCGCGGTACGCGTCGCGCTTCGGGCTTTGCAGATGTTTCCGCTCCAGGTCCGTGATCGTCTGGAACAGGATTCGCCGCAGTTTGCAGTACACCGGGATGTCCGGACGGTTCCGCAGGAAATCCATCCGGCGGCACGCCGCCGCCAGCGTCTCCTGCACCACGTCCTCCGGCGAAATCCGCCGCAGCAGCACAGGATTCAGGTTGCGCCGGGCAAGCGCCAGCAGCCGGTCGCGGTGTTCCGCGAACACCGGATCGAGGGGATTCAAATCTTCCGCATCCTGTTGAGCCATAGCAGGAAATCCTCTGTTCGAAAAAAGTGTTGCATGATCTTTCGTATTACTATAACCCGTTTTGACGGAAAGTCAAACCGCCTTCTCCATTCCGTTCCTTTCCGCCGGACAAATCTTCACACCGCCCCGTGCTGCTACGCCGCAAACGCGGGGAGCAAACATTTTTCTGCTTTTCGCTTTTTTATCATTGATTTTTGAATTAGTTGGAGTTATAGTATAGTGGGGAAGAGGGGGGATATATCTCTTTTTCCCTCAGCCGGAGCTCGCTTTTTCCGGTTTTTCGTCCGGTTTATTTGTTCGACTGTTTCATATAACAACCAACACAGGGCATCGCGATCCATCGGAACCCGGATGAATCGGGGCGCCCCCCAGGAAAGGAAGCAACCTATGCCCGGAATCTCAAGCGGTACGATCAGCGGTCTGGTCATCACCAACGACACCTACTACGTCTACTCCAGCGGTGTCGTCGTCAGCACCACGGTGAACCAGTCCGGCCTTCTGGACGTCTACCTCGGCGGCAACGCCAGCTACACCACCATCAACGAGGGAGGCAGGATGACGATCTCCAGCGGCGTGGTGGCGGCCTTCGGCACCGTGAACAGCGGCGGCTATCTGGATGTCTACGATGCTGCCACGGCCGATAAGTTTACGGTCAATTCCGGCGGTACGATCGGCGTCAAGACCGGCGGCACGGCGAACAGCGCCTTCGTCACCAGCGCCGGCTGGCTCAATGTTTCCGAGGGCGGCGCGGCGACCAACGTCTCCGCCATGTCCAGCGGCTGGATCGACATTTTGTCCGGCGGCATGGCGGACAGCGCCCACATCAAAACCGGCGGCCTCATGAATCTGTACGGCTCCGCGCATGACACGATTGTCAGCTACGGCGGCTACCTGGATGTCCTATCCGGCGGCCGGGCGGATTTCACCACGATCAGCGGCACCGGCAGCATGACGATTTCCAGCGGCGGCTCGGCGAGAGACGTCACGCTCACTTCCGGCGGCGAACTCACGGTCTTCAGCTCCGGCGCGGCGGTCATCGCCAAGGTCAGTTCCAGCGGCACCATGTTCGTCTCCTATGGGGGCGTCGCGGACAGCGTCACTGTCTTCAACAAAGGATCGGTCAGCGCATTCGGCGGCGTCCTGAACAACATCACCGCCAACAGCGGCGGAACCGTCGCGCTGTACGGATCTTCGATGAACGCCGGCGGCGCAAACGCGACCGCGAACAGCCTGACGATCAACAGCGCCGGCTCCGGCCGGTTCTACGGTGCAAATGTCAACAACCTCGTCGTCAATGCCGGCGGGGCGGCCACCGTCTACGGCGCATCCCAGAGCATTATCAACGTCAGCGCCATCGTCAGCACCGCCACGGTGTACGGCAAACTCGATGTCGAAGATACGGCATACGACGTAACCGTCGAGTCCGGCGGCAGCCTGACCGTCCGGAAGAACGGCGCCGTGACCCGTGCCGCGATCAACGCTTCCGGCTATGCGCTGGTTTCTGACAGCGGGACCGCGATCGGCTTCAAGGTCAATTCCGGAGGCACTATGGTGCTGGACGACGCCTTTGCCCGCGACGCGCAGGTCAGCGGCGGCACGCTCTCTCTCGTCCGGCACGCCCGGACGAGCAGCGCCATCGTCGGCGAAAGCGGTTCCATGCTCATTTCCAGCGGCGGCACGGCGACCGGCACCACGGTAAGTTCCGGCGGCACCATGCTGGTTTCCGCCGGCGGATCGGTGCTCGATACCCTGGTCTACGGCGAGATGGACCTCATTCAAAACGGCTCGGCAAGCAGCGCCACCGTCATTTCCGGCTTGCTCAGCGTCTCCCAGGGGGCCGTCGCGAGTAACGTGGACGTCCGGGCGGGTGAACTGTACGTCGGCTCGAACGGCAAAGTGTCCAGCGCCACCGTGAGCTCCGGCGGCACCCTGACCCTCGGGAGACGCGCACAGGTAAGAAGCGCGACGCTGAACGGCTCTGCCGACGTGCTCGGCTACGTGGACGAAATCACGGTCGGCGACAGCGGCAACATGCTCGTTTCCTCCGGCGGCACCGTATACAGGGGTACGGTCGGTTCCGGCGGCACGGTGACCATCTTCAGCGGCGGCTCCATAAGCGGCGGCTCGGCGACCAACGGCGGCCGCATGATCATCTCCAACGGCGCGATCTGCAGTGCCATCGTGGAAGACGGCGGCTACGTGGATATCCGGGAGGGCGCGGACGTGACTTTCTCGGGGCACTCGTTCAGAGCCAACATCACCGCCGAGGCCACCGTGCACGCAAACACGGTGTTATCCGGCGGTGTGATCAGTTCCGGCGGCACGATTCATGTCTTCAGCCGCGGCCAAGTAAATTCCGCCACGGTCTACGACGGCGCGATCCTCGTTTCCTCCGGCGGTTCGGCGAGGAACACTGTATTGAGCGGCGGCGAGCTGAACGTCTACGAGGGCGGCAGTGCGGATCACGTCTCGTGCTACGAGAACGGCACGTTAACCCTCTACAACGGGGGGAGCTTGAAGTCCTTCAAGATCAGCTCCGGCGGCAACCTGAACGTGCTCGGCGGCACGGTGGAAAGCGACTGCCAGTTCTACAACGCCGCCAGCGTGTGCATCGCGTCCGGCGGCATCATGAACAGCATCAGTTTCGACGGGCAGTCCACCACGATCGACGTCTCCAGCGGCGGCACCCTGAATTCCGCCAAGGTCGCCCATGTAATGAACCTGAACGTCCTCAGCGGCGGCGTCGCGAGCAACACCAGGATCGAGGGCGTTTCGGCGACCATGACCGTCGAAGAAGGCGGGTGCGCGAACGATACCAACCTCGCCGTATACAGCTGCACCATGATCGTCCGCGGTCAGGCGTCGGGCGCCAGCGCGGTGTCCAAGTCCCTGATCAGCGTCGAGGACGGCGGCATCGTGAGCAGGGCCACCGTGTTCTCCTCCGCCGTTCTCGATGTTTCCGATGGCGGCATCGTGTTCTACGCATCGGTCGAATCCTACGGATCCATGACCGTCTCCTCCAACGGCATCGCAAAACTGGCCACCATCGCCCATGGCGGCATCCTGACCGCCGAGGGCTACCTGGACAACACCGTGGTCAGCGAGGGCGTGATGAAGCTCATCGGCTCCGACGCCATGGCCCAATACACTGCGGTCGATCTCCAAGGACGGATGGAAGTCTCCGCCGGCGCCTCGGCATATCAGACCACCGTCTACAGAGAAGGCAGAGTCTACGTCACCGATGCCGTCCTGAACGGCGTTACCGCCTACTCCGGCGGCACGATCATCATCAGAGACGGCGCCAAGCTCACCGGCAGCATGTACTTCGAAGACGGCGCGTCCGCCACCGTCTACTCCAACTGTATCGTCGACTTCGACCTCTCCTACGCCACGCCCGGCGGGGAGATCGGCGGCGTGCCGGCCCCGTCGGAGGCCGTGCCCCTCCTCAACGACTTCACCGCGATCAAGGGCACCGCGCCGAACTTCACGCTCACGGTCTCCGACCGCCTGGGGGACGGCGAATATACCCTGGCCCAAAACGCGTCCACCTTCACCGGAACGCTCTCGGTCATCGATATGTACGGCGCCGGATGCGGCACGATCGGCGTCGGCCAGACCATCAGCGTGGGCAGCAAGAACTACACGCTGAACCTGAACGACACGGTGACCGGAAGCGACCTCACCGTCACGGTCGCGGAAGGGCCCGGCCCCGAGCCGCCGACCCCGACCCGCGACTGGGTGTTCTTCAACGGCGACTTCAACGGCGACGGCCTTGCCACGCTCGCGGTCGAAACGCCCGAGGCCCCCGGCGTCACGCCCGCCTCGGTCACCATCTACCAGAACGGCGAACCGTGGGGCATCGGCGTCACGATGGTTCCCGGCTGGGAGGTCGTCGGCGTCGGAGACTTCACGGGCGACGGCCTCGACGACTTCCTGCGCGTGAACGGCGAAGGCTACGTGGTCGGCGAAATATCGAACGGCAACGGCACATTCACGGCGCAGATCCTGAACCTGAAGACCGCCGGTTGGGACATCCTCGGCGTGGGCGACTTCAGCGGCAACGGCACGGACGACATCCTGATCGCAAACCCGACCGGCGCGTCCGACACCGTCGGCCTGCTCGGCTACTGGGAGAGCGGCGTCACGTGGACGCTCATCAACGGATATTCGCCCGAATGGCAGTGCGTCTCCACCGGCGACTTCAACGGCGACGGCAAGTGCGACATGCTGTGGAAGAATCAGTTCGCCGGCGACGACGGCAGCATCTACAACGCGTACTGCACGTGGATCGTCGAGGATCCGGTCGACTGGCGCATGGTCAGCGTCGCGAACCCGAGGGAATGGAATTTCCTCTGC
>JAGCTY010000185.1 GCA_017963105.1 Lentisphaeria bacterium
CCTCAGGCGGCTCAGCCCCGCGGCCCTCAGGCTGCTCAGCCCCGCGGCCCTCAGGCTGCTCAGCCCCGCGGCCCTCAGGCTGCTCAGCCCCGCGGTCCTCAGGCCGGCCCTCAGGCTGCTCAGCCCCGCGGCCCTCAGGCCGGAGTGTTCGCCGCCCCCGGCAGAAGAGCCGGAGTGACCCCGGCTCCGGAACAGAAGAAGGACAACAAGGCCGACAAGGCAAAGAAAGCTGACAAGAAAGATACGAAGAAGAACAAAAAGGACTGATCGAATTCCCGAACGAGAAATGATCCCGGTCCCCGCAAGGGGACCTTTTTTTTTATTGCCGCAGTCCCCTGAAAAAACGGCGTCCGACGGGCGGAAAGGTCACTCCGGCCCGTCTTATTGTTTCAAATCCCCCGAAACCTCTGTTCTGATTCTGTCCCAATCCGCCTTGCGGAGTAAATCAGGGATGTTCTGATAGAGAGTCCTGTGGTGACCGTATTCCTGTTCCATGAGCTCGGAAACGGCCTGTTCCACGGACCAGTCTTCCAGCACGATCCGGCAGGCGGCGACGGCGGCGCCCGTGCGGTCGCTCCCGTGCCAGCAGTGAATGAGGATCGGTTTCGGCGCGCTTTTCACGGTTCGGAGGATTTCGACGAGGTCGTCTTCCGAGATGCTCCCCGCGGAAAGCGGGATGTCGAAACGTCTGATGTCCAGTGTCCCGATCTCATCCTCATCGTCGTGATTGTCCCGCAGGTTCAGCACGCTTCGAATCCCTTCGGTTGAAAACAGAAATGCCATTTCCTTCGCGCTCGGCTGCCCGGAACGGCAGATGTCGTCATTGACCCGGTGAAAGTTTTTCGGGTACGCGTTTTCCTCCGGGACGGTCCGGCATGCGTTCAGCATGAAGATCAGCGACAGAAAGCAGAAAAGCAGACCACGCCCGGAAAAACGAACGTCCGCAACGATTCTTTTCGTCCGGCGAACGGATTCTGCCATTCGCGGAAAAGAAATGCTGCGGACGTGAACAACAGGATAAACCATGCGGGAAATATCCCTGTTGTCTGTGCTGGTCCGGCTCAGTCGCCGAGCGCCTTGCGGACGGCGTCGAGCGTGGCGGGGATCACGACGGGCTTGTTTGCGAACGTGCCGCGGATGCCGTAGTGGTCCATGAGCGTATCCTGATGGTATCCGACGACGGCGTCCGGGTCCTTGAGGATGTTCCCGGTGAGGATGCCGACGACCTTTTCATCTGGACCGATCACGCCGCTGTCGCGGAGCTTCTTCGCGCCGGCGAGGGAGCAGCAGGAGGCGGGTTCCGCGCCGATTCCGGCGGCGTCGAGCTTGGCCTTGGCGTCCATGATCTCCTGTTCGGTGACCTGTTCGACCACGCCGTTGCTCCAGGTGACGGCGCGCATGCTCTTCGGCCAGGAGACGGGGTTTCCGATCTTGATGGCGGTGGCGATGGTCTCCGGGTTCTTGACGGGCTTGAACTCGGTGTGGTTCTTCCACATGGTGTAGAGCGGGTTGGCGCCTTCGGCCTGGATGACGGCGATGTGCGGGACCTTGGAGATGATGCCGAGCTCGTGAAGCTCCATCAGGGCCTTTCCGAGTGCGCTGTTGTTGCCGAGGTTGCCGCCGGGGATGACGAACCAGTCGGGCACCTGCCAGTCGAGCTGCTGGAGCGTTTCGATGCAGATGGCCTTCTGGCCTTCGATACGGTAGGGGTTGATGGAGTTCAGCAGGTAGATGTTGAGTTCGCGGCAGACGTCCTGGACCAGCGCCATGGCGTCGTCGAAATTGCCCTGGATCTGAAGCGTGCGGCCGTTGTAGGCGAGCGCCTGGGCGAGCTTGCCGTAGGCGATCTTGCCTTCCGGGATGAAGATCACGGCGCGCATCCCGGCGACGGCGGCGTAGGAGGCCATGCTGGCGCTGGTGTTGCCGGTGCTGGCGCAGGCGACGCTCTTCGCGCCGAGCCGGCGGGCCGCGCTGGCGCCGCAGGTCATGCCGCGGTCCTTGAAGCTTCCGGTCGGGTTTTCGCCTTCGTGCTTGAACCAGAGGTCGGAGAGGCCGGCCCATTTTCCGGCGGCTCCGGCGGGATAGAGGCGGGTGTTGCCTTCCTGACGCGTCACGATCATCTCGTCGGGGACGGAGAGGATGAGCTCGCGGTAGCGCCAGACGCCGGAGGATTCGACGCCGCGTTTGAGGCCCCAGCGGGAATCCCAGAGCTTGCGGAGTTCTTCGCCGTTGATCTTCGAGAGGTCGCGTTTGACGTCGAGGATGCCGCCGCAGTCGCATTTGTAGCGGAGGTCCCAGGGATCGTAGGTTTTGCCGCAGGCGACGCATTCGAGGTACATTTCGGGAGATTTCATAGGATCATTTCCTTGCGATTTTTGTGAGGTAGATCACGCCGAAAAGCTGGAAGAGCAGGGGCGGGATCCAGACGACGTATTGGGGATAAAGCTGGGGGTGGTTGCGGAGCGCGTCGGAAACGAGCACGCCGCCGTAGTAAAGCGCGCCGAGGGCGACGCTCAGAATCAGACCGATGGAGGTTTCGCGGCGGCTGGTTCGGATGGCCAGCGGCATGCCGAGCATCATGAATGCGATGGGCGCCAGGGCCAGTGCGATGCGCTGGTTGATCTCGACGTTGATGGCGGTCGCCTTGACGTCGATCTCGTCCATGCCGCGTTTCAGGTAGATCGCGAGACGTGCGAACAGGCTCTTGTATGGCAGATATTTGTCTTTGATGAAGACGTCCTTCTGGTTGTAGCGGTCGCCGAACGGGACGTTCAGCTCGATGGATTCGCTGAAGGAGTGTTCCTTGCGGCGATCCTTGCCGGTCCCTTCCACGGTCTCGAGCAGCGCGTCGTACAGGGTCACGGTCAGGATCTGCGATGCCGGATCCACCGAGAGCTTGCCGTTCGACGCGAGGATGTCCTGTTTGGTCGTGCCGTCCTTGTCGGGCACGTAGATCTGAACCCCGTAGATCCTGTCTTCGCCGCCTGCGGATTCCTTGCTGTCGATGAAGATCGTGAGGTCGCCGAGCTGGACGGGGATGCCCGGCGTGAAGAACGACAGGGGCGAGTTGGCCGCCGCGCTTTTCACCAGGTCGCGCGCCTCGCCGAGCGCGGGCGGGCCGACCTGGAGCTGAAGCCAGAGGCACAGGCAGGCGAGCAGGAACGAGGAAACGATGATCGGGGAGATGATCTGCAGGATCGAGATGCCGCATGCGCGCATGGCGGTGATCTCATTGTCCGCGGACATGCGGCCGAAAACGAGCATGATGGAAACAAGCGACGCCCACGGGATGGAGAACGCCAGCGCCATCGGCATTCCCAGCAGAAGGAATTTGCCGGCGATCAGCGGGGAAACGCCCTCGCTGATGTATGCAATGACTTTCATGAGGTTGGCGCCCGTCATAGCGAAGGTCAGGACTACGATCGCCATGGCGAACGTCGCCAGAAAGTTTTTCGTAACGTACCAGTTGAGTATGAACATAACGCGTCCCGGTTCAAAGTTGTAATTTTATAATATAGCACATACAGCGCCCGGAATCAAACAGTTTTTGCATTTTTTTGGCGGGGATTCGGGAATCGGACCGCTCTTTCCGGGTTCCGTGCCCGCCGCGATCGAAAAAAAACGGAAAAAAAACGTTTTTTGAGGTTGATTATTTTCAAAAGGGTAGTATAGTTTCACAGAAACAAACAACATTGTGTCCGGAGACGCCCCGCGGCGCGGAAAAGTGTCCGCGGAAAACCGGACCGGCAAACGAACTTGCGACAGGAAGGAGCATTCCCCATGAACGAAATGAGCAATCTTCTCGATGAACTCGAAGAACGCATGATGAAGTCGGAAGAATCCATGAAGCACGATTTTTCCGCCATCCGCACCGGCAAGGCTTCGACCGCGCTCGTCGAGCCCATCACGATCGACTATTACGGCGCCCAGACCAAACTGCGTGACGTGGCGGGCATCTCCACGCCCGATCCCCGCACGATCTCGATCCAGCCGTGGGACAAGTCCGTACTCGGCAAGATCGAAAAGGCCATCATCGCCTCCAACCTCGGCATCACCCCCCTCAACGACGGCAAGGTCATCCGCCTGCCCATTCCCCCGCTCAGCGGCGAACGCCGCCAGCAGCTCACCAAGCAGGTGAAGGCGCGCTGTGAGGAGGCGAAGGTCTCCGTCCGCAACATCCGCCGAGACGGCAACGAAAACGCAAAGAAGCTGGAGAAGGACTCCGTCATCAGCGAGGACGATCTCAAGGAACTTCTCGATAAGATCCAGAAGCTCACCGACGAGTACGTCAAGACCCTCGACGCCGTCTGCGCCGACAAGGAAAAGGAGATCATGACCGTCTGATCCGCGGGGAAGGCAAGCCCTTCACGGCGGTTGTGCCTTGCTTCGCAACGGCACATTTGAGCTGAAAAGAATACCTCCGGCTTCTTGTGAAGTCGGAGGCTCTTACATTTTTTCCTGACTTGCCATGTGCAGGAGCGTGAGCTCGTTATTGCTGCGTCACTGCTTGCAGTGCTATTCCGCGGACGGTCTGAAGTCGATTACCTGGAGCTGGCGTTTGCGTTCGCCGTAATATTCGTTGATTTGAGGCTGCGCGATGACGTCCCAGCGCATCCCCATTTCCAGGCGCTTGTTGAACGCGATGAAGTCGCACGTGCTGCCGTATTCGTCCATGAACACGCCCTTCGTGTGGACGGGGCGGATCGGACTCAGGCGCGCGATCTCCAGGCCGCGGATCAGGTAGAGCGGCTGCGGGTTGCCGTGTCCGAACGGGCCGAGCATACTGTGGTAGTGGAAAAACTCTTCGTTGAGCTCGTCCAGGCGCGCCACGCCGTCGTAGTTGATGTAGTTGGTCAGGTCGGACGGCTTGGCCTCCTCGCGCACGCATTTTTCGAACTCCTGCTGGAACTCGGCGATCTTGTCCTTGTTCATGCCGAGTCCGACGGCCATCGGGTGGCCGCCGTAGCGGGTCAGCAGATGCGAGCAGCGAGACAGGATCTTGATGAGGTTGAGCGTGCCGACGCTGCGTCCGGACCCGTGCGCCTCGTTGCCGATGATCGTGAGCACGATGGTCGGGCGGTTGTAGTCGCGTGCGAAACGCGAGGCGACGATGCCGATGACGCCCTGATGCCAGTTCTCGCCGGCGGCGATGATCGACATGTTCGAGGCGAATCCGGGCGCGCTTTCCACCTGGGCCTTCGCCTGGAGGAAGATCTCCTGTTCCTTCGCCTGGCGCCGCTGGTTGAACTCGTCGAGTTTCGCGGCGTACTCATAGGCGTCCACGATGTTGTCGGCGGTCATGAGCGCGAGCGCGGACGAGGCGTTGCCGAGGCGGCCGGCGGCGTTCAGGCGCGGCGCGAGCTTGAACGTGATGTCGGACGGCTGGATGTTGGCGTCGACCTTGGCGTGCTGGATCAGCGCGTTGACCCCGGGGCGGAGCTGCTTCTTGAGCATTTCCATGCCGTATTTGACGAGGATGCGGTTTTCGCCGAGCAGCGGCACGATGTCCGCCACGGTCCCGAGCGCCACGAAGTCCAGCACCTCCTGCATGTCGGTCGTGTAGCCGCCCTCGTTGTGGGCGCGGCCGTAGATCACGAACGCATGGGAGAGCTTGAACGCCACGCCGACGCCCGCCAGGTGAAGCAGATCGTCCAGCCCGACCGGGTCGAGCTTCGGATTGATCGTGGCGAGCGCCTCGGGCAGTTCGTCCGCGGGCTCGTGGTGGTCCGTGATGATGACGTCGATGCCGAGTTCGCGGGCCTTCTGCACGGCTTCCGCGCTGTTGATTCCGCAGTCGACCGTGACCAGCACGCCGCATTTCCCGCCGGGCACCGTTTCCAGGGCCTTCAGCAGGGAGTCGGGCGTGAATCCGTATCCGTCGTCGAACCGGTGCGGCAGAAACGATGTGACCAGGCCCCCGTTGCGTTCGAGGACCCACGACAGCAGCGCCGTGGCCGTGATTCCGTCCGTATCGTAATCCCCGTGGATGAGGATGCGTTCACGATTCCGGATCGCCTGCCAAAGCCGCTGGACGGCAATTTCTATGCCGGCAAATCGGAAAGGATCGCTCAGATCCGCGAAGGTCGCATTCAGATAGCGGCCCAGCGTCTCCGGAGTAATGCCTCTTGAAGCCAGATACAGCGCCACAGAGCGCATTACGCCTGACTCTTTGATCAATCTGTCGACAATGTTTTCTTTACCGTCGGAAGAACATCTCCATATTTTGTTTTCCATTGCCTTCTTCTTGTTTTTGATTACGAAAACACACTCTAAATATAACCCCAAAAAAGGAAACATCAACCGAAAAGAGGAAAAAAGTTGGATTTTTTTTGATTTCGAGCTTGATTTTCCGTGAAAAAGGCGTTATAGTATTAACTCCGGCTGATATACAGCCTTTCGGTTGCCGACGTGGCGGAATGGCAGACGCGCTGCGTTCAGGTCGCAGTCCTTTCACGAGGGTGAAGGTTCAAGTCCTTTCGTCGGCACCACTTTTGAGGCTAAAAGGGTCGAAACACCCCAAAATCACCCACGTTTTGGTGTTTTTCTTTTTCTCGTTATATTCCTTAAAGCATCCTTTCGGACTTTCCTGTGCTTGACACAAAACACGAAAGGAATGGATTATCAGGTAGAGAGTAAAAAAGAAAAACCGGGTGGCCCTTCCAGGTCGGCCTCCCCGGTTAATCCCATACAGCCAACACTACACCATAGGTGACGGAAACAGCATCATTTACAGCTGCCATGGTGCGGGTTTTGCCAACCTTGTGCAGTACAGTCTCGAAACCTCTCTCTCCCGCAGGCTCACGCAGTACGGCGGCGTCTGTTCAATTGGCGCGCTTTCCCCCGATGGAAACACCCTCGCGTTCATTCACGCCCGGAACGATCAAATCGACTTGTACACACGTCCGATCGAGGGCGGCACACGGAAGCTGCTCACCAACACCAAGCCAACCGAGGTAAGCCCGCGCTGGAGTCCGGACGGAACGAAGCTCGCGTTCATGTCCAAGGCGCAGAGCGGTCGAGCCGTCCTGTTCGTGATCGATCCGTTTGCGGGCGGCAAAGCCGTCGAAATCTCCGGTCTTATCGGCAGTGAACGCGTCATGCCTTCCTGGTCTGCCGACAACAAGACCGCCTACTGCGCCAAAGTCAATAGGCACTACGAACTGTGCGCGTGGCAAAACTCAGCGAGGACGGCACATCCGGCGTTATAGAAGGCTATCGGCGTGGCGGGCGACAACACGTTCATCGGCGAGGACCCGTCCTGGACCCCCGACAAACGCCATGTCACGCTGACCATGGACAACGCCATCTATGTGATCGACACCTGGCTTGATGCGAAACGCAGGCTCGTTTTCGGCAAGGGCACGTTCGGGCAATCGAACTGGTCGCCCATCTTGAATCCAGCCTACGACATCTACGTGGTGCAGAAAGGCGCGACGCTGTCCGTGATCGCAATGGCCTGCGGCGTGACCGTGGACGACATCAAGAAGGCAAACAATCTGAACAGCGACGTTCTCCAGCCCGGTCAGAGACTCGTAATCCCCCAAAAGAGCACAGATAGCATCGAACCCCCAAAGGACCTTTATGAGCAGAGGTTCGTTCGATCCCGGGCGCGGAGCGCATCTTCGAGGAGTCCGGCAAGGGAATGCTTGCCAACCTGTAAAGCAGTCGGGACGCTTGAGACGAGACAACGAGTTCAAACCAGTACCGTTTGTAATGGGTTGAGGTGCGGATTCCTTTCCGTACAAGCAAAAAACGGCTTGAAAACCGGACGGGCATGGGATACATTATGCACTGGCGGTGGTGGTTGGTGACTGCTCAGGACATCCGTCCCGCGAGGTTACGGCTCACCTCAGAAGTTGCTTGACCATTACTTGACCATTCGCGCATTTTCCAGTTCAAAAAAGACGCAAAATAACGGAAACAGTCAAAAAACCAAGAATCATGCATTGTTGGTGTAAACAGCCGATACACCAAGGCATAAAAATGGCGGCGGCGGCGGGAGTCGAACCCGCGACCTGCTCTTTAGGAG
>JAGCTY010000186.1 GCA_017963105.1 Lentisphaeria bacterium
AGACGTCCGATAGCCACGCTCGAATCTTCCTGCATTGGCCTTTTTTGCCCGTACGCTGAAAATCCATCCGCTCCGATTCATAGAGATACCCCTTGTGATTCAGGAGACGATGAGCTGGGGTTATCCTGATACTCGGATGAATGTTTCCAGCTGGTCGCAGAACGCTTCCGGGCGGAGCGTGAAGAATTCCGCATGTGCCTGACCCTTGTTCTCCACGAAGACCGTATCGGGGAAAACCTTTTTCATGTACGCGATGTCCCGCTTGCGGGCGGAGCGTTCCGCCTCGCCGTACCAGTATTGGACGGGGCATGGCGGACGGGAAACGGATTCGGGCATGGAATAGTTGTTCGTGGAGTAAAACGCCCGCCAGATCGTCTTCGAGCTCATGCCGGACAGGACTTTCTTCACATACAGCAGATCGTCCCGCGTGAACTTCGAGGTATCCGTGAAGGCGTTCAGCATCCGCACGCCGACATGTTTCGCAAACTCGACGGCGCACCAGTCGCGTGCTCCGATCAGGCAGGTGAACGCTTTCGGCATCCGATACGGCGTGATCCCGGCGTCGATGACGGCGCACTTGGGGACGATGACGCCTTGCGCAAGCATACGGATCGCCAGTGCTCCGCCCATGGAGCATCCGTACAGGCAGGCGACATGCTGGTGGCCGTGCCCGATCAGCCAGGTCTCGATCTGTTCTTCGATTTCCTCGATGCTTGTGAACGCTTGTTCCGGCTGGTCTGGGTCAAGCCCCGGAACGGCGGGTATCACGAGGTGGAAACGGCGTTCCAGGATCGGGATCACGCGGTCGAAGACATCCCACCACACCCCGAGCGGATGAAACATGACAACGACGTCGGGATTCTGTTTCCCGAACTCGTGAACTGTAATCTCGTACTGCTTCATCGTATGTTTTTGACCATATTTCCTCCGAGGGAACCACGGCCAGCAGCGGTTGACCCGGCTGCAATATTCGTCATACTGTTTTCCGTACAGATCCCGCAGCCATTGTTCCTCGGTGTGCTTCATCAGCACGGTCATGAACCCCCAGAAAACGAACGGCAGGCAGAAAAACCAGAGATTTCCCGCCATGAGGATCACCCCGGTGCAGGCGATCATGAATGCCGTGTAGAGGGGATTGCGTACCCACGCATATATCCCCGTGGTGATGAGGCGGTTCTTCACGATGCCGTCGAGCAGGCGCGACACGACGGCGGCCTGAAACCAGATGAACACGCCCAGCACGATCAGGATGACGCCCAGGACGAACAGCGGCTTCTGGAGCACGTCGATACGTCCGGACGACAGCGCGGACAGATTCCGCATTCGGTATGCCGCGAAGGTCAGGACGGAAATGATGAAGACATAGATCGGTCCCACGCCGAAAATTGGCAGATGTTTTTGCGGTTTCATGTTCGAGGTCTCCCTGTTTTTCCCTTTTCGTTTGTATTGGACGTTTTCTCAGATTTGTTCATTTCCGGCAGGAAAAGATGCCCTCGGCGCGAACAGAGGACACGTTCACGTCGGCATACATGGCACGCAGTCTGGCGGTCAGGCTTTCCTTCGTCTCGAACGGCGGCGTGAAGAAACTCTTCGGCTCGTAGACTCTCCGCACAAACCGGTCCGTGCGCCGGAATTCGCCCGCGATGTAGAAGCATCCGCAGAAGATCCCGCCTGACTTCAGCACGCGGAACGTCTCGCGGAACGCCGCGTCCTTATCGGGGAACGCATGGAACCCGTTCAGCGACAGAACAAGGTCGAAGCTTTCATTCGCGAACGGCAGCGCGCCCACGTCTCCCTGCACGAATGACACGTTGTTCAACTTCATTTCCTCCGCCCGTTTCCGGGCATTCTCCATCATGTCCGCGGAATAATCAAGACAGGTGACGGACGCATTCGACAGAGTCCGGTACAACGGCATCGTCAGGACGCCAGTTCCAACCGGAACTTCCAGCAGTTTCCCGGCAAAATCCTCCGGCACGGGCGACAATGCATCGTTTACCCATTTCGCCGCGAGTTCCCGGTTCAGCCCCCAGACGATGGAATCCACCAGTTTCCCGATTAAAGTCGAACGGGTGATGATGCCGTCGTAGAAATCGGCGCTGTTTCCGAGTTTCCGGTAGGACGCCCTGATCTCATCATGTCTTGTCATAAGTTCATTTTCCCCTCAGGAAAACAACGTGCATACCCATGCGATCCCGGCGGAAACAGGCAGAAATGCCAGAAGATGCAGCAGGTGGGATCGCCAGTTGAAACCGAACTGGTGCGGTCCGACCAGGTCCGAGACTTCCGGGTAGTAGTGCGGAAAGAACTGCGAGTGGCAGAGCAGGAACCAGTCGAAAAACAGTACATCGAACGCTTTCAGCGAGACCAGCATGAACAGGAACCGGAAGAAAAACTGCCGGAAGGAATAATGATTTTGTATGCCGTCCCACCCGCCGTAGACAATTGCGCCGACGAACAGGAGTACGGAGAGCATCAGGAGACGCCAGCCCAGCTTATGAGCACCGGGAAAGCGTTCCTCTTTCGGCTGGACGATCGCCTGAATGTCCTTCGGGGCCGAGGTGAACAGCCGTTTGTCCTGGACCAGCGCCACTGCTGCATAGAGCATCAGGAAGAGCGACGCCATCATGACGAGGGAAAGCACAACGGTCAGAAGCATGATTTCGAACTCCTGAATTAAGGCCGTCTGCTTATGATCGTGGCATAGGAAGGTTTCCTGCGATGTATCTCCACATCGCAAAGGCCCGCTTGCTCCAGAAACTCCTTCAGCTGCTCCGGCGAATACGTCGTCATGCCGTCGACGACCCGCGTCCATGCGCAATCCGCGGATGCGACCTCGAGGAGGATGGCGAACAGCCCGCCCGGCTTCAGCACGCGTTTCACTTCTTCGAAACAACGAGGCAGCTCCGGCCAGAAATAGACCGTCTCCACCGCCGTCACCAGGTCGAATGTACTGTCGGCATAGGGCAGTTCCGCCGCGGAGCCCTTCTGTACGAATACGCGGCTGCCGAGCAGATCGGCATTCACCTTGCGTGCCTTCGCCACGCTCTCATCGGAAATGTCGATCCCATGCACGATAGCGCCCTTGCTCCGTCCGAGCAGACGCCGAAGCGTCTGTCCGCCGCCACAGCCCACGTCGAGGATCGTCCACCCGTCCCGGAACGGAACATATCCCAGCCCCCAGTTCGTCAGCGGGCCATGCCAGCAGTTCATCATCGAGAGCATTATGCGCCCCATCGCGCCGCGCGGATGAGCACAGTTCGAGAACAGTCTGTTCAGCAGGCTGTTTTTGCGCCGGTTTTCCGGCGTGTCCGCGGCATGACCCACACCGCAACTACACTCCAAATCAGAGTTTTTCATTGTGTTGTTCTCCCATTTTTAGCCGACTTTCGGTGCATTCCCGCACCATGCGGCATCATTTTTGTCGTAAATAATATAGCATCAAATCGTGACAAAAACAATCTGGAAGCACCCGGAATCTTGTCTTTCTTATCAAACGCAAACCCAACCCTCGAAAAGATCCGCTCCCCTTCTGTCACTCGGGGGCTGTTCGCGCTTGAGCGGACGATCCGTTTGCGACCGGATTCTGAATATCCGCGGGAAGAACCGGATGTTGGGCTCAATTCGTCTTGCCCCGTCTGCGGATTCGTCTTCCGTGAGTTCAAAACGAAAGAGCATCCGCGCATCGCGATGCGTGTGATCTGGGGGAAGTTCAGGTTCCGGATCGCGGATCGATCCAGGCAGGACCGCGGGGTGGCAGGATTCTCCAAACGGTATGTAACGTTCTCTCTTACAAAAAAACGGAAAAAAGCCCGGGCAAAAGCGGAAACGGATTCCGAATCCGTTTGAAAAACACAGCTCCGTACGTTACATTATGGGCGCGGAGACGAAGAATGGCCTCCATCCCCGCGTCAGCCTTTTTAACCACCCCCATTTACCAAACATGAAAGGTGAACCATGAAATTCAACCATCTTCTCCTCGGTGCGGCCGCGGCCATTGTGTTCTCGGCGACTGTCTCCGCCGCCGACTCCAAGGATGTCGTCTATGACGGCGTCGACCTGGAGCCCAGCGGGAACCCGATCTTCACGGATGCATGGACATGCGACCCGGCCCCCCTTGTGGTCGGCGATCGTCTCTATGTCTATACCGGCGAAGACATCTACAAGGACGGCGAGAACATCGGCCTCCCCGGCAACTACAACATCGCCGACTGGCGCGTCTACTCCACGGACGACATGATCCACTGGCGCAGCCACGGCGTCAAGCTCCGCCCGGAAGATTTCCCGAACGGCAAGAAAGGCATCGCCTGGGCCGCACAGTGCATCCAGAAAGGCGACAAGTTCTACTGGTACGTGACCTACAACACGCCGTCCGGCGGCCAGTGCATCGGCGTCGCCATCGGCGACACCCCGGTCGGCCCGTTCGTGCCGCATCCGAAACCGCTGGTCGAAGACAAGGATACCCCCGGCCGCGGCTGGAACGACATCGACCCGACCGTGCTCATCGACGATGACGGAACCGCCTGGCTCGCATGGGGACAGAATTCCTACATCGCGAAGCTGAAAGACAACATGACCGAGATCGACGGCGAGATCACCGACCTGAAGCTCCAGCGCTATATCGAGGGTCCGTGGCTCTACAAGCGCAACGGTCTCTATTACAACATCTACGCCGGTTCCGGCGGTGGCGGCGGCGAAACCATCAACTACTCCACGGCAGAAAATCCGCGCGGCCCCTGGACGTTCCGCGGACAGGTGACCGGCCCCGCACGCAACAGCTTCACCATTCACCCCGGCGTGGTCGACTACAAGGGCCACACCTACCTCTTCTACCACAACGGCACGCTGAACCGCGACGGACAGAGAGGCCAGAGCCTCCGCCGTTCCGTCTGCGTCGACGAGCTTTTCTTCAACGAAGACGGCACGATCAAGCCGGTGACGCAGACGCAGGAAGGCGTCGCGGGCGCGGGCAATGCGTCCGGGAAAGACGCGGCCGCGGCTCTCGTCGCAGCTGCCGAAGCGGCGACCATCACCGAAAGCGAACCTCTGACCGACCAGATCCGCCAGCAGTTCGCCAATGAACTGCGGATCCTGAACGCAAACAACATGAAGCGGGAAACCATCAAAAACGCGGACGGCAGCATGTGGTATTGCCAGGGCGTCTACAACGAAGACAAGCCCGGCAAGCCCGCCATCCTCGTCTTCCTGCACGGAATCGGCGAGCGCGGCAATGAAAACCTCGCGTCCATCCGCCTGGCTGTCCCCGAGATCGTGAGACAGATCAAGGCCGCCGGGCAGAAAGTAATCCTGATCGCCCCGGAATGCCCGAGCAACCAGACCTGGGCTCCGCTCCATCGCGGCGGCTCCATGGCGAAGCTGACCGAAAAGCCTGCTCAGGCGCTCGGCATGGTTCCGATCCTCATCCAGAAAAAGATCAAAGAGTTCGACGCCGATCCGGACCGCGTGTACATCACCGGTCTCTCCATGGGCGGGTACGGCACATGGGACCTTGTCGCCCGCTATGGCACCGGCCTCTTCGCGGCGGCCATGCCCTGCTGCGGCGGCGGCGACCCCGCCCAGGCCGGAAAGATGAAAGACCTGCCTATCTGGATCTTCCACGGCGGAGCCGATCCGACCGTGCCCGTGATGCTTTCCCGCCGCATGTATACCGCGCTGAAGGAAGCCGGCAGCGACAACGTGTTCTACAGGGAGTATCCCGGTGTACAGCACGACTGCTGGACGCAAACCTACCGGAACCCCGAAGCCTGGAAATGGCTGTTCTCCCAGAAGCGCGGCGTCAAGTCGGACGTCCGCCCGGAACAGGGCGAAGTCGTGAAGGTCACGCAGGAAGAATTTGATGCCGCGGGCGGCTTCGGCGGCGGCCGTGGAGGCCAGCGTGGCGGTCAGGGCGGCCAGGGCGGTCAGCGTCCGCAGGGTCAGGGCGGTCAGGGCGGCCAGGGCGGTTTCGGCCAGGGCGGTCAGCGTCCGCAGGGTCAGGGCGGCCAGGGCGGTTTCGGCCAGGGCGGTCAG
>JAGCTY010000187.1 GCA_017963105.1 Lentisphaeria bacterium
CACGCAGGACCACGCCGCGGCCGCCATCGCGAAACGCGGTATCCCCGTCTTCGCCTACAAGGGCGAGAGCATCCCGGAATACTGGCAGTTCGTCATGAAGGCGATGATCTGGCCGGACGGCAAGGGCCCGGACCAGATCGTGGACGACGGCGGCGACGCCACCGGCCTGATTCACATGGGCGTGAAGGGCGAGCTCGATCCCGCGTTCCTGAAGACCGCGCCGAAGTCCGCCGACGAAAAGGCAGTGTTCGCCATCCTGAAGGACGTCCGCAAAAAGGACCGCAAGTTCTGGCAGAAGATCGCCGCGGGCATGAAGGGCGTTTCCGAAGAGACCACCACCGGCATCCACCGCCTCAACCACCTCGCGAAGGCCGGCGAACTCCTCTTCCCCGCAATCAACGTAAACGACTCCGTCACGAAATCCAAGTTCGACAACGTCTACGGCTGCCGCCACTCCCTCCCCGACGGGCTCAAGCGCGCGCTCGACGTACTGCTCTCCGGCAAACAGGTCGTGGTCTGCGGCTACGGCGACGTCGGCAAGGGCTGCGCCGAGGCCATGAAGAACGAACGCGCCCGCGTCGTCGTGACCGAAGTCGACCCGATCTGCGCGCTCCAGGCGTGCATGGCCGGTTTCCAGGTCGCCCGCATCGAGGACGCCCTGAAGACCGCCGACGTCTATGTGACCTGCACCGGCAACTGCCGCATCATCACGGCGAAGCACATGGCGGCGATGAAGGACCAGGCCATCGTCTGCAACATCGGGCACTTCGACGACGAGATCGACGTGGCCGGGCTGAAGGCGGTCAAGGGCATCAGGGTCACCGAGATAAAGGGACATGAGTGCCCCGTCCACAAGTATACGTTCCCCGACGGCCACAGCATCTATCTGCTCGCCGAAGGCCGCCTGGTCAACCTCGGCTGCGCCACCGGCCACCCGAATTTCGTCATGAGCTGCTCCTTCTCGAACCAGGTCCTCGCCCAGATCGAGATCGCCGGGAAGAAGCTCGAAAAGAAGGTCCACCTGATCCCGAAGAAGCTCGACGAGGAAGTCGCGCGTCTCCATCTCGCCAAGTGCGGCGCGAAACTCTCGAAGCTCACGCAGGAACAGGCCGACTACATCGGCGTGAAAGTCTCCGGCCCCTTCAAGCCGGACGACTACCGCTACTGAGCCATCCTTCCGGAAAGAAAGCCGCTCCGTTTCCTCAGCGGGGCGGCTTTCCGTTTTTCAGCGGGATGACTGCCGATTCCCGCGCTTATTCTTTTTCGCCCTCGTCCGGGTCCGGCTTTTTCACGTCGGGGAGGAGGAGGCCGAAGGCGGCCATGGTCTCGGCCTGGTGGTTCACCGTGCCCTCGTCCATGCCGATGGCGAAAATACAGTCGATGAAGCAGTAAAGCGGCGGCGTCTTATCCCGTCTCGGGAAGAGCGTGGCGACGTAGTTGTATTCCTTGCCTTTGTTGTCCGGGCCCTGGACCTGCATCCCGGGGACGGCAAACCCGGTGGGGTTGAACCGGCTGTTGTGAAGCGGCGCGTGGATGCAGTTCGACCCGAGTCCGGTGATCCAGCAGAGGTTCAGGGGATTGCAGCCGAGGGTGTTGTCGGCGGTCCGGATCATGGCATCCCGGTAGGATTTGACCTTGAGCTTGTTGTCCGTGAACGCCCACGCGTGCCAGACGACGGAAAGGAAATGTTCGTAGGCGCCGGTCCCCCAGTTGATGGGGGCATTGGGATGGCGGATGAACTTGTAGGGGGCCTTGTTCGAAGCGTTGACATACAGGTCGGCTTCCTCGCAGATGGCCCGGACGACGTTGGAATGGACCGCGGCGTCGCATTTCGAGGGCGGGATCGCGGCGTATGCGTAGGCCGCCACGGAAAGGTCATAGCTGTTGTCGATCATCCTCGACTTCGGTTTTTTCTGCCATGGGGTATTGTCGAGGAAAGCTCGGTGATATGCTTCTTCGCCCGTGGTATGGAAAAGCTGGGCGGCCGCATAGGCAAGCGGTATCGTGTAGTAGGAACCGAAGGTCCCGACGTTGTTGGTCTGGGGCTTGTGTTCGACACCCCAGTCGTAGGCGCGGCGCGCCCGGGCCAGGTAGTCCGCGGCCATTTCCGTTTTGCCCACGGACCGGAGAAGCCGGGATGCGTGCGCCATGGCCCCGGCGAACAGGAACGAGCCGCGGCTGTCCTTGGCAAACGCGAAGTCGCCCTTCGGATCAAGCTCGACCGTCTGGACGAAATTCGGGTCGCCGTCGGACTCCGTGCCGTTGTAGACGCCGCCGTCCTCGTCCTGAAGCCCGATCCAGAGTCTGAGCGCCCACAGCGCCTCGTCCAGAATGTCCGGGATGCCGTTCCCCTTTTCCGGGATGTTCAGCTGCCCGTCGTAGAACTTCTTCGGCGCGACCTCGTACGCGTCCATCAGGATCTGCGCGACGTCGATGTGCGAACGCGGGTTGTAGTCGCCGGCGTCGTGGTGTCCGCCGGACGCCTGGATGCGGTCCGGCACGAGCGCCTCGACCCGCTCGGAGAGCTTCGCGATCTCCTCGACGGAAAGGGCGCGGTCGTAGATGCGGAATTCATCGAAATAACACCCCTCGGCCCCCTTGTTGGTGACGGCGCCGATGACGAGTTCGTTCCCCGGCGTGAAGGAACCGGAGGCCGTGGTGGTCCTGACGTGTTTTCCGTCGCGGTACAGGCTGCACGACCACCGTTCGCCGGACTCCGGCGCGATCACGACCGTATGACAGTGCCAGCGGTCGTCGCCGAACCTGGCACCGGAATAGAACCTGGCCCCCTTGAACCAGTAATTCGGCACGCCCCAGACACAGGTGATGCGGAAGGGGCTGGACTGACCGGAACGAAGCGCCAGCAGATCGCCGTCGAACTGGTTTCCCTTGGGGGCGTCGGTGCGGCGCAGCCAGAAATGGAACGTGAGACCGTTCTTCACGTCGCATTCCATTTTCCCCGTCCAGCCGTTGTCCCGGTCGGATTTCGTCTCGAACACACGGTTGTTTTCGCCGTTCCAGATCAGGTTCGGCAGGGTTTTGAACGACTGCGCCGCCCCTTTCACGGGGGAAAGGGTCATGCCGCCGGAAACGGCGTTCGCCGCGGAACCGTCGAACGGGAAATGCGCAATGAGCCCGGGCCCGGCGTAGATCGAGGGGGGCACCGCCACGTCGGGCGAAGAATTCTTCTTGAAAATGGCTTTCTCCACGTTGACATACTCTCCGGTGTCCATCCGCCGCTGCGTGGTCAGCTGGATTCCGCCGTCGTGACATGAGATGCGGCGCCAGTCCGAGTACGGAGGCTCAAGGGCGATGCCGCACCGCTGGGCGAACACGCCGTACGCCGCGGTCCGAAACGCCTCCTCGTAGACGTCGGACGCGATGGAAAACTCGAAGCTGCGGCCCGTACCGGGAACGGCGATGTAGTAACGGCCGGGCGTCTTGAACGACGTGAAATCGATCTCGTAGACGTTCTCTCCGGAATACTGCGCCCTGCCCTCCGAACGGTTCCCCGGGTGCGACAGCCGGCTCTGACCGGAAAAAACGACCTCGTCGGTAAGGGCGTCCCGTATCTCGAACGGCGGCGGGGCGTCGTATCGGAGCGAGGATTTGGCGTATTCATACTCCGCCACGGACGCGGTCCCTGAAATGACGGTTTCCTTTTTGCCGGCTTTCGTCGGTTCGTCCTTCTCCGGGTCTTCGGCCTCCGCCTCGGACGTCTTCCCCGTCTTATTCCTGCTCTCCTCCTTTTCGATTTCGAGCGCCCCGAAGAAAAGCTCCTCCGCGGATATGTCGCGGAAACGCTCCGATTCGCCGGACGTCGCCAGGACCGCCGCCTCGTCCGGGAAGGACCCGAGCCAGCGTCCGATCTCCGCGGTCTTGACCGCCGTCGTGATGTAGCCGACCTGGTTGACCTTTACCGCACAGGAAAACGAACGTTTGTCCGAAAACACCATTTCCGCCGCGTTCGCACCGGAAACGATCGCGGGATCCACCTCGACGCGGAGCCGGTCGCCCTCCTCAAGCACGCGGTCCAGCCGCAGAAAGACTTCATGCTGCATGATCACGGAGTACGGCCAGCCGACCGGCCGGTACAGGTCGATCTGGCTGCGGCGCCCCATGGCATTGACCGTGACCGGCTCGCCGTTGACCGTAACATGGTAGTGTTTGAGCAGATACCCCGCCTTGCAGAAGAACGTCGGGCCGAACTCCAGCCGGATGATCCCGTTTCCCACGCTGTCCAGCCCGCGGAGACCGAGCGCAGTCAGCGTCATGAGGTCGGGCTGGTGCTCGACGGCCGGCACATTCGCAAGATCCGCCGGCTCGAAACGGAACTGATACGCTGTGCGTCCGGCGGACACCACGTCCGAGCCGTGTCCGTGCGTCACGACCGCATAGGTTTTGCCCGGGACCATCGGGGAATGCAGCTTCAGGTCGACCGTTTCACGCTTGAACTCGGATATGTTCGCGGGCTTGGATTCCGCCTTGAACCCCTCCGGGGTGGAAACCTCCGTCACGCTGTGATTTTTCGGATACGTCACATTTGCCGGAAGAACAAACTTGTCATAGGCGTATTCCGGGTCGTCCTCGCTGACGATGCGGTATGTGCCAAGTTCATAGAGCGGACCGGTATTGGACGCCGCCCCGACTTCGATCCGGATGGTGTCGGCGGCGACCGGAAACGCGGTCCGCACACCCATCACGGTCATCACGAACGGCTTTTTGTCAGGCGCGGCGATCATCGCCGGATCGGCGTCCAGGGCGAACGCCGCGGGTAGCCCGGCGGCAAACAGGCTCATAAGGGAAAGGGCGGGAAGAACGGGAAAAAGCCTTCCGGTCATGTCACATCTCCAAGGAAAAGAGGATTCGGCGCTTCCGCCGGCCAGCGGGCGGCGGATAAGCGGTTCGCGGTTTTACTCATCAATAGTATATACCGCGAATGCCGCTTTGTCAAATCAAATCATAACGCTCTTCCGACTATTTGCGGCCGGAACGCCGCGAAAGGGCGTCATGCGGACGTTTTGCGTTCGTTGCGCCGTTTGTAATACAGGCACAGCGCCGTGTCCGTCCCGACCATCAGCATGTCGAAGATGTACAGGAAGAAAACCCCGTCCGCGCCCTCCCGCATGAACCGGGCGGTGCATCCGGCGACGTATCCGGCGATGACCAGCGCGGCGAAAAGGTAGCTCTTGCCCGCGGGATTCTTCGCGCGGACGGTCTTGATGATGGCGAACGGCCAGCTGGCGCCGAAGCAGACCAGCATCGCGGCTTCAAGGAAATGTGGCATGGATAAAACCTCTTATGCAGGAAAAAGAATCTCCGGCGTCATCCCGGGAAGGGACTGGCCGGAGAGGCGAAGCCTCCTGAAGCAGTGCCGTGCTTCGCGACGGCACAGGAAACTCCGCAAAAGCAACGACGCGGTTTGCCGCGGGAGCAATTCGTTTTCTCCGCGGAGACGGAGTGCCCGGGTAGCAGCGCGGACGCTTACTTTTTGTGCTTGCCTTCCTTCGGGTCACGGGCCGTGGCGTTATCGCTGGAGGCCTCGTCTTTCGGCTTCTCGGAGGGCCGGAACGTCGGGATCTTCTTGATGGTGTTGATGACCTGTTCCGCGGAGATGAGGCGCGTGCACTCGAAATGGCGGTCGGTCCCCTTGTGGCGCGGGCACCACAGGAAATCGTAGTGGTCGAAGTTCTCGCGCATGTCGTTCCAGCAGGAATGGCAGGTGTGGTAGTTGATGATGCGGTACGGCGTGGCGAACTCGTTGGTCGGGTGCGTGAAGCCGGAAATCATCACGACGGGCACCTTGCAGGTCCAGGCGAGCCAGGAGAGACCGCTGGAGAGGCCGACGAAGAAATCCGCGTCCTTGATCAGGTTGATGCGTTCCTGAAGCGGAATGTCGCCGGTGAAATCCTCGGTCCCGTAGGGGATGTAGTTCCAGTTCAGGCCGATGCCGTGCACTTTCTCCTTGTCGATGCAGAGCACGCGGTAGCCGTTGTCCTTCAGGAACTGCACGAGCGTGATCCAGCCGAACGGGTTGTTCCAGTATTTGGCCTGGGAGCTGGACTGCGCCGCAATGCAGACATATTTTTCCTTGATCTTGCGCGGTGCGGAGAGGTCCACGCGCGGCGGGATGTCGGAGGTGTCCTCGAGGCCGAGGATGTAGCCGGCGGTGCGGTGGAGGCCGATGTAACGGAAGTCGATCGGCTGGTTGTCCACGTCGCCGCGGAAGAAGAGGCCCATGTAGTAGGAGGCGTACGGACGGTGCGTCTTGGTCTCCTCGGTGGTGATGAACGTGATGTTCGGATACTGCTTTTTGAAGATGTCGGCGATCCATGGGGTCATCACGCACACGAGCTTGCATTTATGCTTCTGCTGGAAGCGTTCCACATAGCTGAACCAGCCGATGCTGTCGCCGATGGTGCCGACCGGGAGCTGGATCATGACTTCCTTGTCCGTGGCGTCGTAGTCGTGCGTGAAGATCGGCGTGTCGTTGCCTTTGTCGTGGATGATCAGGCGGAACCGGATGAAGAATTTCTTCACGCTGGTGATGAACGCGCCCGGCACGGTGTCCGCGCTGTACAGGATGATCCCCGTGTCGATGTCCGTGAACGTCACATGGTAATTCTTGCCGTTCTGCGGGAAGAGGATGCGGATGCCGTGGTTGAAGTCGAATTTGATGCCCTCGACCGCGTCCAGCACGGGAATCTGCGGGATCTCGCCGTAGATCGACGGCTGTTTCTTCGGATCGGGCTTCTGCCCCGGCGCCAGGTCGGGCGCCCCCGTCGCCTGCGAAATCGGCTGCGGGTCCGGCCCCTTCTGCGTGATGTTCGGGGCGCTCTGGGGCTCCGCGGCGGGCGCAACGGAAATGTCCTTGGCAAAATCCTGGGCTTGCGGCGTAACGATAATGGAATTGGAATCCACGGCTTTTTCTCCTTATTGTCTGTCAGATTTGTTGAACGAATCGTAAAAACAATAGCACCATGACGGAAAAAAGTCAAGGCGGACTTTGACTTTTTTGTTCGATTTCATCCTTGGGGGATTTCTGATCATTCGGTCGGATGGTTTCCAACGGATGTATAAAAGGCCAATGCGGGAAGATTTGCCCGCGGCTGACCGAAGACAAACACGGAGTAACAACCTCCGGATTTTGCCCGGACGCGTGAAGATCCGCTGCAACCGTGGAAAAACCGCCGGAATCAGTTTCGCAGAAACACCCTTTAAAATCAACATTGTTTTCCCGCGGGCTTGATTTTTTCAAAAGTTGTGCTAATTTATAATTCGCACATCGAATTAAAAACAAAACCAAACCTTTTGGAGAAGTTATAAATGGGTAAGAAAATCGTTCTGCTGGTCCTCATCGTTGCCTTCGCGGCGATCGCCGTTTTCGCATGGCAGCGCTATCAGGAATCCGTAAAGGAAGCGGAAAGAAAAGCGCAGAAACGCCCTGAGGACGCCGTCGTCGTGAACGTGGTCAAAGCCGAACACATCACCATGCTGGACGAACGCGTCTACTCAGGCACGACCCAGGCATGGAGCACCTTCGACATCGACCCGGAGGTCTCCGCCAAACTCGTTTCCCTGAAGTTCGACATCGGCGACCAGATCAAGAAGGGCGACCTCATTGCCCAGCTCGACGACTCCAACTACGACCAGGCCGTCCGCCAGGCGCAGGCCGAGCTCGAAGTCGCAAAGGCGAAGGATGTCGAAGTGAAGGCCCTGCTCAAGCTCCGCAAATCCCAGTATGAACGCCTGAAACTCCTCCTCGACCGCAACGCCACAAGCGATTCCGAGTTCGAGAACGCGGAAAGCGCCATGAAAGTCCAGGAAGCCGCGCTCATCCAGAGCGAGGCAAACATCCAGAACTGCGAGGCCCGCCTCGCCGCGGCCAAGGTCAAACTCGACGACACGCGCATCTTCGCCGAGTGGAATTCCGGTTCCGACATCCGCCACGTCGGCGACCGCTACGTCGACGAAGGCTCGCTCGTCTCCCCCGGCAAGCCCATCCTGAAAATTATCGAGATCGACCGCATCAAGGCCAGGATCCCGATCATCGAACGCGATTTCCGATTCCTCCAGGTCGGACAGCGGGCCGAAGTCACCACCGACGCCTATCCCGGAACCACCTTCGAGGGAACCGTGGAAATGATCTCCAACGAACTCGCCGAAAGCACCCGCACCGTGGTCGCCATCCTCTCCATCCCGAATATGGATTTCCGTCTCCGCCCCGGCATGTTCGTGCGCGTCCGCATCGTTCTTTCCGAACACAGAAATACGCAGGCCATCCCGCCGAACGCCATCCTCTCCCGGAATGACCAGCGCGGCGTCTTCATCATCGATCAGACCGACCAGACCGCGAAGTTCGTCCCGGTCCAGACCGGGCTTGAGACGCGCACCCGCGTGGAGATCACTTCGCCCATGTTCAACGACAACGACATGATCGTGACCGTCGGCAACCACATGCTCGAAACCGGCAAGAGCGTCGAGATCTCGCAGCTCAGCCGACTGCACATGGCGGAGAATCTGGCCGCCGAAGCCGCGAAAAAGGCTGAACAGCAGGCCGCCGAACAGCAGGCCGCCCCGGCCGAATCCGGAGACAAAGCACAATGAAATTAGCCGACTTTTCCGTCTCGCGTCCGATCTTCATCTCGATGTTCGCCTGCATCACCCTGGTGCTGGGCGGCATCTCGCTGAAATATCTGCCTGTCGACCTCTTCCCGGAGATCGACTTCCCGGCATGCTCCATCACCACGTTCTACGACGACGCCTCCCCGCAGGAAGTCGAGGAGCTCATCACGCGCCCGATCGAACGCCAGATCAGCGCCGTCACCGGCATCGAGGAGATCACCTCCATCAGCTCCGAGGAGACCAGCTCCGTCATCGTGCGTTTCACCTGGGGCACCAACCTCGACAACGCCATCTCCGACATCCGCGACCGCATCGACCGCGCGCTGAAAATGCTCCCGGACGACGTCGACCGCCCGATGCTCATCCGCTTCAACTCCGCCTCCATGCCGATCATGCGCCTGGGCGTGAGCACGGACATGGACCTGACGAAGGCAAAGAAATACCTTGAGGACAGCGTCGTCTACCGCTTCGAGCGCGTCGAAGGCGTCGCCAGCGCCAATGTCAGCGGCGGCCACGACCGCGAAATCCACGTCCTCCTCGACGTCGACAAGGCCAAGCTCCTCCGCATCCCGCTCACCGACATCCTCAACAAGCTCCGCAGCGCGAACGTCACCACCCCCGCCGGCAACCAGAAGTCCGGTACGCTCGACGTCCGCCTCCGCACCATCGGCACGTTCAGCAACCTCGACGAAATCCGCAACCTCTTCCTCACGGTCGGGCCCGACGGCTCCGCGATCTGTATCCGCGACGTCGCCGAAGTGGTCGATACGCACGAGGAGGCCACGCGCTTCGTCCGCATCAACGGCAAGCCCGGCATCTACATCGAGGTCTACAAGCAGTCCGGCTCCAACACCGTCGGCGTGGCGAAAGAAGTCCGCAAGGAGCTCGAAAAGATCAACGAGGAACTCGCCGGCAGCTTCAATATCGTCCCCGTCACCGACGAGTCCGAATACATCCAGCGCTCGATCAACAACGTGTCGAACACCGCAGTCTCCGGCGGCCTCCTCGCCATCCTGATCCTCTTCGTCTTCCTCTGCAACATCCGAAGCACCCTCATCATCGCCATCAGCATCCCGCTCTCCATCGTCGCCACCTTCGCGCTCATCTATTTCTGCGGATTCACGCTGAACATCATGACCCTCGGCGGCCTCGCGCTCGGCGTCGGCATGCTCGTGGACAACTCCATCGTGGTGCTGGAAAACACGGTACGACTGCACGACGGCGGCATGCCGCGCGCCGAAGCCGCCAAACAGGGAGCAAGCGAAGTCACCAGCGCCCTCATCTCCAGTACGCTCACCACCGTCGCAGTATTCCTGCCCATGGTCTTCATGAAGGGCATGGCCGGCGTCATGTTCAAGCAGCTCGCGTACGTCATCGCGTTCGCGCTGCTCTGTTCGCTCGTCTCCGCCCTCACCATCGTGCCCATGCTCTGCGGCCAGATGCTCACGGAAAGCGAATCCAAGAAAACCGGCTTCATCGCCTGGTTCGCGAGGATTTCGAAGAAGGGTTTCGACGCGCTCGCCGACTACTACGCCGACGCGCTCGACTCCGTCCTGCGCCACAAGCTCGTCACCATCATCTTCAGCGTCGGTCTCCTGTCCTTCTGCTTCGTGATCGCGCCGCTCATCGGCACCGAGCTCATGCCGAAGACCGACGAAGGCCAGCTCCGCATCAACATGGAGGACGCCGTCGGCACCGGCCCCGAGTTCGTGAACGAGACCGTCATCGCCACCGAGCAGATCATCTCGAAAGTGCCCGGGCTCAAGCACTGGACCTCCTCCGCCGGCGCGTCCACCTGGAACTCCACCGGCGGCCACAAGGCGAGCTACAACCTGAAGCTCCTGCCCAGGACCGAGCGCAGCGAGGGCGCCGAAGACATCGCTGCGAAACTCGGCAAGGAGCTCAACAAGCTCCCCGGCACCATCTTCCGCGTGCGCTCCGCGCAGTCCTTCATGGGCGGACGCGGCGCGGGCGGCGATGCCATCCAGATCGACATCCGCGGCTACGATTTCGAGACCGCCGAGGACCTCGCCCGCCGCGTGCAGGCGCTCTGCCTCACGGTCGAGGGCGTGACCGACGCCAAGCTGTCGCGCGACATCGGCATGCCGGAAAACCGCGTGATCATCGACCGCGAAAAGGCCGGCAAGATGAAGGTCGACGTGAACACCATCGCGAGCTGCCTCCGCCTCGGCCTCGCAGGCACCCAGGCAAACTACTTCCGCGAAAACGGCTACGAGTACAAGATCCTCGTGAAGGTCAAGGACGCCAAGTACATGACCACCGATTCCCTGCTCGACCTCACCGTCCGCAACGGCGACGGCGAGAACGTCGCCCTCCGCAATTTCCTCACCACGGAAAAAGTCCTCGGCCCGGTCACCATCGAACGCAAGAACCAGCAGCGCAACCTGACCGTCTCCGCCAACCTCTACGACCGCGACCTCGGGTCCGCCGTCGAGGAAATGCAGGAGAAGATCAAGTCGCTCTACCCGCTGCCCGCCGACTTCACCATCTCGTTCTCCGGCGACTACGAGGACCAGCAGGAAACGTTCCGTGAACTCGGCATGGCGTTCGCGCTCGCCCTCGTCCTGGTCTACATGGTCATGGCATGCCAGTTCGAATCCCTGATCGACCCGCTCATCGTCATGTTCTCCGTGCCCCTCGCGGCCATCGGCGTCATCCTGATGCTCTTCCTCACCTACACCACTTTCAACATCCAGTCCTTCATCGGCTGCGTCATGCTCGCCGGAATCGTGGTGAACAACGCCATCCTGCTCGTCGACACGGCCAACCTCCTGCGCCGCCGCGACAAGCTCCCGCTGACGGTTGCCGTCCGCGAAACCGGACGCCGCCGTCTGCGCCCCATCCTGATGACCACGCTCACCACCGTGCTCGGCCTCATCCCGCTCGCGCTGGGTCTCGGCGAAGGCGGCGAATCCCAGGCGCCCCTTGCACGCGCCGTGATCGGCGGCCTCACCAGCTCCACGCTCATCACCCTCTTCTTCATCCCCGCGTTCTACGCCGGGTGGGAAGGCTGGCGCGAACGCGTCCGCGAAAAGAAGGCTCTCAGGAAGCAACAGAAAGCCAATGCGGAGCCGGGCGGCGCACAGCCCGCATAAGGACACCGGATATCCACTGCCCTTCCGGACGGAGACTTTCAACAGGTCTCCGTCCTTTTTTCATGCCCGGGAACTTGTTTTTTTCCGGTTTCATGCTACATTTATGGAGCATCTTTTCTGCAACGAAACCAGCTTTTCCATCAGGAGATCTTCCCATGCATCAGGCATGTTTTTTCGACCGCGACGGCGTCATCATCGAAGAAGCCGACTACATCCACGATCCCGCCCAGGTCCGTCTGTGCCCGTTCGCCGCGGAGGCCGTCCGCGCCATGCACGACGCCGGACGCCTCGTGATCGTCGTGTCCAACCAGTCCGGCATCGCCCGCGGCTATTTCACGGAGGCCGACCTGAAGGCCGTCGACGCCCGCATGAACGAGCTTCTGGCGGCGGAAGGCGCGCACGTCGACGCGACCTACTACTGCTACCACCACAAGAAGGGCATCGTCCCGGAATACGCCATCGACTGCGACTGCCGCAAGCCCAGGCCCGGCCTTTTCCTGCGGGCCGCGAAGGAACTCGACATCGACCTCGCCGCCTCGTTCATGATCGGCGACAAGGAATCCGACCTGGAGGCCGGGCTTAACGCCGGCTGCAAAGGTGTTGCGTTGGTCCGCACGGGCCACGGCGTGCATCAGAACATCGAGAAGATCCCCCAGGCGGTCGACGTCGGGGACGTGCTGACCGCGGCGAAGGAACTGCTCGCGCGGTATCCCGCCGACTGATGCCCCGGCAAACGCCCCGGGACCGGCCGCGAATCTCCTGAAAAATAATCGCGGACATATTGAAAAAACGTTTTCAGGTACTATATTTAAAGCATATTTGCCTTTTTCACACTCATTAACCCAAAGGATCAACCATGTCTGAAAACACGAAAGTCCTGATCGAAACCTCCCTCGGAAACATCACCGTCGAGCTCTTCGAGAAGGAAGCGCCCGTCACCGTTGCGAACTTCCTCGCCTACGTCGACGACAACTTCTACGCGGGAACAATCTTCCACCGCGTCATCAAAGGATTCATGATCCAGGGCGGCGGCCTCGACGCCGATCTCCGCGACGTCCCGTCCAAGCGCGCCCCGATCAAGAACGAAGCCGGGAACGGCCTCTCGAACAAGGTCGGCACCATCGCCATGGCCCGCACCGCCGTGGTCGACAGCGCCACCAGCCAGTTCTTCATCAACACCGCCCCGAACGCCTTCCTCGACCATCAGGACGAAACCCCGCGCGGCTTCGGCTACTGCGTCTTCGGCCAGGTCACGGACGGCATGGATGTGGTCCGCGCGATCGAGGCCGTCCCGACGACATCCGTGCGCTTCTATGACGACGTCCCGTCCGCGCCGATCACGATCTTCCGCGTCTCCCGGATCGCCGCGAAGTAACCACGGTCGTTCCCGAACCCCGATTCAACCCTTTTCCACTCAACTCAGGCACAAGCTATGGATACCAACGAAATCCTGGTGCTGACCGTGGGAGCCATCCTCGTGAACAACATGGTGCTCTCGCGCATCCTCGGCATCTGTCCGTTCCTCGGCGTCTCCAAGCGCATCGAAACCGCGCTGGGCATGTCCGGGGCCGTCATCTTCGTGATGACGCTCGCTTCGTTCGTCACCGCGCTGTTCAACAGGTTCCTGGTCACCCGGACCTTCACGATCAACGGCCAGACCGTCGACCTGTCGTTCACGCGCATCCTGCTCTTCATCGTGGTCATCGCGGCGCTCGTCCAGATCGTCGAGATCCTTCTGAAGAAGTTCAGCCCGTCCCTCTACGTCTCGCTCGGCATCTACCTGCCGCTCATCACGACCAACTGCGCCGTGCTGGGCGCGGCGGAACTGAACGCCGACGCATCCCGCGGGATCATCTCCTCGACCGTGTTCGGATTCAGCGCGGGCGTCGGCTTCGGCCTCGCGCTCCTGCTCTTCGCCAGCATCCGCGAACGTCTCGCCATCGCCCGGATCCCGAAGGCCATGGAAGGCACTGCGATCGCGCTCGTGACCGCCGGCATCCTCGCCATGGCGTTCATGGGCTTCTCCGGGCTCGTCAAGTAAGGGAGGCGAAGCGAAACCATGTTGATTACGATCCTTGTTTCGGCCGGCGTGGTCGCGGCAGTCGGGCTCATCCTCGGCGCGCTCATCGGCTTCACGGCCAAGAAATTCGAAGTCCAGACCGACCCGAAGATCGAGGCGGTCCAGGAACTCCTCCCCGGCGCGAACTGCGGCGGCTGCGGCTATGCCGGCTGCGCCGACTTCGCCAGCGCCATCGTCACGAAGGACGCCGATCCCTCCGGTTGCTCCGCCTGCTCCGACGCCATGCTCGCGAAGATCGCCGAAGTCACCGGAAAGGCCGCCGGCAAGAAGGAAAAGATGACCGCGGTCGTCTTCTGCTCCGGCAGCTTCTCCCGCTCCACGCGCGCCGCCGACTACAACGGCATCCAGGACTGCCGGTCCGCCTCCATCGTGGCGGGCGGCGGCGGAAAAGCCTGCCGTTTCGGCTGCCTCGGCTACGGCTCCTGCGCCCGCGCGTGCCCGTTCGGCGCGATCGAAATCCGCGACGGCCTGGCGGTCGTCCATCCCGAACTCTGCCGAGCCTGCGGCAAGTGCGTGAACGTCTGCCCGCGCAAACTGATCCGCCTGGTCCCGGCCTCCGCGCCGATCCACGTGTACTGCAACTCGCTGGAAAAGCCCGCGAAGCGCCGCAAATTCTGCAAGAACCCGTGCCTGGCGTGCAAGAAGTGCATCCGCACCGACGAGAACCACATGCAGATGCAGGGCGGTCTCGTCCGCGTGAACTACTCCAATCCCCCCGAAGCATCCTTCGTCGAGCAGGTCAAATGCCCCACCGGCGCGCTCCAGGTCGAAGAAGTCCACCGCAAGATCGCGGCGCTCAAGCCGGCTGAACCCACGCCGAAAGCCGCCCCGGCGCCGAAAAAGGAGGAGTCAAAATGAACATCCCGATCAAGACATGGCATTTCCACGGCGGCGTGCATCCCGCCGACGGCAAGGCCCTTTCCAACTCCGTCCCCGCGCAGCGCGCCCCGCTCCTCGAACGCTACACGGTCGCCATCCAGCAGAACATCGGCGCGGCTCCGAAGCCCGTCGTCGCGAAGGGCGACGTCGTGAAGAAAGGCCAGCTCATCGCCGAGCCCGGCGGATTCGTCTCCGCCCCGGTCCACGCCCCCACCAGCGGCACGGTCGGCGACATCGTCGAAGTCCCCGGCGCCAACGGCGGCGCGATCCCCGCCATCGAGATCATTTCCGACGGCAAGGACGAATGGGGCTCCGGCCTCGACCCGATCCCGAACTGGAAGAACACCGACCGCGAAATCCTGAAGAAGCGCATCGCGGACGCCGGCATCGTCGGCATGGGCGGCGCGGCATTCCCCACCCACGTGAAGCTCTCGCCCCCGCCCGAAAAGGTCATTGACACGCTGATCCTGAACGGCGCGGAATGCGAGCCCTACCTCACCGCCGACCACCGCCTCATGCTCGAACGCACCGAAGCTGTCCTCGAAGGCGCCGCCATCGCCGCGAAGATCCTCCGCGTCGACCGCGTGTTCCTCGGCATCGAGGAGAACAAGCCGGACGCCATCGCCGCGCTGAACGAAAAGGCGAAGGATTACGGCGTGACCGTCGTGCCGCTCCACGTCCGCTATCCGCAGGGCGGTGAAAAACAGCTCATCTACGCCCTCACCGGACGCTCCGTCGCCACCGGCGGCCTCCCCATGGACGTCGGCTGCGTGGTGCAGAACGTCGGTTCCTGCGCCGCCATCCGCGACGCCGTGGTCGAGGGGCATCCGCTGATCGAACGCTACACCACGGTCACCGGCACCCCGGTCGCCAACCCCGGCACCTGGATCCTCCGCCTCGGCACGACCGTCGAACAGGCGCTGACCTTCGCTGGCGGCGTGAAAGCCCGCACGGCGAAAGTCATCATGGGCGGCCCGATGATGGGATTCGCCCAGACTTCGCTCGGCGTCACGGTCACCAAGAACTCCTCCGGCATCCTGCTGCTCCAGTGGCAGGAGACCGCCGAGTACACCTCCAATCCGTGCATCCGCTGCGGACGCTGCGTCCGCGCCTGCCCCATGAAACTCCTCCCCGGCCCCGTCAGCGTCATGGTCGAAAGCGAAAACTACGACGAAGCCGAAAAGAACTACGTCATGGACTGCATGGA
>JAGCTY010000023.1 GCA_017963105.1 Lentisphaeria bacterium
CACAGGCGGCATCCTCGGCGAAAAGCCCATGTGGGTCGACAGCGGCGAAGCCTCCACCGTCGAGAACACCCGCGAATACTTCCCCGGCCTCTTCGCCTGCGGCATGAGCGCGAACAACGTCATGGGCGGCTACCGCATGGGCCCGATCTTCGGCGGCATGATGCTCTCCGGACGCAAGGCCGCCGACCTCATCCGCAAACGCCTCGGGAAGTGACCCATGCCCCGCCGCGTCTACACCACGCACGGGGAACGCCTCGAAGCCTTCCGGCGCATCGACGTCTATCCCGTCGTCACGTCCGAATTCTGCGCCGGACGCCCGCCCGCCGAAGTCGCCGCGTCCCTTCTGGCGGGCGGCGCGCGCATCCTGCAAATCCGCGAAAAGGCCATGCCGGACCGCCCGTTTCTGGAGCTGCTGCGACGGGTCCGCGAACTCACCTGGGACCACGGCGCGCTCCTTATTGTGGACGACCGCGTGGATGCCGCGCTGATCGCGCAGGCGGACGGCGTGCATCTGGGACAGGACGACCTCCCGCTCCCGGATGCCCGCCGCATCGCCCCCGAGCTGCTGATCGGCGTCTCCACGCACAACGCCGACGAGATCCGCCGGGCACAGGCCGAAGGGTGTTCCTACCTCAACATCGGCCCGATCTTCCCGACGAACACCAAACAGCTCGCGGGGATCCGGTTCCTCGGCCTGGACGAACTCAAGTCCCTGGTCCCGCTCGTCCGCGTGCCGTTCTCCGTCATGGGCGGCATCAAATATTCGCATCTGGCGGAACTCAAGGCCGCCGGGGCAGGGCGCGTCGCCGCCGTGACCGCCTTCACGCAGGCGTCCGATCCGGGCGCGGAAGCCGCCCGCTGGCGCGCCGCCCTGCGGTGACAGTACACGTTGCCATTCTGCATTGTAGCAAAAAAGGGAGAGTTTTCGTTTTTGCTGTTTGATATTTCGGGATTTGCATGATATATTACACGAGTAGAATTGCGGACGCGCCCGAAATAGCGTCCCCATTTTCTGAAATTTCAAGCTCAAAACAACCATAACATAAGCTCAAAAACATAAAAACAAACACGAAAGGTTTCCAACCATGGCAAGAATCGACGTATCCAGCGGCGTGACCAGCTCCGGACTCGAACTTTCCACCGATTCCATGTACATCTACGGCGGCGGCACGGCAATCGACACCGTCGCGTACTTCAGCGGCTATTGCGCGGTCTACTCCGGCGGCGTGGCAAACAACAACACGGTCAGCGACGGAGGGAAAATGGAAGTCAACTTCGGTGGCAAGGCGACCGGCATCACGGTCGCTTCCAGCGGTTCTTTGTATGTCGGAGGAGGCGGCATCGCACTGGAGATACGGGAAAACGGAGGAATGGTGGATGTCTATGAAGGCGCGAAAGCGACGTTCGTCCCGAACTCGTTTTCGAATCTGGATCTGTCATCCGGCCGCTGGGCTACCGCGCATTCGGGCACGACCGCGAACAGCATCAACATCTCTGATAAAGGCAGATTTAATGTCTTCTCCGGCGGCATGGTACGCAACACCGTTGTCAGTAGCGATGGGCTTTTGGCCGTGCAATCCGGCGGCAGGGCAAGCAACACCGTTGTCAGCAGCGGTGGGGATTTTGAGATCTTCTCCGGCGGCATGGCAAACAGCACCACGGTCAGCAACGGAGGGAAAATGGAAGTCAACTCCGGCGTCACAGCGAGCATCGTTACGGTCAGTTCCGGCGGCAGCCTCTCCGTTTTGGAGGATGCTATCGCGAACGACGTTACCATTGAGAAAAACGGTAGCCTCTTTGTTATGGGGACAGTGGATGGCCTTACATTTGCCCCCGGCGCAGGAGAATTTTATCAACCACTTTATCTTAACGCCCAAGTGAACCGCCTTACGCTCAACAGCGATTGCGTTTTACGCATCATCCAAGAGGGCGTGACCGTGAACGCCGCCACGATCCAAGATGGCGGTGAACTTATTCTCCAGACCGGCGTCGCAAATGATGTGATTATCCGCGGCGGCGGCGAAGCCAGGTTGTTCGCGGTCATGAACAACCTCACGGTCTACTCCGGTGGCATTGCCACCGTTGGTGACACGGGCACGCTGAACAGCGCCACGATCTTGTCCGGCGGCAGCATGGTATTAAAATACGGCGGTACCGCGAACGATTTACAGGTCACCTCGGGCGGCAAGCTTGATGTGAGCAGCGGAGGAACCCTCTCAGGGGTGACCGTGCAATCAGGCGGCACGGCCCTTCTACGAGGCGGAACTATCTCCACGTCCGATTTTGTCGTCTGCGGCAATCTCTCGATATACCAGGGAGCTGAAGTCTACGGCGCGCAAATCAAAAACGGCGCACGCGTCTTGCTTACATACTGCTCGCTCTCAGGCGCCACGGTAACAGGTGGGGAAGTCACACTCAAAACCGGCGCGGAGATTCACGATGTCACCGTCAGTTCGGGCGGCGTCGTCACGGGCATCCTGCGGAATACTCAGGGCCTCACGTTCTCCGGCGGCACGCTCGACCTCAATATCGCGAAGTATTCCGAGAACGACGGTTTCCATTACCTTGTCGACAGCATTTCGTATGCCGATATCAGGAACGGCACATACAACGTGACGCTCACGGTCGCCAATAAGCAGCTGAACGGAACATATTATCTTATTAATGCCGCGTCCGGATTCAACAAGACCATCACCGTGCAGAACCCCGTCGGCTACCAGCTCGGCACGCTCACGGTCGGCAGCGGCCCGAAGGAACTCCTCGACGGCGTCACTTACGACCTGCAGCAGGTGAACGGCACCAGCTTGGCGGTCGTCGTGACCGGCGGCGCGGTCCCGGATCCGATCGTCTCCGGCGTCACACTGATCGACGAACGAAGGGACATCTCCAGCGGCATGTCCGCGATCGACGTGAAGGTCTCCGCCGGCGGTATCCTCAACGTCTTCTCCAAAGGCATCGCGAGCAATACCACGGTCTACGACGGCGGCGAGTTCAACGTGAACTCCGGCGGCAGAGTAGAAGGCATCGCGATCGAAAAAGGCGGCTCCGCGTCCATCTTCGAAGACGTCATGGCAAAAAGCGTGGTCGTGAACGGCGGCATATTCAGCCTCGAACAATACGGCTGGGCCCAATATCTGTCCAATGGACACGCAGTGTCAAGCAATACCGTCGTGAGGAACGGCGGCCAGGTCATTGTGCATGATAGCGCCTACCTGGTCGGCGCGTACGTCTCCGAAGGCGGCCGCGTGGACGTGCTGAGCGACGGCACGTTCGAAACAGGCAGAGTCAACGGCGCGGAAGTTTATGCGTTCGACGGCGCACTCGTCTCCCGGGTGGACCTGGAGGACGGCGGCATCCTGAACGTGGAGTCCGGCGGCAGAGTGCAACATATCAATGTCAGCGCGGGCGGCGTCCTGACCGGCGTCCTGCGCGAAGCATCCGAACTCACCTTCTACGGCGGCACGCTTGACCTCGACATCTCGACCGCCGCACCGGAAGGCGAATTCCTCATCGACGAGCAGTCGTACTCCGCTATAAACATGCACTCCGGTGAATCAATCTATTATCTCTGCACGCTCACGGTCAGCGATTCCCAGGCGCACGGCGCCTATCAGCTGATCGAGTGGGCTTATGATTTTGACCAGACCATCACCGTGGTGAACACCTCCGGCGCCGAACTCGGCACACTCTCCGTCGGCTCCTCC
>JAGCTY010000024.1 GCA_017963105.1 Lentisphaeria bacterium
CGCAGTAATATCACTCTGACATGTACTTCTTGATGCCCTCTTTCTGGTGTTGCGTTTAGTACGTCCGAAAAACCGAATTCCGCCGCACCACGCTTGGTTTTACCCTCATTTCCGCGTTTGTAAGACTAAACGCAACACTTTCGATCGGTTTGTAAGACTAAACGCAACCTTTGTAAGACTAAACGCAACCTTTGTAAGACTAAACGCAATCCCCCGACCAAAATCCCCCTTCAAAATGCAAAAGTGTTGCGTTTAACTTTACAATTGACGTCTTTCCGCATTTGTAGGGACGCGAAAAAAGGCCGCGCATTTCCCGGAGGAGGACGTCTGCCGAAAAAACACAGTCCGCCCGGCGGATGCCGAAGCACGGAACGGCGAATTGCACGGACGTTCGCGACGCCGTTTTCAGCGGAGGAAGGAGCCGTATCCGGCAAGCCCGGCGAGAATGCCGGAAACGATCTTGTTCTGGTAATCCGGCGAGGCGATTTTCTTGACTTCGTCGGCGTTGGAGAGGTAACCGACTTCGACCAGGACCGCCGGGCAGACGGCGTTTCCGATCACGTAGATCGCCTGATGGCGGGTTCCTCGGTCGGTTCCTTTGGTCGCCGCGATCATGCCCTTCTGGATTTCGTAGGCCAGGCGGGAGCTGTTCGCGTCGAACTCGTTCGCGGACTGCTTCTCGGTCTTGACCTTGGACCCCTTCGTTTCGGTGCCGCCGACGGGGACCGCGCGGTAGGTTTCGATTCCGGCGGGGGTTTTGCTTGTGGCGGAATTGCAGTGAATGGAGATGTAGAGATCGGGTTTGTACTTCTTGCACAGCGCGGCGCGGTCCTGAAGCGTTGGGTAGGTGTCCCCGGTACGCGTCATGATTACGCGGAACCCGAGCTTTTCGAGCTGGGTCTGGAGGCGTTTCGCGATCTGCAGCGTGTAGACTTTTTCCTTGTGGGAGCCGTTGACCGCGCCGGGGTCGGTGCCGCCGTGCCCGGCATCGATCATGATGGTCTTCATGCCGAGCTTGACGGGGGTCTTGTACCGGAGGAGCGGGTCGAGGCAGGTCAGGAAATCGACCTCGGAGATGTACGGTTCGTTGTTCTTGATGAGCATCGGGTAGAGGAAATAGACCTGGACGCCGTTGACCGTGCCGTCGCGTCCGGAAATGGAAAAGACGGCCTTGCGCGTTTTGTCGTAGATGGTCGCGCCGGAGACCTTGTTGTTCTTTTTCGTGTAGGCGAACGTGAGGCCGTAGTTGACGGCGACGTCGCGCAGATGCACGTAGCGGACCTTGTTCTGCGTGATCTTGCGGAGTTTCATGGCGGCGACGTCCTTGTCCTTCGGCGAAGTCGTCTGAGCCGCGGCGGCCTTCTTCGCGTCGGCGGCCTTCTGCGTCGCGATCGCCTTCTCGATCGCCTTGGCGCGTTCGATCGCCAGCTGGCGCTGCCGCTGAAGCTCCTCCGGGGAGAGCGTTTTCGCGGAGACGGGGTCGTCCTTGGGCGGCGGAGGGATCGAGGCGGCGGAACCGGCGGCCTTCGCATCGGCGGCGGCTTTCGCGTCCGCTTCGGCATTCGCTTTCGCCGCGGCCGCCGCGGCCGCCTGCTGACGTTTGACGAGGTCGGCCTTGTACTGTTCCAGCGCGGCGCGTTCGGCGGCCAGGGCGGCGCGCATACGTTCCAGACGGGCGCGTTCGGCGGCGATCTCTTCGGCGGTCGGGAGTTTGTTCGCCGCTTCGGCAGTATTCTGAACCGTGGCCTGTGCGGCCGCGGGCTTCGGATTGACCGTGACGTCGGGAAGCGGGATGTCCGTCACGGTCTGCGCCGCGACGGTAACGGATGCGAGGAGGGCGCAGGCGGCGAGGAAAGACGGGAGCAGTTTTTTCGGCATGGGTCATTCTTCCTTTTTTTCGGCGGACGGGGCCGTTTTTTCGGCGGACGGGGTCGTTGCGGAGGTGTGCGGAGCGGCGGTTTTCAGTGTTTTTGCGGGAGGCTGAGCCAGAAGCTCCAGCAGCCCGGTTTTCAGCAGGAAGACGCGTCCGTTGGCGGTACGCTTTTCGTATTCGGCGCGGGATGCGAGCTGTTTCTTGCGGTGCTCGAACGCGTCGTCGGGCTCGCCGATGAGGCGGTGGACGTTGTCCGGGTCGAACGAGACGGTCATGCGTCCGGCGTAGACGTCGGCGTCGGCCTCCGCGGAGACCGAATCGAACCTGGCGAACTCCAGCAGATACGCGAATCCGTCGCCCATGACCGTCTGGAAGATGTCGTTGAACTCCATGTCGTCCATGGGGAGGTTCACGAGGTCGATGGAGAACGGCGCGGCGAGCGCGGAATACTTCTGCGAAAACGCCTCCATGTCGAGTTCGCCCGACGGGAAGAGCAGCTGGAAATCGTCCTTGCCGGCGTTCACGAACCATACGACCGAGGACGTCTCCGCACCGGGGCGTTTGTGCTGGAACCGGGCGTACACCGGGTTCTCCGGCTTGGAGAGGAACAACTGCTCGATCCACTGGCGCGGGTTCGGCACGCATTTCTCGAAGACGCGTGAAATGAGGAAGACACGGCTGGATTTGTCCGGGTACCACACGCGGATGTAGCGGCCGTCGTAGCCCTGTACCGCCAGGTTGCCGATGCGGTCGGCGGCTAGGCGCGTATGGCCGCGCCCGAGCATGATGCGCAGGAGCTCCGCGCCGTTCCGGTCGCGGAGGACGGCGAGGATGCCTTCGGAATTCTTCAGGGCGGCGTCCGCGCCGGGCTCGGCGATTTCCTCCGGGGTGACCAGGTTCAGGTCCCTGTAGTCGTCGATGCCGGAGATTTCCAGTTCCTTCAGCGGCGCGGCCTTCGCCAGGCCTTCCAGCAGGTCGGCGACCTGTGCGGACGCCGCCTGTGCCCCGGCACGTTCCTTCACAGCCCAGTACCGGCCGTCCTCCACGAAGTCCAGCGTGCTCTTCTGCGTGCGCCAGGAGATTTCGAGGGAGCGGACGTCCTCCGGGCGGAATTCCGGCAGGACGAGGCGCGCGGAGGCCGTATTGGAGGCGGATTCGCGGCTGAGGCGCAGTTCGGAGACCACGGCGAGCGCCGTGACGACCGCGAGGAAAAGGACGATGAGGAGTCTGCGCTTTTTCATGAGGCGTGGCGTCTCCATTTGAGTTTGCGAGCGACGCTCCAGACGATGCCGCAGAGGACGACGAAGGCGGGGATCAGGACGATGTTGATCAGGCGCACCGTGTTGTTGATGCGGTCGAGGTCCTGGCGCAGCCGGAGCCGGATTTCGCGGATTTCGCGTTTGAGCGCGGCGTCCTTCTGTTCATAGGTGTTCAGCAGGTCGCGCTGGTCCTGCGTCAGGCGTGCCGAGCCGCCGCTCACGATCAGCTGCTTGCGGATGGATTCCACGCGCTGTTCCATGCGCATGGACTCCTCGGCGAGCGCGAGGATGCGGTCCTTGAACGCGAGGTCGGCGCGCATCTGGCTTTCGATGATGCGGGTGAGCGGGCGGGACATGGGGACGCGGCTGCGGAGCGAGGAGAGGCGGCCGCCGCCGCAGAGGGATTCCACCACGTTCTCCATGAGCGTGATGTTGTCGTTGCTGCGGACCACGATGGTCTGCCCGAATTCGTCCTTGGCCTGCGCGACGCAGGCGTCGTGGAACAGCATGTCGGAGTCGCCGAAGAGGTAGACCTCGCCGGGCTTGCCGTCGACTTCTTCCGCATCGTACGCACGCGGGAACTGCCCGGTGATATGCATCAGCAGGTTGAGTTTCTGCCCCTCATGGCGGCCGGGCGCCGCGAAGTCCGCCAGGATCTTTTCCGGCTGGTCCGCCACGTCGGCGGGCATGGAGTAGTCGGTCGTATAGACCAGCGGTTCGAACGTCAGCGTGCGGGCCGGGTTCCGCAGGGAGAAGAACCCGGCGTAGTTCATGCGCAGGGAGGACAGGCCGCCCGTGACCGGGTTCCCGCGGTCGATGCCCGCCTCCGTGATGAGGAGCGCGGTCGGGATCGTCCGCCGGACGCCGGATTTGTCCAGCTGGTCGTACTTGAAATTCATGTCGGCGGCGAGGCGCGAGGTGGAATACGCCACGCCCCATTTCGTGAGGAGCGGCTCCAGCGTGGAGTCGGTCATGTTCACGTAGGCGTAGTCCTTCTGGGCCGAGGCGAGCGCGTAGGCGGAGAGCGGGTCCACGAACACCGCCATGCGGCCGCCCTTCGCCAGATACGCGTCGATGGCCTCAAGCGTCCGGCGGTCGAGGTCGTGCGGATGCACCACCAGCAGGGCGTCCAGCCCGTCCGGGATCTCCTTCACGTCCGTCGCGACCTCCTTCAGCGTGTAGTCCTTGTTCAGTTCGGTGAAGAGATACCAGGCGGCCGCGCCGGAACTCCCGGTCTGCGGCGACGGCGCGCGCCCGAGCACGGGGTAAGGGCTCATGACGCCGACCGTGGGGCGTTTCGGGTCTTGCACATGCATGACGCGCCGCAGGAGCTCGTATTCGAGCATGGATTCGTTTTTCGGGGAGAGGAACGGGACGGCGAGGCAGAGCTGCCCGGCGGAGACGGTCATGCCGAGGAAGAAACGGTCGCCCCCGGCGTTTTTTGCGGGCTGAAGCCCCTCGATGATGGCAGCTTCCTCCTCGCGGGTGTCCGGGCCGGGCGTGATGATCTCGAGCGTGACCTTGCCGCCCGCTTCCTTGCTGAATTCGCGCAGGAGCCATTTCACGCGTTCGGCGTAGCCCAGCAGGTCCTTCGGCGTGTCCGCGCCCGGCGGCGAAACGTACAGGCGCACGGTCACATGGCGGTCCAGCGAACGTGCCAGGGAACGTGCCTCCGGCGAGAGCGAATACGCCCGGTCGGCGGTGCAGTCGATCCGGATGCGGAACGCCTCCGCCGTGAGCGCGAGGCAGATGAAGACGTAGACGGCGAGCACGAACGACAGCACCATGGAGAGCACGTTTTTCCACGTGTAGCGGTCGCGGAGCGCGCCGGGGAGGAAAAGTCCGCCGCCGCCCGACGCCGCGTAGGCCAGCACGGTCCGCGCAAAATACAGGAAAAGCAGCGTGATCAGGATGCTGTAGATGAGCTCGGAGGTGTCGAAGAGGCCGCGCTGGAACGCCTGGTAGTGCGGCACCACGGTGCAGTAGGAAATGAGGCGGCAGACGCTTTCCGGGAGCCACTGGTACAGCAGGGCCGTCACGCGGTCCCAGCCGGTGAACATCAGCAGGGCGCACAGCAGGAGCGCGAGCAGGAAGCTGGCGGTCTGGCTTTTTGACAGCGCGGAGCAGAAGCTCGATACCGCCAGGAACGCCGACCCGACGAGCAATGCCCCGGCGTAGCCGCAGACGATCGCGCCGACGTCGGGCTGCCCCAGCACGGCGATGGTGATGGGAACGGGCAGGGTCAGGGCGAGCGCCGTCGTGACGAGCGCCATACCCGCGAGATATTTGCCGAACACGAGCTCCCAGAGCGAGACCGGGTAGGAGAGCGTGAGCTCGAATGTGCCGACGCGGCGTTCCTCCGCCCAGAGCGGCATGCCGAGCGCGGGCATCAGGAACATGAACAGCCACGGCATCCAGTTGAAGAACGGGCTGAGTTCGGCCTGCCCGAGCGCGAGGATGTCGCTGAAGACGAACGTGCAGACGTTTGCCATGACGAGGAAGATCACGAGGAAGACCCACGCGGCGGGCGAGGCGAGGCTCGCGAAGAATTCGCGCGAGGCGACGGCGAAGATGCGGCGGAGGGATGCGGTCATGCCTGTTCTCCTTCCGTCATGACGGCGAACAGCCCGGCGAGGTCCGTGTGGATCGCGTCGGCCTTCGCCCGGAATTCGTCCTTCGATCCGTCGAACAGCGTTTTTCCCTTGCAGAGCAGGAAAACGCGCGAGCAGACGGCGTCGACCTCCTCCAGGATGTGCGTGGAGATGATGACGGCGGTCTCCTCCCTGAGCGAGAGGATCAGCTCGCGGATCTGGCGTTTCTGGTTCGGGTCCAGGCCGTCGGTCGGCTCGTCCATGATGAGCGCCTTCGGGTCGTGCAGGATGGACTGCGCCAGGCAGACGCGCCGTTTGTAGCCTTTCGACAGGGATTCGATCTCCTGTCCGGCTGCTTCCTTCAGCGCGCAGCGTTCGATGGCGCGGTCCACGCGCCGGGCGAGCTCGCGTCCGCCGAATCCGTGCAGGCGGCCCGTGTAGGCGAGGAACGCGCGGACGGTCATGGTCATGTGGAGCGGGGCGTTTTCCGGCAGGAATCCGATGCGGGATTTTGCGAGGCGCGGTTCGGCTTCGATGTCGATGCCGTCGATGCGGACCCTGCCCGCATAAGGCGGCATGACGCCGCTGATCATCTTCATGGTCGTGGTCTTGCCTGCGCCGTTCGGCCCGATGAAGCCCAGCACGTCGCCGACGTCCACGCGGAGCGAGAGGTCGTCGACCACGAGCCGCGTGCCGTAGCGTTTGAAAAGGTGTTCCGCTTCGATCATCATGACGGGACTTCCTCCGTTTCCGGGCTTATCGGGTGTCGCGCGCCAGTTCGCTGTCCTGGAACAGGAAGAACGCCCAGCCGATCCAGGCGGCGCAGTACAGGACGGAGTATACGACCGTCCAGACGAAATACGACGCGGGGATGACGATGCGGTTCGACAGGACGTCGGCCATCCAGAAGAGCTGCCAGTTCGGCACCAGCGAGGTGCAGAGCAGCGCGCTCACGGAACCCGTGCCGAACACCTGCGCCGCGAAATAGTGCAGGACCATTCCGATCAGGAAAAGAATCAGGCACACCATCAGGTTGCCCACGATCTCCATCCGGGTCGCCAGCGCCGAGCTGATCACGCCCATGATCCAGACCGCGAAGAACAGCATGCACAGGGCAGGGACCAGGACGCGCGCCGCCATGAACGTCTCCGTGTCCGTGAGCAGGTAGTCGGACAGCGTCTTCGTGCGGACCACGTGCGAGACCGCGGCGATCACCGGGAACAGCACTGCCATGGCCGCGACGGCGTTCGACGAGAAGGATTTCTGCGAGATGAAGTTGCGGACGCCGCCGAACAGCGCCGCTGCGCAGACCGCGCCGAAGTAGCACCAGATCAGCGGCTTGCTCAGCTTGAACTGGTCGACCGCGATCAGGACGGAGAGCCAGGTGGCGGCGTTGCAGACGAGGACGAAGATCGTGAGCGAGACCAGGATGCCGCAGATCTTGGAGATCACGAAGGAGAACCGCGACACCGGCTTCGACATCAGCAGCAGGACCGTGCCGTTCTTCATCTCGCGGCTGATCGTGCGCGCCGAGCAGAGGACCGCGGCGAAGAGCCCGAACAGCATGGTCGTGGCCATGGAGCTGTCGCAGACCAGGCGGATCTGCTGGCGGAACACGAACATCGAAAAATACGGGAACAGCCCGATCATGATCAGCGCCGCCAGCAGCATCAGGTAGTACACGGGTTCGCGCAGACACTCCCGGCAGGCGTTCATGGAGAGGCGGAAGATCGTGAACATCGTGGATCACTCCGCGTCCGGCTTGTCCTGGTTCTGCAAATAGTCCAGATAATGGTCGGAGATGTCGGTCTTCAGCGTGCGGCGGAAGAACTCGTCGAGGCGGGCCGTGTTGACCTTCCACTCGGAGTCAGAGAACTCGACCTTGCGGATGTCGTCCGGGACCGCCAGTCGGTACACCGGGTTGATGTAGGTGTCGTCGCCCAGGAAGATGACCGTTTCGGGGCGCAGATAGGCGATGAACTGCGAGAGCTTCGGCGCGGGCAGCGCGACCTCCAGGTCGCCGGCGTTCTTTTTGCCGCCGCTGAAGAAGACCTGGTCGTCCTTCGACGGTCTGCCGGGATCGGCCGGCAGCAGGATGTACGGCACGTCGTATTTCGAGCGGAGATATTCGGCGATCACCTTGCGCGGGATGCGGTAGTTCGCGACGACCACGAGGACGGGGAGCGGCTTGTGTTTTCTGTAGCCCCAGAACGGCTCCTTCCGCTCCTTCGCCTTTGCGGCCTTGACCGGTTCCGGATCGGTGGCGTCGTCGACTTTGATGTATTTCTCCTCGATCTCGCGGAGCTGGTCCGAATCGATCTTTCCCGCCTCGTAATCCTGCAATGCGAGGAATACCCGGTCTTCGCGCGCGCTTTGGAGCTCAAGCTTCTTGTCGGCCAGGACCGTTTCGTTTTCGGGGGAGGGGACGGCGGCGAGGATGGCCGTATAGTTCGTGAGACATTCGATCTCGGCCTCAAGCATTTCCGCCGGCTGTGCGTTTCCGGCGGCTTCCCGGACCGCGATCTCGTTGAGCGCGTCGCTGCTGGCCATGAGGTTGGCGGAGAGGACGTCGACTTCGGCTTTCTTTTCGGCGGAAAGGTCGGCATCGGCAATCGCTTTGGCAAGCTCGGGGAAACGTTCCTCGAACGCCGTGGCGACTTTTTCTTCAGCCGCTTTCTTCTTTTCCTCGGCGGCGGCTTTGGCGTCGGCCTCTGCTTTCGCCTTTTCAGCGGCGGCTTTTGCCTCGGCTTCCTTCTTCGCCTTGTGGGCCTCTACTTCGGCTTTCAAAGCAGCCTGCGCCTTTTCGGCAGCCTCTTCTTTCGCCTTGTCGCGACGTTTCATGATCTGTTCCGCCTCGGCGGCGGACTTGGCCTCGGCTTCGGCATTAGCCTGCTCGGTCGCGGGAACTGCGACGGGGACTGCCGCAGGAGCGGGCTTGTCGGCCGCGACATCGGCGGCGAACGTGGAAGCTGCGAGCGCACAGAGGATCAGGCAAAGAGAAACGGAGGAATATTTGGGAAGCTTCATGTCAGGTCTCCATGAGGATTATTTGGAACAAAAACGAAAAAAAGTCGGCGAAACGATTTGCGAAACCAAAATCACCGTTTATATTTTAAACACAAAATCGTAAAAATCAAATGAAAGAACGTCATGTCCTCCACTTTTTTTCAAACTTTTTCGGAAAAACCGGCCGCGGCCGTGTTTTTAAGCGGGACCGGTACGAACGCCGCCAAGCTGCTTGAGGGGTGGCAGTCCGGTGCGTTTTCAGGCTGGACCCCGCGCGTCCTGGTGACCGACAAACCCGAAACGAGCCGCGCCCGCGCCCTTTCGGCGCAATACGGCCTGCCGCTGGTCGAGCACGACATCGCGGCATTCTACCGCGAACGCGGCCTGGAAAAGATCGCGCTGACCTCGGAACGCGCGCTTCAGGTGCGCGAGGAGTGGACCGGCGCGCTGATCCGCCTGCTCATGCCGTTCAACGTCCAGTTCGGCATCCTCGCCGGATTCGTGCCCCTCTCCAACATCACGTGCGTCCTGCCGTGCCTGAACGTCCATCCCGGCGACCTTACGCTTGAGGAGGACGGGCGGCGTTATCTGGCGGGGCTCCAGCGTCTCCCGGTCGAGACGGCTCTGCTCCGCGGCCATACGAGCCTCCGCAGCAGCGTGATCATCGCGCAGGCGTTCACCGGCGGCGCGAAGGAGATGGATTCCGGCCCGGTGCTGGGGATTTCCGCCCCGGTCCCGGTCGACCTCATGGGCGCGACCGTCGACGAGCTCAGGGCGTGCCAGGCGGCGCGCCAGGGGAAGAAGCCGGCGGAGTACCGCGGCGACCTGCTGATGCGGGCGGCGGAACGCAACCTGGAGAACCTGAAGGAGCACGGCGACTGGGTCGTCTTCCCGCGGACGGTCGACGATTTCGCGCGGAACAAGTTTTCCCTGGACCCGGACGGAACGCTGCGCTACGAGGGGACCCCCGTTAAGACGGTGGAGTATTCGGAAAGCGCCCCTCCGCGTCCGGTCGCCCTCTGACCCGTAAAATACAACAAATTTAAGGCAAAACACCCGTTTTCCCACTTGTAAAAGAGCGGAAACGGGTGTATTATTATTGTTTGGTTTGACAACTTACATGGAGACTGCCATATCATGATCACCACAGCCGCTCAACTTCGCGAAAAGTACCTGCAATTCTTCCAGTCCAAAGGCCACGCGGTCATCCGCAGCGCCTCCCTGGTGCCGGACAACGACCCGACCGTGCTCTTCACGACCGCCGGGATGCACCCGCTGGTGCCG
>JAGCTY010000025.1 GCA_017963105.1 Lentisphaeria bacterium
GGCATGGGCGGCTTCGGCGGCTGCATGTGCGGCGCAGGCGGTGCTCCTTCCGGTGGTGGCATGGGCGGTTTCGGCGGCGGAATGGGTGGTGCTGGTGGCGCTGCTCGTCCTGCCGGTGGTATGGGCGGCTTCGGCGGCGGAATGGGTGGTGCTGGTGGCGCTGCTCGTCCTGCCGGCGGTATGGGCGGCTTCGGCGGCGGTGCTCCTGCCGGTGGTATGGGCGGCTTCGGCGGCTTCGGCGGCGGTACTCCCGCCATGGGCGGTGCTGCTCCGCGTGATGATTTGCGCGCCAGAACGGTCCAGCCGGAAAACAATACTGATGAAGCGGGCGCAGCTGCGAAGGAAGAATCCGCGCCCCGCATGAAGAATGCCGCCGTGCAGACCATGGCGGCGGAGCAAACAAAAGGAGCCAGAACCATGAATGAAACGCAAGACCTGTATCTCCGTCCCCGTCCGCGCCCGTTCGTCGAACCGCGCGTGATCCTGCCCCCCATCCGTATTCTTCCTCCGCCGCGTCCGGCCGATCCGAAACTGGTCCCGGTCGTCGTGTCCGAGGTTTCCGCGAAAGTCCGCATCCGCGGCGAGGTCGCCAGCACCGAGTTCGAGGCGGTCGTGACCAATCCGAACAGCATCGCGCTGGAAGGCGAATTCACGCTGCCGCTGCCCGCCGGGGCGACCGTCACCGGCGCGGCGCTGGACATCAACGGCAAGATGATCGACGCGTCCATCGTGGAAAAGAAGCGCGCCCAGGAAGTCTTCGAGGCCATCGAACGCAAGGGCGCGGACCCCGCGCTGGTCGAGTCCGTCGGCGGCAACAGCTACCGCACGCGCATCTATCCGATCCCGGGCAAAGGCAGCCGCCGCATCCGCATCACGTTCATCTCCGAGGTGGACCGCGTGGACGGCGCGCCGATCTTCACGCTGCCGATGCGCTTCGAAAATACGCTGGACAAGGCATCCATTCGCGTCGAGGTCATGGACCCCGCGGCCGCGCCGCAGGTCGAATCCTCGCCGTTTGCAAACCTCAATTTCACGCGCTGGGAAAACGCCCTGCTCGGCGAACGCACGCTCGAAAACATCGCTCTGCCGGAAGATCTCCGCATCACCGTGGCGGACAAGCCCGCGCCGGTGCAGACCGAGCGTTTCCGCGGCGAAAACTTCTTCCTCGTCTCCGCGGCGCTCACCATGGCCGCGGACGCCGGCGGATTCAAGACGCCGAAGTCCGTCTCCATCCTGTGGGACGCCTCCGGCTCCCGCGCCTCGAACGACCACGCGCCCGAACTGGAGCTGCTGAAACAGTTCTTCGCCTCGGACGCGATGAAGAGCGCGAGCGTGGACGTCTCGGTGTCCGTGCTCCGCAACACGCTGGAGCCCGCGAAGACATTCTCCGTGCGGAACGGCGATGCGTCCGTGTTGCTTGATTTCCTGAAGAAGACCGCGTATGACGGCGGCACCGACTTCCTCGGCCTGGAGAAGTTCCTCGCCGCGGTCCCCGCCGACGCCTGCGCGTTCGTCTTTACCGACGGCATCCAGACCTTCGGCAAGGGCGCGGAGACCATCCCCGCCGCGAAGGGCCGCACCGCGTTCGTCTCCGTCTCCACCACGAGCGAGACGTCCTACCTCGAATACCTCGCCGACGCCTCCGGCGCGAATGCCTTGTACCTGAACCTCGCCCGCATGTCGCCAGCCGCGGCGCTCTCAGGCTTCCTGGCGGGGAATCCGGTCGCGCTCGAATCCGTGAAGCTCGACGGCGCGGACGCCGATTACAAGGTGTCGCGTTCCGGTGATGCGGTCCGGATCGCCGGGACGTTCCCGGACGGCAAGCACAAACTTGAAGTGAAGTTCGCCGGGATGCCCGCGATGGCGGTCGACCTGGATTCCGCCGCCGCGCTCGACGGCAAAATGATCCGCACGCTCTACGGCATGCTGAAGCTCGAAGCCGCGAAACGCAATCCGAAGACCACGCCGTCCGAGTTCCTCACGCTCGGCCAGACGTACGGCCTCGTGACGCCCGGCACCTCCATGCTCGTGCTCGAAAGCCTCGACCAGTATCTCGAATACGGCATCCGCCCGCCCGAGACGCTGCCCGAATACCGCGCGAAATTCGATGAACGCCAGGCGCAGATCGCCAAGGACAAGGCGAAGGAGAAAGCCGACGCCGCGTCCGAGAAGGACAAGCGCATCGAACAGCTCGCCAAGCGCTATCAGAGCGAGATCATCGACTGGTACGACGGCAAGAAACGGCCGGACCCCGTCTTCAAGGGCGGATTCGGCGGTGGCGGCGGCATGCGTCCGATGAACGCGGCCGGTGCCATGGGCGGCATGGGCGGTTTCGGCGGCGGTGCAGGCGGCGCTCCCGCTGGCGGCGGTTTCGGCGGAGCCGCGCGCAGGGAACGTGCCCGCGATGTGGCAGACGGCATGGCCATGGAAGCCATGCCCATGATGGATTTTGCAGTGGAAGCGGAAGCAGCCGACTTTGACGACGGGGCGGTATCCCGCTCGGCCGCCGCGAAGGGTGCCGGTTCCGGCAACGCCACGAAGTCCATCCAGCTGAACCAGTGGACCTCCGGCGCGTCCTACCTGAAGGAACTCGAGGACGCGAAGGACAAGGCGCAGGAACGCTACCTGGAGCTCCGCGCGAAGAAGGAGAACTCCGGCAACCTCGGGTTCTTCGTGGACTGCGCGGACTATTTCGCCCGCAACGGCCAGCGTGAATTCGCAATCCGCGTGGTCTCCAACCTTGCCGAAATGCAGCTCGAAAACCGCATGCTCCTGCGCGTGCTCGGCTACAACCTGAAATACCTCGGCGAGCTCGACGCCGCCGAAACCGTGTTCCGCAAGGTGCTGGAACTCGCGCCCGAGGAGCCGCAGTCCTACCGCGACCTCGCGCTCGTGCTTGCCTCCGCCGGACGCTGGCAGGACGCCGCCGACATGATGATGAACGCGATCGTGAAGAAGCCGGACGGACGGTTCCGCGACGTGGAGCTGATCGCCATCACCGAGCTGAATAACTTCATCGTGAAGGCGAAACGCGCCGGGATCGAGCTGAAGGGCGTCGATTCCCGCCTGGTGCATCCGCTCGAGCTCGACCTCCGCGTGACCATCGGCTGGGACACCGACATGTCCGACATGGACCTCCACACGCTCGACCCGTCCGGCGAGGAGTGCTTCTACCAGCACCGCCTGACCACCAACGGCGGCCGCAACTCGTTCGACATCACGCAGGGCTACGGCCCCGAGGAGTTCATGGTCCGCGCCGCGATGAACGGCGACTACAAGATCAAGACGCACTACTACGGTCAGCGCGCGCAGAAGATGATCGGCCCCGTGACCCTCTACGCCGAGATCGTGACCGACTTCGGGCGTCCCGAGGAAAAGAGCGAGACCCTGATGTTCCGCCTCGCCACCCGCGACGAGATGGTCGACGTGGCGACCGTGACCACCAAGGGCTCCAAGGTCGTCCCGAAGGAACCGGAACGCCGTTATCCGCCCAAGAACCCCGTGATCGACGATCCGCCGGTCATCGGTTTCGGCGGCGGCGCTGCGCCCGACGTCTCCCGCATGTACCAGGTGCGCGCCAACGAGACGCTGGAGGATATCGCCGAATCCCAGCTCGGGGACCGTTCCCGCGCGCAGGACATCGCCCGCGAGAACGCCGACAAGCTCCGCGACGGCCAGCCCGTCACCGGCTCCATCATCACGCTCCCGCCCAGAAGATAGTCTGGATCGCGGGCCGCAGAAAGCCCGCTCAACATTACAAAAAAGAAGCCGCACCCGAATGACGGATGCGGCTTCTGAATTTTATATCGGTTTTATCGAATTGATTACTTGCCGGATTTCAGGTTCACGGTCACCTTCTTACCGGAATACTTGACCTCGGCGTCGGGCTTCGCGACGTTGTCCGCGCCGGCATTTTTCTCGTTCATGAGGCAGACGCGGAACGTACGGTTCTTCAGCATGCCGTCGTATTCGCCGACGCGGTCGCCGATCGTGAGCTCGCCCTTCGCGTCGTCCCAGGCGAACGGGATGCGCGTGAACTTGCCCTGTTCGTAGGAGTAGTCCTTGCCGTTGTCCTCGTACAGGGAGTAGGAGCCGTCCGCGCCGGGATACACGCGGATTTCGAGCGTCTCGGGCAGTTTCTCGTCGACGTACTGCATGGGCTCGCCCCAGGGCAGGATCGCGCCCGCCTTCACGAACACCGGGATGCGGTCCAGCGGGGCGTCGACCTCGGCTCTCGTGGGGGAGAGGTCGATCAGGTTTTCCTTGCCGTTGCCGGCGACAAAACGTTTCCCGGTCCAGAAATCGTACCAGACGGTATAGCCCGCTCCGGGGGAATCGTCGTTCCGGGACGCGATCGTGTTCGGGAGAATCACTTCGGCCTGACTGGTCGAGGATGTGATCGGCGCGATGAGCAGCGACGGCCCGAGCATGTATTCCGTCTCGCTCGACTGATACACCTGGAAGGACGACGAGAAGAGTTCGGCCGCATCGGGGAAGTCGACCGCCCACGGACGCATCATGACGCCGCCATCGAGCGCGGCGTCGGCCGCGGCGGTGTAGATGTAGGGCAGGAGGCGGTAGCGGATGTCGAGGTACTTGCGGAAGACCTTTTCGGCCTCTTCGCCGTAGCGCCAGAGCTCGGTCTGGCTGGTATAGCCGTGGACGCGCAGGATGGGCGCGAACGTGCTGTACTCGAACCAGCGGAGCATGCGCTCGATGTATTCCTTGTTCGTGTACTGGTCGCCGGGACGGAAGAACCCGCCGGTGTCGGTGGTCCAGTACGGGATGCCGCTCATCATCATGCCGAGGCCGGAAATGATCTGCGTGCGGAAGTCGCTCCAGGAGTTGCCGACGTCGCCGGACCAGATCACGCTGGGCTGGCGGCTCTGCCCGGCGAACGCGCAGCGGGTCAGGATGAGGGCGCGGCGGTCGGGCTGCGCCTCGCGCAGGCGGTCGTAGGCGGTGGTGTTCACGATGAGGGGATAGACGTTGCGGTATTCATTGCCGCGTCCGAGCGTGATCGTGCGGTTGTGCAGGTCGTCGTTTTCCGGCTCGGTGGCGTCGAACCACCAGCTGTCGATGCCGGTGGAGAGGATGTCGGAGACGATGGTGTCCCAGTAGAGCTTGGCGGCGGCGGGCTTGGTGAAGTCGATCCAGTCGGTGCCGCGGATGTAGCCGTCGAGGGCGATCATCTTTTCGGCGAACGGGTTGTCCTTGCTCGCCTTCGACCAGACGGAGAGCATGGAGTGCGCGTTCAGCTTGTGGACCTCGTCGTTCATGCCCTTCGGGTCGGCGAAGCGCTGCGGATCGAAGTGCATGGAGTTCCACTTGCCGGAATCCCACCACTGCCAGTCCTGCACGATGATGTCGACCGGGATCTTGCGGGCGCGGAACTCGCGGAGGTTCGCGAGCAGGTCGTTCTGCGAGGTGAATCGTTCGCGGCAGTGCCAGTAGCCGAACGCGTATTTCGGGAGCATCGGGGTCTTGCCGCAGAGTTCGCGGTAAGTCTTCATGATCTTGGCGGCGTCGCCGGTGATGACGACGTAGTCGAGTTCCTTCGCGTCGTCGGAACGGAACGTGGTGGAGGAGGGATCCCAGGACGGACGGATCTTGAGCGTGGTGCGGTCGTTCGCCTCGTTCTGGACGGTCACGGTGTGCTTGCCCCGCGTGAGTTCGACCTTGAACCCGACGACCGGGGGCAGCCACATGTTGCGCTGTTCCACGATCGGCTTGCCGTCGATGCTGACCACGTGGCGGCGCGCCATGGTCTGGCCGCAGTCGAGCTGGAACGCGTAATAGCCGTCGCGTTCGACCGTGAACTCGCCTGTGAGCGTGCTGTCGCGGCGGAACTCGCGGCGTCCGCCGACCGAGGTGGTCACATTGACCGTCTGGCCCTGGCCCTCGCCGACCTTCTTCAGCTCGATGGGCTCGTCGGCGGGATTGAACAGCGTGCGGCTGTAGTTGTGCCACAGGATGCCGTATCCGTCGGTGGAGTAGAGGAACGGCACGGATGCCTGCGTGTTGACCTGGATGAGCTGGCGCGGCTGGCCTGCGAGGTTCAGCACGCCGTCCTGGAACTGCCCGAGGCCGAACAGGAGTTCATCGCTGAGGGGATTCCCTGGTGTGAACGTGGTTTCGATGCAGAAGGAATCCGCATCGGCGTCCCTTGACGGTGATTTCGAGAACTTCCGTGCGCGGATGCTCTCGGTAAGACCGGAATCATTCCGTTCCCGAAAAGTCAGCTTGTTCGGGCCTTTTGCGCGGTCGGCGGCAATTTCGTCGTCCGTCTTGGTCGTGAAGCCGCCGGTGGTGTAGTTGAGGCTGACGGTGAGGTCTCCGATCGAACAGATGAAACCGTCGGCGGTTTCCCGAACATCCGTGAATTTCCGCGGCTTGGCGTTCGTGAGGATGAACTCCGGCTTGTTCGAGAACGCCTTGTTCGGCGTGGCGCGCACGCGGACGGCGTTGTCCGCCAGAGCCGTAAGTTCGAGCAGCATGCCGTCCTTCGTGCGGTAGGTGAACGAGTCCGGGCTCAGCGGGTTCGTGTCGGGATCGGCGGCCGCCGCGGTCAGTGCGAGGGCGGAAAATGCAACGGCCGCGGAGAACGCGCGGAGCAGCGTTTTTCTGTGGGGGAAGAATGCCATGATGAATCTCCTTGAAACACATTTTGGAGTGAATAATGCGTGAAAATGCGCCCGCGTGCGCGGACACGCTATAACATACACGCAGGAAGGAGATTTTTCAACGGGAAAAAAGGCACATCCGCTGGAAAAATGAGGAAAAAAGACAGCAGGAAGCGTTAATAACGTCAGAAAGAACGTTAGATACCGGATAGAATGGCACGGAATGGAATCGTGCCGAAATGGCGGGAATCAGAGTTCGGGAACGGAAGTCGGATCCGGGGGCAGGGCGGATTCGTCCGGTTTCGAGGAAGAATCGTTCAAATTCGAGGTAAGGTCGTCCGATTCGGCTTTGCCTCCGAGCAGGGGAGGGAGCGTTTCGAGGATGGCTTCGCGGGTCTGTTCGACGGCGGCGTCCTTGCCCTTCTGGAAGATTTCTTTGGCGGTCTGGATCGTCTCCTGGCGGGCGCATTCCTTCGCGAGGATCATTTCCTGCTTGCAGAGGGTCCAGCAGTCGGAAATGCGGATGAGCGTATAGCTGAGGAGCCTGTCGAACGCGACGGCTTCCTTTGCGGCAGAAATGTCGCCGGACTTGATGCCTTCGATGGCGTTGACGACCTTGTCCTTCGTCGATTCGGACGAATTGGACGGCGAAACGGACGAAACGGGGACGTCGGTGACTTCCTGCGCGCGCAATACGGCGGCGCACGGGATCAGGAAAGCGGAAACGGCGAACGCGCCTGCGAGGACGAGAGTTCGAGCCTGAATTGCGGTCATGTCCGAGCCTCCCCCTCAGCGGGCATCAGAGATGAGCCGTCAGCGGCGGCTTCTGATCTTCGGGCTTGTGGTGGGGCGGCGGCGCGAATTCGATGCCGCACTCGGTGATGCGCTCGGAGATACGGCTCGGGAGACCGCGCTTCGCGAAGTCGTTCGCGACCTTGATGGCGTTGCGGACGGCCTTCGGGGTGGACGCGCCGTGCCCGATGATGCAGACGCCGTTGAGCCCGAGGAGCGGGGCTCCGCCGTACTCTTCGAAGTTGCTGATCGCCTTCACGTCGACGAACGCCTGCTGTGCGAGCAGGGCGCCGGTCTTCCGGATCGCATTCTTCATGATGCTTTCCTTCAGCCAGTGCCGGATGGCGGAGGCGATGCTTTCGGCGGTCTTCAGGACCAGGTTGCCGGAGAAGCCGTCGCAGACGACGACGTCGGCGCTGTGGAAGAACATGTCATGCCCCTCGACGTTGCCCACGAAATTGATGGGCATGTTCGAGAGGATCTTGAACGCTTCCTTGGTGAGGTCGTTGCCCTTGATGTCCTCGCCGCCGACGGAGACGAGCCCGATGCGCGGCTTTTCGATGTTCTGGAACATCTGCGCGTAGACCTCGCCGAAGATGGCGAACTGCGCGAGGTTCAGCGGCGTGCAGTCGGTGTTCGCGCCGGCGTCGACCAGGATGAACCTGCCGCCGACGGCGGGCATGAAGGTCGCGATGGCGGGGCGGTCGACGCCCTTCAGGATGCGCATCTTGACCTTGGACGCCGCCACGGCCGCGCCGGTGTGGCCGGCGGAGATGACCGCGTCGGCCTTGCCTTCGGCGGCAAGCGTGGCGCAGACCGTGATGGAGGAGTGTTTCTTGGCGCGGATCGAGGTGGTCGAGGGTTCGCCCATTTCGACGACTTCCTCGGCGTGGACGAGCTGGAGACGCGGGCCTTCCTTCAGGTGTTCTTTCTGAAGGTAATAGGCAAGCTTTTCCAGGTGGCCGACGAGCAGGATTTCCACATCGGGATACATCCGCAGGGCGTCGGCGACTGCTTCGACCACGACGGCGGGCGCATAGTCGCCGCCCATTGCATCAACCGCGATCCTCATCGAAACGACTCCGGCTGGTTTTGATTTGAGGAGAAAATGAAAAAATTACTCGGCGACGGTCAGGACCTGGCGGCCTTTGTACATGCCGCAGGAGGTGCAGACGGAGTGCGGAGCGACGGGCTTGCCGCATTCCTTGCAGAACGAAGCCTGGACGCCTTCGTAACGGTTCGCGGCCTGGCGCTGGCGGCGTTTCATTTTCGAGACTTTGCGTTTCGGGACTGCCATGATAAGACTCCTTGGTTAGCAGTTATGATAAGTCCATGGATAACATCTTGAATTAAATAATATATCACATAATCGGCGGAATGCAAATCCAAACCTCGTTTTTTATGGCGGAAATCCGCGCTTTTTTGTGTGATCCGCATGCTCCATGCTGAAAACAGGAACCTCACAACGTGCCGGAGCGACAGCCCGGCACAACTCAGTGGAGGACTTGTCCTCCTTCCGCGGCGGCGCGCATGACGTCCACCGGTGCCTCGCGGCCGGTCCAGATGCGGAACGATTCCGCGCCCTGGTGAACGAGCATCGGCAGTCCGCCGGCGACCCGGAGCCCGCGTTCGCGGCACCGGACCAGGATTTCCGTTTCGCGGTAGATGGTGTCGAAGAGGCAGGCGGAAGCCGGGATCAAATCCGGATCGATGGGGGAGCCGTCGCCGTCGCGGAGCCCGAGGCTGGTGCACTGGATGACCAGGTTCGAGCCTTCGAGCGCGTTTTTCACGGACGGGAGGTCGTCGAGCGCGGCGAATCCGCAGTCAAGCGCGGGGGCGTGTTTCAGGATTTCGGACGTGAGCTGCGCGGCCTTCTCCGCCGTCCGGTTCAGGATGCGGATGCGGGCGCAACCGGCGTCCGCCAGATGGAACACCAGTGCGCGGACCACGCCGCCGCAGCCGAGGATGCTGACGTTCGCGCCCCTCAGCGGAAGCCCGAAGACTTCCATCACGGCGCGTTCCAGTCCGGTCCCGTCGGTCGTGTCGCCGAAGAGCTTGCCTTCGCGGACGGAGACCGTGTTGACGCTGCCGGCGAGCGCGGCGCGCGGGGTGATGCCGTCGAGGAACGGGATCACGGCGTTCTTGTGGGGGACGGTGATGTTGAAACCGGCCAGGGAGGTCCTGGCGGATTCGAGGAAAGCGGACAGGCCTTCGCGCGTGACATGGATGGCGGTGTAGTCGGCGTCGATGCCGAGGGCGCGGAACGCGGCGTTGTGCATGAGCGGGGACTTTGAATGTCCGATGGGGTCGCCGATGACGGCGAAATGGTGCGTGGAGACGGAAGACATGGCGGAGCCTCGCGGGTGGTTGCGTCGCGCGGTGCGGACCGCGGATCAGTTGCGGAACGCGTCGCCGTAGGGATTGGTTTCCCAGGAGGCGGGGGAGTTGAACGGCCGGGGATTGCGGCCGGAGCGTTCCTGCGGGGTAGAACAAGCGGCGGCGCCCGTAAAAAGCGCCGCCGCGAGGATGGTTAGAATAAGATAACGGAGCATCATGGACCGGATCAGAACATCATGAACTCGCGCATTTCCATGACCTGCATGACGATCGCCGCAATGAGACCGATGAGCGTGAGCACCGCGACGGCAAGAAAGAACTTGGATCTGAACATGGGAGTACCTTTCCTGTTTGAGGCCGGTGTTTATTCATCCTCGCCGAAGTCGTCGTCGAGGCCGAGATCGGAATCGTCTTCGCCGAGGAAGTCGTCGTCGCCGAAGTCGATGCCAGCGTCGTCGGATTCGTCTTCGCCGGTCATGATGTCGTTGAAGTCCTGCAGGGACTGCGCCTGTTCGGCGGCCGCACGTTCTTCGGCTTTCCTGCGCATGGCTTCCTCATGCGCGGCCTTCATCGTGGCGATATCGGCCTGCGAGAAGAAGACCACGTCGCCGACCTTCGGATACGTGAAGGTGCCGCCCGGGGAGGCGAGGATGGTTGCGACGGAGGCGTTGGCGCGGATGCGGATGACCTGCGCCTTGCAGATGAACTTGGCCGTATCGGCGTCGAGGCTGGTCGCGACGGTCAGGAGCGCGCCTTCCGGAACGGCCGCGCGGATGCGTTCGCCGGAGGAACGTGTGACGTTGCTTTCGGAGCCGATGTCGACGGTGATGTAGCCGTACTCTTCGTTCACGAAGACGACCTTGCCGACGAGATCCTTCAGAACGGTGAAATTGATGTTGCGCAGTTCGTCGTCCTCGCCGGAACCGGTCGGGTCGATGATGATTCTGAGGCGGCGGATTTCCTTTTCCGCCTCGGCGAGTTTCTGGGAGGCTTCTTCCGCGACCTTCTTGAAATTGGCGGTGTTTTCTTCGGCGGTTCCGAGTCCGACCTCGGCACGTTCCACGCGGATGCGGAGCTCTTCGTTGTCCTTGATCAGCTGGTTGTGGCGGTTGACGAACTCTTCGACGGTGGTGACGTTTTCGCGGAGGAGCCGGTTGTATTCCTGGGAGTTCAGGTCAAGCTCCTTGGCGTCTGGGGAGATCTGGCCGGAGATGGTGACGATGTGTCCGCGGAAGGCTTTCATGCGTTCGACGGTGTCGTTCGTCTTCACGATGAGCTCGTTGAGGGATTTCGCGAGCTTGGCGTTGTCCGCGGAGAAAGCATAGTTCCTGGCGGGCATTCCGAGGTTGGCGCCGTCCTTGGACATGAAATCGGAGAGGTGTTTGTCGCGGACGTAGAAGTATTCCATGCGGTCGCCGATGTGCGTCTTGATCTCGGCGAGGGTCTCGTCGGTGTCCCTGTAGTTGGTCACGCCGCCGACTTCGAGGATGTAGGGCTCGTCGCCTTCATCGTAGAACGCCTTTTCGAGCACGGTATTGGTCACGTCGGTGAGGTTTTCGGCGATGGCGTTACGCTGTTTGACGATCTTGTCGACCGCGGAATCCAGTTTGACCATGACCTCCCTGACTTCGGCCGGAGTTTTGTTGATCTTGAGGTCGTCGGCAGGGACGACCGCGGACGAATCAATGTTCCGGGTGACTCTTTCCACCGTGTTGGCGATGTCCGACCTCGACTGGGTGATCTGCTCTCTTTTCTGGAAGAGAAGTACGCCGAAGACGACCACGACGATCGCAAAGATGAAAATAAAAATGTTGATGATCTTGCTGGCTTTGCTCATTACCGGAACTCCTGTAATTGCGTGAAAATGATTTGATACTATAAGTACACTACATCCTGTTTGCCCGAATTTCAAATCCGAACCGGAAAAAAAACGGAGCTTTTTTTAGAAAAAAACACGATTTTCTAAAGAAAACACGGAAAAACAGGCTGAAACCATGAAAAAAGCCGAAAAACGGGACGGCGTCGACGCAACGCCGTCCATGCGGTGTACCGTATGCTGCGCGGGCCTGGATTCAATCCATTCCGTAGGCCGCGGCGGCGTCGTAGTTGTACTGAGCGTTGAGGGAAAGGAGCGTCTTCGTATGGGTGATGCCGGGGATCTGGTTGCACATCTTGTCGGCGATGATCGCGGAGAGCTGCTGCTGGTCCTTCACGCGGGCGATGGCGGCAAGATCGTATTCTCCGACGACGGCATGTACTTCGACGATGCCGTCGACTGCGAGAATCTCTTTCGTTACGGCCGCGAGGCTCTGACGTTCGACATTGACCAGGATGATGGCGGTGAGCATGGTTCAGGATTCCTTTCCTGTTTCGGTTTTATAAATGAAGTTTTGATGATGTCGAATAACGGGCGCGGATGCGCCGGAAACTCTTACACCCGCTAAAATAGCCCATTGTTCGCGAAATGCAAGCCGGAAAGCACGAAAAATGCGTTTTTTTTCGTGGAAAGATTGCATTTTCCGTCAAAACGGGGCATATTAAGTATGCCGGAGGAGAAGAATCCGTTCCGGGTTTTACGAGAGACAAAGACTTTGCCGGCCGGCACGGCGTCCGCCCGCCGCCGCATCGCAATTCAGGAGTCGAAAACATGGAAATCACCGCGGGGACCGCGCTGGGACTGAAGCTGGGCGAACTGCCCGAAGGAAACGGGGTGCGTCCGACGTCGGTGCGCGCCCGCAGAGCGTTTTTCGACAGCATCGGGTCCATGGAGGGAAAGACGTTCGCCGATCTCTTCGCCGGGTCCGGCTGCATGGGGCTGGAGGCCGCCAGCCGGGGCGCGGCCGAGGTGGTTTTCGCCGAGGAATCGCCCGACGCGCTTGCGCTCATCCGGCACAATATCGCCCGGTTCGAGCATACGAAATCGCCCGCTCATCTCCAGGTCGTGCCGGGCTCGCTTCCCGCCTCGCTGAAGGTGCGGATCCTGCCGCCGCGCCCGGACATCGTGTTCGCCGATCCGCCCTACGCCAAATCCATGGAGATGCTGGCGGCGCTGACCGCCGACGAAACGTTCAACGACTGGTCGCGCGGCGCGGTCTTCTACTGGGAGCTGCCCGATTTTCAGTGCGCGCTGCGTCCGCCGTCCGGCCCGTGGAAACTCACCGGGATCCGCCAGCTTGGCGCGGCGAACTTCCTTCAGATCGAACGCACGGACAGGGCCGGGCGCTGAATTTGCCGGGCAGGGGGGACGCAATCAGTCTTCCCTGTAAACTCGATCATATCTCGGCGACATGACCAGGTAGCATTCCTTTCCGGTCAGGAGCGAGGCGGGGATGCGCCACGGGAATCCGCAGTCGTACTGGTCCGCCACGAGCTTGCCGTCGGCGTAAATCTGGGCGACGTCGTACTTGAAATCAATCTCGACGAATCCGTCCGAGCCCTTCACGTCCAGTTTTTTCCAGACCAGCGGACGCGCGCCGCCCAGCCTGAGTTCGGCGGCGAACATCTCCGGTATTTCGAACGGCGCGGATTCCACGTCGGTGACCGTAAGCACGGGGCGGACCGTGCGGACGCCGACCCGGAGGTCCGTGAACTTCCCTTTCTCCCCGTCCCATTTCCGGGCGTCGTATGCGCCGGTCTGGACCGGGCGCACGGCCGGATTGTCGCCTTCCACGCGGATGAGGTCGCAGTCCGGCGAGAAATACAGCTCGCCGCCGAGCCTGCGGAGTCCCAGGGCGTTTTTCCAGGGGAGCGTGCAAATCCGTATCTTTCCATGCCTGAAAATGGGGCCGACCTCGCGCGTTCCGTCCGCGAACTTGTATTCGGTCATGACGCCCGGGATGGCCGCGAAGAAGAACGTTTCGCCCATGCGGCAGACCGGCTGCGCCGTGGCGTATTCCAGCATCTCGCCGTCCAGGTCCATGTTGAACGGCAGGAAGAACGCGATGTCGCCGGCGACGTCGATGGCGGGGAACACGACCGAGCCGGTGTCGAACACGACGTTCTCCAGGTCGGCGAGCTCCGAACGGCGCTGGTAGTGGTTCACGAAGACGAACCCGGATTTCCCGTCGGTGCGGAGCCCCGCGCGGACGGTGGTCGTGTCGTCACGTTTCACAGGGACCGCGGAGTCGAACGCGGGCATCGGGGCGAGCTTGTCGCCGAAGTCCTCCAGGAAGAGGTGCATCATGTTCAGGAGCCTGTAGGACGGGCGTATCTCGCCGTACTCGGAAACGGGCGCCTGGAAGTCGTAGGAAAGCATCGGGACGTCGTTCGGGTAGCCGGACGCCTTCGATTCCTGGAACGTGGAGAGTTTGCCGACCGGGTTCGTGCCGCCGTGGTACATGTAGTAGCCGGGCAGGTTGCAGCCGCTTCCGACCTTGATGAGCGCGGGCGCGTAGACGTCGAACGGCTGGATGATGTAGCGGCGGTGGTGCGTGCTTTCGAGGCCGCCGCCGATTTCGCAGGTCGCGAAGGGATAACGTTCGTAGGGCAGACGCCAGCCGTCGCGCCCGGTGCGGTTGGTCGGCATCAGGTCCGCGCCGATGGCGGTATCGTTCCGCATCCGGTTGAAGAAGAAATGAGGCGACGGCGGGAGCGGCCGCGTGCCTCCGTTCCACGGGGCGTCGCAGTAGCAGCCGAAGACCGGAAGTATTCCGGTGAGCGGGATGCGCGCGCCCTCCGCGGCGTTCCAGCCGGTGGCGGTGAAGAGCGGCGGGTTCATGCCGGATTCGATGGCGATCGTGCGGAGCGTTTCGAGGTGGGCGGCGTTTCCGGTGAGCTCGTTTTCGAGCTGGAGCCCGATGATCGGTCCGCCGTCGGCGTAGAAGAGCCCTTTCAGTTCCTTCCCGATCGCGCCGAACCAGCGGCGCACCTCGGCCAGATAGCCGTCGTTGTTCGCGCGGAGCCGGAACGGCTTTTTCATGAGCCAGTCGGGGAACCCGCCGTTGCGGCATTCGCCGTGCGCCCAGGGGCCGGGACGGACGACGACTTCGAGGCCCTGTTTCTGGGCCTCCAGCACGAAATCGCGGATGGAGAGATTGCCGGAGAAACTGAGCTCGCCCTCGACTTCCTCGTGATGGATCCAGAAAAGATACGTGGAGACGACATTGACGCCGCCCGCTTTGAGTTTCGCGAGTTCGGCGGGCCACTGGTCGCGCGGGACGCGGGAGAAATGCAGTTCGCCCATGACCGGAATCCACGGCTTGCCGTCGCGGATGAGGTACAGGCTGTTGATGCCGATGGAGCCGCCGGACGGATTCGTGCCGCCGAGATTGAGGTGGTCCGTGAGAATTTCCGGCTTGGCGTAGGGCTGGAACGTGCAGCGGATCGTCGCGGGGGCGTCCGCTGGTGCGGCGGACTGGGCGAAGAGTCCGGGATCGGCGGCGGAGAAGAGTGCGGCGGTCACGGCGGTCATGAGGAGTGCTCCTGTCAGGTTCGGTTTCATGGGGAGGACAATTCCTCCACTGCAGCAGTGCTTGGCTGCGCTCAAGCACGAATACAACAGCTTTTTTGTTTTCATGGGGCGGCTCTTGATTTCTGAGAGTGAATGAATGCGTCGTTTCCGCATAATATAACGCAAAAACCGGTGTATGGCAAGTCCTTGCAGCAATTTCTTTTGCGGAAAAAACGGAAGCGACTTGATTATTTTAGCAAAGCGTGGTAAATTAAGATTTGAAAACTGGCGGTGTGCCGTAAATAGCGGTCTTGAACACATCTGCCAGTTTTCTTTTTCCGGGAACAGGGCTGCTAAAAGTGCTCGATCGGACACTCGGGGATGGATTCGAGGAAGGACTTGCCGTAGCTCTTCGTCATGATGCGCGGGTCGAGCACCACGATGATGCCGGTGTCGGTCTTGCTTCGGATGAGGCGGCCGATGCCCTGGCGGAACTTCAGCACGGCGTCCGGGATCGAGTAGTCGCCGAACGGGTTTCCGCCGAGGCGTTTGATGCGTTCGCAGCGTGCCTGGATGAGGGGATGCGTGGGGACGGCGAACGGGAGCTTGGTGATGATGACGTTGCTGAGGGCGTCACCGGGGACGTCGACGCCGGTCCAGAAACTCGTCGCGCCGAAAATGACGGAGGACTTGACCTTTTTGAATTCGGAGATCATGGCGGACCGGGAAAGGGATTCACCATGGACCAACAGGTTGATGCCCTTTGCGAGGAAGCCGCGGGAAAGCCTGTCCGAACAGTATTTGAGCATGTTGTAGCTCGTGAACAGCACGAACGCGCTGCCGTTGGTCTTCTCCACGAAATGCCTGATCTTTTCCGCCGCGGCGTCGTTGAACCCGCGTTCGCTCGGCTGCGGCATGTCCTTCGTGAGGTACAGCCGGACCTGTTTGCCGTAGTCGAACGGCGAGTCGAGGATGAGCCCTTCGCCGCCTCGGAATCCGACGCGGCGGGCGTAGTAGGTGAGGGAACCGTGGACGGCGAGCGTGGCGCTGGTGAGGATGACGGGCTTGCCGGAATCGAAGAGGAGGTCGCGGAGGAGCTCGGAGACGTTGAGCGGGGCGGATGCGAGTTCGGTCTGGCGCGTATGGCCGAACCCGGACTTGTGGCCCTCGACCCAGTAGACCTGGTCGGGCAGGGACATGTTCAGGAACTGGTTCAGCTCCTCGCGATAGCTCGTGCAGTGTTCGAGCTGGGCCTCAAGTTCGAGGCGGAATCCGGCGTCGTCCTGGCTGTCCGCGTAGGTCCGCGCGATGGTCTCGACGTCCAGGATGTTGTCGGAGACGAGGTCGACGAAGCGCCCCGGCTGCGAGAGGCGGAACGTCTGCTCCGGCGACTTGTCGAGCGTTTCGTCGAACTGCGCGAAGAAGTCGGTCAGCGCCTCATGCGCGTTCGCGATGCTGCTGCGGACCTGCATGGAGTCCTCGCCGGGCTTCATCAGCAGACCGCGCCCGCTGACCGGGTTGAACAGGCGGTTCAGGGTGCCGCGTACGGCGGAGGAGAAGATGTGGAGTCCGAGGTGGTTCGCGGCGTTGTCCTCCAGGGTGTGGGCCTCGTCGAACACGACGGCGCAGTGTTCGGGCAGGGGGCAGTTCTCCTGCTGTTCGATGCGGCTGATCTTCAGGTTGGTGAAGAAGAGCGCGTGGTTGGTGATGAGCAGGTCGGCCTTGTCCCACGAATGGCGTGCGCGCCAGTAAAAGCAGGAATGGAAGTTCTGGCACTTCGGGCCGAGGCAGGTGCTGGTCTCGCAGCAGACGCTGGTCCAGAGGTGGGGATTCACGCGGAACGGGACGTCGGAGAGCGTGCCGTCGTGCGTGGTGCGGCTCCAGTCCATGAGGTTCTGGAGTTCGTTGACCGGGGCGTCCGCGGGGAGGATTTCGTCGCGGTGGCTGCCTGCGGCGAGCGCGAGGCGGCGTTTGCAGAGATAGTTGCTGCGTCCCTTCGCGATGGCGAACGTGAATTCGACGTCGAGGAGGTCCTGCAGCAGAGGCAGATCCTTTTTTGCGAGCTGTTCCTGAAGGTTGATGGTCTCGGTGGTGATCAGCACGCACTGGTGCATGGCTTTGGCATGGTAGATTGCCGGGACGAGGTACGCGAAACTCTTGCCGACCCCGGTCGGCGCCTCGACCAGCAGGTTGCGCCCGTTCTGGAACGCCTCGGCGACGGCGCAAGCCATCTCCGTCTGCTGTTCGCGGCGTTCGTAGGGGCGTCCGCCGTACTCCTCCGCCCGCTTCAGAGGGGTGTCCTCGGAGAAGAAGGCGGCGGTGCGCGGGAGAGCGTCCGAAAGAGTGACCTCTTTCAGTTCATGGTCGACGACCGGTAAGATCACGGCGTGTTGCGGGCGCCTCGAAAGAAGCACCCCCTTATTTCGTTTTTGCGGGTTCTTCGGTGCTGAGTTTGCAGATGGAGCAGTGGCGGCAGTCGAATTCGGCGGGCGGCTCGTACTTGACGCCGGCCTTCTTCGCCTTGTGCATGTTCAGGAGGTTCATGCCGGCGAGGATGAGGCCGAGGAGGATGAATCCGCCGGGGGCCTGGCCCATGATCGCGAAGCCGTTGTCCCAGCACTGCATGCTGATGCCGAAAAGCGTCCCCGCGGCGAGGAATTCGCGGATGCAGCCGAGGCAGACGAGGACGAACGTGAAGCCGAGGCCCATGCCGAGGCCGTCGGCGGCGGACGCCAGCAGGCCGTTTTTCGAGGCGAACGCCTCGGCGCGGCCGAGCACGATGCAGTTCACTACGATCAGCGGCAGGAAGATGCCGAGCGTCTGGTACGCTTCGGGCGCGAACGCCTGCATGAGGAGCTTCACGACGGTCACGAACGTGGCGATGACGACGATGTAGCACGGGATGCGGATCTTGCCGGGGACGAGCTTGCGGATGACCGAGATCACCAGGTTGCTGCCCATCAGAACGAACGTGGTGGCGAGGCCCATGGCGAGTCCCTTCACCGCGTCGGAGGACGTGGCGAGCGTGGGGCACATGCCCAGGACCAGCACGAGGACCGGATTCTCTTTCCAGAAACCTTTGGTAAATTCTTTGAAGATGCTCATATCAGTTGGCCTCCTTCTTTTCGGCGGACGCCGCGAGGTAATCGCGGACGGCGGTCGCAGCGTACCAGACGAGATCGCAGACGGCGTTCGAAGAGTAGGTCGCACCGGAAACGAAGTGGACGCCGTCCTTTTCCTTGGTCCACTTTTCATCGCCGGGCTTCACGCCGGAGTAGGAATCCAGCGCGGCGTTCGGCGGGAGCTTCGAGGTGTCGGGCTTCACGCCCTTCACGACGTCGGAGATGGTGCGCTTGACGGACCGGTCGGTGACTTTCGTGCCGATGCCGGGCGTTTCGGCGTGGCCGGACTTCACGATCACGGTGTCGATGGCCCCGTCGGGCTTGAAGCTGACGATGCCGGCGACCTTGCCGCCGAACCCGGAGGCGGAGGCTTCGGCCGCGTAGCCGACCACCTGGCCGCCGTTCCTGGCGGTGTAGAGCTTGACGGGCGCTCCGTCGGGCGATGTGATGTCAACGGCCTCGGCAGCCGGGTCGTTGTCGAACGGCGGGAGGATCATTTTCAGGCTGTCGGCGGTCTCCCTGGCCTGGGCGATTTCGATGGGACCCCTGGTCTTGACCGCGGTGACGGCCATGACGAGGGTGGAAACGCCGCAGACGACGAGCAGGAAAAATGCCAGGTAGAACGGATTGGATGCTTTTGTCATGTCTTTCATTTGATCTCACCCCTTCTGATATTGAGCGCGGAAACGCTGTGGGAGTGCCAGCCGAAAGGACGGACGTAGCACATGCGGTCGATCAGCGGGACCAGGGCGTTCGCGATCACGATGGAGAAGCTCACTCCCTCCGGGTACGCGCCCCAGATGCGGATGATGCAGGTCAGGATGCCGATGACCGCACCGAAGACGAGCGCTCCGAGCGGAGTCATGGGCGAGGTCACCATGTCGGTGGCCATGAAGAACGCGCCGATCATGACGCCGCCGCTGAGGATGTGGTAAACGGGGTTCGGAGTCAGGCCGGGGGCCGCCAGGTGCACGATGCCGGTGAAGGCGAAGATCGTGACGAGCATGGCGAGCGGAATCTGCCATTTGATGAGGCGGAAGCACATGAGGCCGAGGCCGCCGATCAGGATGGCGAGCGCGGAGGTCTCGCCGATGGAGCCGCCGACGTTGCCGAGGAACAGCTTCATCAGGTTGTCAGGCGCGCCGAGCTGGGCGATGGCGTCCGCGGAGCCTTTCGCCGCCTGGATCGCGCCGAGCGGGGTCGCGCCGGAGATCAGGGATCCGGTCGCCGGGGCCGCCCACTGGGTCATCGGGCCGGCGAAACCGACCAGCAGGGCCACGCGGGCCGCCGCGGCGGGGTTGAACGGGTTCTGCCCGAGGCCGCCGAAGAGCTCCTTCACGATGATGATCGCGAAGACGCTGCCGACGAGGCAGAGCCACCACGGGGCTCCGGGCGGGAGGTTCAGCGCCAGGATCACGCCCGTGACGAGCGCGCTGCAGTCGCCGACCGTGGCGCGCTGCCGGGTGGCGAGCGTCCAGCCGTATTCGGCGAAGATGCTGAAGGCGGCGCAGTAGACGAGGATGCGGACGGCATCGAAGCGGAAGAACCAGATGGACGCCGCGACGGCGGGGAGGAGGCAGATCAGCACCTTGTCCATGATCTTCGTGATGCTGTCGCCGTCCTGAACGTGAGGCGAAGTGCTCAGCACGAGCGAACCGGGCTCGGGGAGAGCGACGTTTGTTTTTTCGATTTCTTCACTCATAGTAGGGGAACAGCTCCGTGATTAGGCTTGTTTTGCTTTCGCGGCGCGGCGCTTGGCGTTGATCTCCGCCTTCGCCCTGCGGAAATGCTGGACGAGGGGGCGTTTCGCCGGGCAGACGTAGGTGCAGACGCCGCATTCCATGCAGTCCATGACGTAGTTCTTTTCGGCTTCGTCGTAGTTTTCGCTTTCGACCATGACGCTGACGGGGCCGGGGAGGAGTTTCATGGGGCAGGCGCGGACGCAGCGTCCGCAGCGGATGCACGGATTGGAGGTGTAC
>JAGCTY010000026.1 GCA_017963105.1 Lentisphaeria bacterium
CAAAATCCGCTGGTTAATCCGTCAGGCATACGGCTTCCGAGACTTGGAATACTTCAAGCTTAAAATCTACCAGCTACCACAAATCAACTGCGAGAAAGCACTATGACTTTTTGTCAGAAACCGTCGAAGAGGCTTTTTTTTTGGGGGGGGGCTGCCGGGCGAACAAAAAAAGCTGACGGAGCGAATCCCCGTCAGCCATAACCCTTAACCCCTTGAGGAATGGTAAATTCACAAAAAGGGCCATATAATTTACACCGGAAATCCGGAAAGTCAAATCCCCGACTCGAAAAGAAGAAAGCCCCCGCAAAAAAAAGAGATCGTCTCGAGCTCAATGCTCCAGTCTCTTCGTCTCCCTTTTCTATTTGCCATTATTTCCGCTTTTTCCCGCCACAACGCAGCGAACCGCAATGGCAGGGGGGGATGTCTTCGACGGCGGGAGCTTCGTAAAGATTTTGTTTGCAAGAGTGTTTCGCAGTCATTTTCACTGCTGTCCGATAAACATTCCGGGTTATGATTGACAAAGCCGACTCCTGCACTGTATATCCGATAGTATCCTTTTTGATAGAGTTAAGAAACGTTCGAAAAAAAATAATGTTTTCAAAAAATGATAGAAAAAAGAATTTGACGGCGAGACTTGGACGGCCTACACCGATGCGATCACGTTCGAGGAGAACGGCACGGTGTTCTTCCGCGGCACGGATGAAGCGGGCAACGTTTCCGAAGTCAGCAGCCTCACGGTCGGCAATATCGACAAAGTTGCGCCGGTGGCTCCTGTCGCCGTTGCGGATGTCACGAAGGTCACGAACGGCAATGTCAGCGTCAGCGCGGTGTTCAGCGCCGACAGCATCGTGAAGGAATACAGCCTCGACGGTGAGACCTGGACGGCTTACACCAATTCCATCGTGTTCGAAGAGAACGGCACGGTGTTCTTCCGCGGCTTCGATGAGGCTGGCAACGTGTCCGAGATCAGCAGCTTCACGGTCGGCAACATCGATAAGGTTGCTCCGGAAGCGCCGGTCGCCTCCGCTGACATCAACTGGATCACAAACCGCGACATCACTGTGACGGCTGTGTTCAGCGACGATTCGGTCAGGAAACAATACAGCATCGACGGCTGGACGTGGCTTGATTATTCGGATCCGATTGTGTTCGAAGAAAACGGTTCTGTCCTGTTCCTTGCTCAGGATCTGGCTGGCAACTTCTCCTATGCTTCCTATGTCGTCGGCAACATCGACAAGGTCGCGCCGGTGGCTCCTGTGGCCGCCGCGGACATTACGAAAGTGACGAACGGCGACGTCAACGTCAGCGCGGTGTTCAGCGCCGATATCGCAGTCAAGGAATACAGCCTTGACGGCCAGGTCTGGAAAGCCTACACCAAGTCCATCAAGTTCGAGGAGAACGGCACGGTGTTCTTCCGCGGCATGGATGCGGCGGGCAACGTCTCCGCGGTCACCAGCTACACGGTCAGCAACATCGACAAGAGCGAGCCGTTCAAGAACAAACGCAGGTTCTTCGTTGGTTATTTCGATGGATCCGGCAAGGCAATGCTTGCTACCGCGAACAACGGCGAAATCAACGTTTATGCGGACGGGGAGCGCTGGGGCGGCATGACCTGGGATCTTGCCGGGGTCGGCGACTTCAACGGCGACGGAGCGGACGACATCCTGCGCATTCACACGTCCGGTCTGATTATCGGTGAGATTTCGAATGCGGCCGGTTCCTTCTATCCCGTGGTTCTGAACTTCAAGAGCGAGGGCTGGGACATCATCGGCATCGGCGATTTCAACGGGAACGGCACGGACGACGTCCTGATCGCAAATCCGACCGCGGCGTCCGAGACCATCGGCCTGTTCGGATACTGGGAGAGCGGCACCGACTGGACGCTCATCAACGGGTATTCCAATGAATGGGATATGATCGCGGTCGGCGACTTCAACGCCGACGGCAAGTGCGACATGCTCTGGCGCAACAGCTTCACAGGCGTAACCGGCGAGACCTTCAATTCCTACTGCACGTGGATTGTGGATCCTGCCGTGGGCGAACCCGAATCCCGCATGGTCAGCGTCGCGAACCCGGACGAATGGAATTTCCTCTGCACGGGCGATTTCAATGCCGACGGCGCCAGCGACATTGCCATGATCAACGGTGCCGGCGTGGTCGGCATCTGGGGCATCGAAAACGGCTACCTCAGCTCCTGGTCGATCCTGAGTGCGGTCGATACTTCGACGTGGACTCTTGCCGGCGTCGGCGATTTCAACGGCGACGGCACGGACGATATCGTGTGGTGCAACGAAGATACCGGACTGGCCGGCTACTGGCAGATCAACAACAAGGAGCTTGCAGACTGGAAGACCCTTGCAACCATCTCGTAATCAAACCCGGTTCGTTCAGAACCTCGTCCTTCAGCCCGTTGATTCCGCAAGGAGTCGGCGGGCTGTATTTTCCTCCCCGCAACCGCCATGGCATTCCGATTGCGGGGGGGGGGCTTATGGGGACCGGTGGTCCTTTTTTTCCCTCCCCGTCAAAAAACTGTCTTAGCAAACAGCGCCAAATAACACCGTTTGAAAAACGGCGTCTGAAAAACGTCAGAGCGACACGTGGAAATACCTGGGGAGGAGCCTGGGTCAGATGCAGTAGTCGAAGATGCCGTTTTCGGCGTCGTGGCGCTGGTAGGTGTTCAGGATGTCTTCGAGTGTGATCTGACGCGTGAGCTCGCGGATGCCGTTGTTCAGCTGCACCCAGATGTCGCGCGTGGGGCAAAGTTCATTGCGTCTGCACTGCGCGGGAGAATGCACGCAACCCACGACCGAAATCGGCCCCTCCATCGTCTCCAGAATCTCCAGCAGCGTGATCTCCTCCGGCGACTTGACCAGATGGATGCCGCCGTTGACCCCGCGCGTCGAGCGGATCAGCTTCGCCTTCCTCAAATCGAGCACCAGACGGCTGATATACTTTTCCGAAATCTGCTGCGACTTCGCGATGTCGTGGAGTTGCCGGGGCTTGGCGGGGTCGTGCGTAGCAAGATCGATCAGGATC
>JAGCTY010000027.1 GCA_017963105.1 Lentisphaeria bacterium
GGACTTGTCGAGGATACGCATGACGATGGATTCGCCGTGGGTGGTGGGGATGGTGGACACACGGAGGTCGAGGTCGACGCCGGAGACCTGGATCTGGATGCGTCCGTCCTGCGGCACGCGCTTCTCGGAGATGTCCATCTTGGACATGATCTTGATACGGCTGATGATGTTCGTCTGGAGGTATTTCGGCGGGCTTTCCATTTCGCGGAGCGCGCCGTCGATGCGGTAGCGGATGCGGAATTTCTTTTCCATCGGCTCCAGATGAATATCGGATGCGCGGAGTTTGAACGCGTTGTAGATGAGGAGGGAGACGAGCTTGATGATCGGGGCGTCGTCCTCGCCGCTGTTCGCGGCTTTCGCGGCTTCCTTCGCATTTTCGTCCTCGTCCGTCTGTACCACCTCGAGCTTGGACGTGTCGACGCTGCCGACGTAGGAATCCACGGTGCCCTCGAGTCCGCCGTAACTGGCTTCCAGTATCTTCTGAATCTGCTTCACAGGGGCGATGACGGCCTCCACGTCGCGCTTCAGCACGTAGCGGAGCGTGTCGACGGTCTCCATGTCGGTCGGATCGGACATGGCGACGGTGAGGATGTCGTCATGGACCATGACGGGGACGACCTGGTACTGCCGGGCGGTTTCCGCGGGGATCTCCTGCAGGACTTCGTCGGGGATGACGAAGGAGGAAAGGTCGATGGTTTCAAGCCCGTACTGCTGGGCAAGCATATTGATGATTTCCTGTTCGTCGACGTAGCGCAGGGCTTTCAGCGCGTCAAGGATATCCAGTTCGCCGTCGGAATCGGCGACTTTCTTCCATCCTTCGTCGATCTGCTCCTTGGAGACGAATCCGTTCTCCTGAAGCAGCTCCAATACATAATCACTGTCAAGCACGTTTAGACCTCGTTTGGTGGGTAGAAAAAAGAATATCGCTAAAAAATACGGCATGATTGCCGATTTTTCAAGTCGAAAAGTGCTTTTTTTCAGTTTTATTGAAGAAAAAACGGATTTTTCCGCTATTTGCTCTTTAAAATCACCGTCAGACGTGGTATATTCAATGAAATGTTTTTTCGAATCCGGAAACAATCCCAAGACTGACATGCGATGAAATATGCGATCCTGAGCGACATCCACGCGAACCTCGAGGCGCTGGAGACCGTGCTTGCCCGCTGCCGCGAGCTGGCGGTGGACTACTATATTTCCCTCGGCGACATCGTCGGCTACAACGCCAATCCGCACGAATGCCTGGAGATCATGCGGAAACTGCCCGTCGTGGCGTACGTGAAAGGCAACCACGACGAATACGCGTCGAACGGCGACACGGTGATGGCCGGATTCAACCCCCATGCGAAGAGCGCGGTGCTCTGGACGCAGAACATGCTGTCGGACGAGGAGCGCGCGTTCCTTTCCGGTCTGGAGTACAAGGAGCAGATCAAGGGGACGCCGTTCACCGCGGTCCACGCGTCGCTGGACAGTCCGGCGGAATGGGGCTACATCTTCGACATCCATCAGGTGAAGGACACCTTCTCCTACCAGCACACGCAGTTCTGCTTCTGCGGACATTCCCATGTCCCGGTCGCCTACTGCAAGAAAACGCTCATACGCCCCGGCGAGCTCCCCATCGACGAGCTGAAGCTGTGGGCCGTGAAGCCCGACGAGGAAGGCATGATGTTCCGGTCCGACGAGGCCGACGAGATCGTGCTGCCCGTCCAGCGGGGATGCAAATACCTGATCAACGTCGGCAGCGTGGGGCAGCCGCGCAACCGCGACCCGCGCGCGTCGTTCGCCGTGTTCGACACCGAACAGAACACGATCACGCGGTACCGTCTGCCGTACGACATCGCCGGGACCCAGGAGAAAATCCGCGCCGCCGGGCTTCCGGATTGCCTGGCCACCCGCCTCGAACACGGGATGTGACCGGACGGACAGGGTTTGTCCGCCGTACCGGGCGCCGATGGGAGGCCGACCGTCATGAAGCGTTATCTGATCGTAAAACCGAGCAGCCTGGGCGACATCCTGCACGCGATGCCGGCCGTCTCCGCGCTGGCGAAAGCGTGCCCGGACGTCAGTGTGGACTGGGTCGTGAAACCCGCGTTCGCCGATCTGCCTCCGTATCTCCCGTGCGTCAGCAGGGTCATCCTGTTCCACGATGACGAACTCCGCAAGCCGTTTCATTTTCTTCCGGCGTTCCTCCGTTTGTGCGCCGATCTGCGGCGCGAACCCTACGACGCCGTGATCGACCTGCAGGGGCTTGTCCGGAGTGCCGTCATCGGACGGCTGACCGGCTGCGCGTTCCGGGCGGGGCCGGCGACGCCGCGCGAACGCCCCGCGTCGAAGTTCTACACGCGTCACCTGAAGGGGCACGAGCATCCCTGCCATGCCGTGGAGGTCAACAACGCCCTGATGAAGGATTTTCTGGGGCGGGAGGACCTGGATTTCAGCCTGACCCTGCCCGTGAACGAACCATTCGCCCGCCGTGCCCGAGAGGCCGTGGCCGTCGCGTTCGGCGGGACCGTGCCGGACCGGTTCGCGGTCGTCGCGCCGGGCGCACGCTGGGCCACAAAAAAATGGCCCGCCGACTTTTTCTCCGCCGTGATCTCCTCGCTCGCCCGGCGTGATCCGGGACTGAAATTCCTGCTCGCCGGCACGCGCGACGAGGCGGAGGACGCGAACGCGATCCTGGCGCGGAGCAAAGGGCTTCCCGTGGCGTCGGTCTGCGGAAAAACGGGTGTGGGCGAACTGCTGGAGCTGATCCGGCTGTCCTCGCTGATGGTCTGCAACGACAGCGGTCCGATGCATATCGCGGCGGCTCTCGGCGTGCCTGTTGCCGCCATGTTCGGACCCACGGATCCCGCCCTGACCGGGCCGTACTGCGAAAAAAAATCCGTGTTTATTCCGGAAATCGCTTGCAATCGCTGTTTTTTGCGCTACTGTAAAGATTCACGTTGTCACGCATCGGTCGATCCCGGAACGGTTGCGGAGGCGTCATTCAAACTTCTCATGGAAAGGAACTGAACCATGTTTTTCAAGCTGCGCCATGTTGTTACGGCGATCCTTGCTGTTTTTCTGATCCCGGTGTGTGTCCGCGCGCAGGTGGCGATCGTCGTCAAGCCGGTCCAGATCAATTATCTTCAGTATGAATCCGTGTTCGTGCGCGTCGCCATGCGCAACCTTTCCGCGCATCCGCTGGCGTTCGGCGAAAACCTCGGCCTCAAGGGAAACCTCCAGTTCGAAATCCGCCGTTCCGACCGCAACGATCCGAGCTTCATCCGCTCGCCGAAGGACGCCCCGCTGCCCGACATGACCGGCGTGATCCTTCCGCCCGGCGGCGAAAAATCCTACATGTTCAACCTCAGCAAACACTACGATCTGCGTTCCACCGGCCGCTATACCGTGAAGGCCGTGCTGCGCCACCCGCAGATGGCGACGCCGTACCAGTCCAAGGAGGTGCACTTCAACATCGTGCGCGGCAACGTGATCTGGTCGCGTACGGTCGGGCTGCCGCTGCTCGACGACGAGCCGGGCGAGGTCGTGGTCAACGAGGACGGGACGACGGAGGAGAAGCACCGCATGATCAAGACGCGGGAATACCGCATCCTGAGCTATTTCACGGGCAAGTCCAACATCTACTGCCTCACGCTCGAAGACAAGGAGAACCTCTACATGCTCCGCCATATCGGCTACGACCTGGGGCCCGACCTCCGGCCGAAATGCGAGGTCGACTTCCTCTCCCGCCTGAGCGTCCTGCTGCCCGCCAGCACAAAGGTCTACGCCTACTATCAGTACAACACCGACGGCAAGCTCGAAAACCGCCAGATCCTGATGAAGACGGACCGTCCGCCGCGCCTCGTGCTCGACAAGGACACCGGCATCGTGAAGGTCGTCGGCGGCCGCGAAGCCCGCAAGGACGTCGACTACGAGGAAATCCAGGACATCCAGTTCCTGGAGAACATGCGCGACCCGAAGGGGACGATGCTGCTCGACGAACCGCTTGACCAGGACGCCCTCCGCGGACCCGAATCACTCGGCGCGAAGGAGGCGGCGGAAAAGGCCGGCGAAAAGATCGGAAACAAGGATCTGCTGGAAGGATTCTGAGTTCCAGTTTCATGATCCTGCGAATCGCGCGGCACGGGTTCCGGCCTGTGCCGCTTTTTTTTCTTCCCCCGCCGTGCTTCTCCGCCGCCCGCGACGGCCGTTTTTCCTTGCCTCCGTGCGATTTTGTTCAAAGAAAACATGAATTCTTGCAAAAAGTGTATGGGAAAACGCCCGGAATGTGCTATCTTATTTTCCGAAACCATTTGTCTGTTTCCTCGAACCCTGCTCCGGCGCGCCGGGGCGAATCCAAAGGAGAAACCATCCCCATGAGCCCGACCAGGAAGACATCCGCCGCGGCGAAAACCGCCCCGAAGAAGACCGCGAAACCCGCAACCGCCCCCGCGAAGGCGTCCGCCGCGAAAAAAGCAGCCCCGGCCGCGAAAAAAGCCGTTGCGAAAAAGGCGGCCCCCGAAGTCTATCCCGGCGAGACCGCGCCGGAACGCATCATCGAGGCCGACTTCAAGGCCGTGAAAGGCGAACGGTCCGACGTCTGGCGCGACTGCGTCGGCGCGGGGCGCATCGGCGAAGGGCTGCGCGACACCTGGCGCAAGCAGCTCGCGAAATGCAGGAAGGAGCTCGGATTCCGTTATCTGCGCGCGCACGGGCTTTTCCACGACGAAATGCGCGTGTACAGCGAGGACAAGGCCGGGAATCCGGTCTACAATTTCATGTACATCGACGACGTGTTCGACTTCCTGCTCTCCATCGGCATCAAGCCGTTCGTCGAGCTCAGTTTCATGCCCGAAAAACTCGCGTCCGGCAAGACCACGATCTTCTGGTGGAAGGCCAACGTGACCCCGCCGAAGAAGCACGAACGCTGGGCCGACCTCGTCCGCGCGACCGTGCGGCACTGGACCGAACGCTACGGCGAGGATGAGGTAAAGACCTGGCGGTTCGAAGTGTGGAACGAGCCGGATCTGGACGTTTTCTGGGATCCCGGCAAAAAGACCACCATGCTCGACGCCTACCTCGAACTCTACAAGCATACCGCGCGTGCGGTCAAGTCCGTGAACAAGGCGTATCCGGTCGGCGGCCCCTCCGGCGCCGGGCTCGACTTCATCGCCCCGCTCGTGAAATACTGCCGCAAGAACCGACTGCCGCTGGATTTCATCTCGTTCCACCAGTACGGATTCGACCCGGAAAACCCGGCCCTGCCGAAGATCGACCGGTTCGGCGGCAACTACATCTACCTCATGAAAAACCTGCGGCACGTGGCCGACTGCTTCAACAAAAAGCTGGAGGACATCCGCAAAAACCTCCGCTGCGACGTCCCGGTCTACATCACCGAGTGGCACGCGTCGCCGTCGCCGGTCGACCCGGTACACGATTCCTATTTCGCCGCGCCGTTCATCCTGGAACAGCTCCGCAACACGGAAAAGTTGGCGTGCATGAGCCTGTGGACGTTCACGGACATCTTCGAGGAGTGCGGCCCCGCGCCGCGTCCGTTCCACGGCGGGTTCGGTCTGATGACGTTCCAGAGCATCCCGAAGGCCGCGTACCGTGCGTACCAGTGCCTGGCCGCGCTCGGCCCGACGGAGCTCGTTTCCAGCGACGCGTCGTCCTACGTCTGCAAGGACGCGAAGGGCGGCGTGCAGGCGCTTTTCTGGGACCTCACGCATCCCACGCAGGGCGGCAGGATCAGCAACCAGGACACGTTCTTCGATCCGCATCCGGCCAAAGACAAAGGTCATGCACTGTTCTGCCTCACCGGCCTCAAACCCGGCGAATACGACCTGCGCGTGACCCGCATCGGCTACCGGGCGGGCGACGCGTATTCCGCGTGGCTGGAGGAGGACGGCGCGAAGACGGACATCAGCCGCGAGGAGATCGCGCGTCTGGCGCGCGTGTCGCAGCTCCGTCCGATGTACCGCGCGCAGGTCGCCGTCATGAAGGGCGAGGAATTCCAGCTCGGCCTGGACATGAAGCAGAACGACGTCTATTTCGTGGAACTGATCCCGCTGAAACAATGACCGGAGGAGAAGTCCTCCGCTGAAGCAGTGCCGGGCTTCGCTCCGGCACAAAAAGGCTTTCCAAAAAAATCCCGTGCCGCGATGAACGGTACGGGATTTTTGCGGATGCGTTTTGCGGAACGTTATTGTTGCGCGGGCGCCGGGGCTTTTTCCTCAGCCTCTCCGGCTTCCTTTGCTTCCGGGGCTTCCGCCTCTGCCTCGCCCGCGGCCTCCTCGGCCTGACTGGACTTCAGCCAGTCCTGGAAATCGCCCTCGGGGTTGAGCGGGATCTTGGGGATGCCGGCGTTTTCGTCCGGGATGTTGGTCTCGGCGGAATTTGCGGCCTGCGGCTTGACCTCGGCCTTTTTATCCGATTTTTTCGCGGGAGTCTTCGCGGGCTTTTTCTGCTCGGATTTCTTTTCGTCGGCCTTCGCCTCGGTTTTCTTCACCTCCGGTTTCGGCGGCGTGTATTTTTTCACGAATCCGTCGAGGTACTCGGTATAGCGTTTCGGCGGATCGAAATCCATGATCTCATTGATTTTCCGGCGGTGTTTTTCCGAACTGCCGTCGGCTTTGACGAAATCGACGTAGATTTTTCCGTTGGCGTCCAGCAGAAGCGCGGTCGGCAGGACGGAGATGCCGTAGTCCGTGCGGAGCTGCCTGTTCTGCTGGGAGAGGCTCTTCGGCTGAAGGTGGATAGCGGTCGGGAAGTCGACCTTCATGAGCACGAGCTTCTTTTCGGCGTAATCCTGAAATTTCCGATGGCTGAAAATGCTTCGTTCGAGGCTGAGGCACGGCGCGGCATCCGAGTTCGTGAACAGGATATAGATCGGCCGGTTCGTTTTGAGCGATTCGGCTTTGGCCTTTTCGAAGTCCGTGAGCCATTCGGCGGCGCGGAGTCCGGGGCCGACGAGGGCCGCGGCAAGGAAGCAGCAAAGGGCGAAAAAGAATTTCATGGCATCACTCCTTTCTGTTGATGATTGATTGCGGGATTATCTGCCATACTATATCACAAAAACGGAGAAAGTCAAGTCCCGGCGGCCGGATGTTTTTCTGTTTGCCCCAGGACTTTCGTGAGCGATTCCTGCGTGACCGGCTTCATGATGATGCCGTCGAACAGGCTGATGTCGAAGTTCGTGGCGTTCTCCGTGTCGGCCGTGACGGCGAAGATCCTGATGCCGGCCCAGTCCGGGTTCGCCCGGATGGCCGCCGCGAGCTCCATGCCGTTCATTTCCGGCATCCAGAGGTCGAGCAGGGCGACGTCCGGCTTCGTGGTCTTCATCAGGTCGAGCGCCTTTGCGCCGGAGGAGGCGGAGAGAGGGGCGAACCCCATCTTGCGGAGCATGGCGCAGAGGACCTTCACGTTGAGCGGGACGTCGTCGACGACGAGTATCTTCTTCGAAACGTCGAGCTTGCCTTCGCCTGCCTGTCCGGTCTGCGTGATACCGGCCTTCTCGCAGATTTCGATTTCGGGGAGCAGGATGGAGAACACGCTGCCTTTGCCGAGGGTGCTTTCGACCGTGAGGGAGCCCTTCATGCAGTCGATGAGGCGTTTCGCGATGGAAAGACCGAGCCCCGTGCCGTTTTCCGTGCGGATGCCGCGGTAGGACGTCTTGTCCTGCACGAACGGCTCGAAGATTTTGGAGAGGGATTCCTTCGAGATGCCGCAGCCGGTGTCCGCGATGCGGATGGTGACGGCGCCGCGTTTGTCGTTGAGCTTGAAGAAGGCGAGCGAGACGGAGACGGAGCCCTCCTTCGTGAACTTGACGGCGTTTCCGATGATGTTCAGGAGGACCTGGCGTAGGCGGCGTTCGTCCAGATTGAGGACGGGGAGGTCGTCCGGGACGGACGTGACGAGTTCGATTCCCTGGGTCTTGGCTTTGGCCGAGAAAACGGCCTCGAGCTCGAAAAGGAGTTCGCGGAGGTTGGTCGGCTCCGGCTGGATGATCATCTGGTCGGCGTCGAGCTTGGAGAGGTCGAGGATGTCGTTGATGAGCGAGAGCAGGGCGTTTCCGGCGTAATGGATGCTGCGGAGATATTCGCCGGCCTCCTCGGGCGGGAGCGACTCGTCCTGGAGGAGCTGGCTGAACCCGAGGATGGCGTTGAGCGGGGTGCGGATCTCGTGGCTCATGGTGGCGAGGAAGAGGCTCTTCGCCTTCGCGGCGGATTCGGCGGCCTTGATGGCGTTGTTCAGTTCGGTGACGTCGAGGCTGCAGCCGAAAATGAGCAGCCGGCCGGAGGCGTTCCTGAATGCGATGTGGGAAATCTGCGCCATGATCTCCCCGTTGTACGCCGGCACCTTGATGATATGCGTGGAGACTTCTCCGATGTGTTCGGCCGCGCTGTCGTCCATCTCCTGGAACACTTTTGCGACGTCCGGTTCGAACAGGTCGGCGTAATTCGTGCCGATGATCTTTTCCTCGGTCGTCTTCATCTTGCCGCAGTATTCCCGGTTCGCCATGAGGAGGCGGGAGCCGTTGTCGTAGTCGCGCACGGTGGCGGTGCAAGGCATGAGGTCGAAGAGCGTCTTGAGGAAGAGAGCGGCGTTGGCGGCCTCTGTCTCCAGGTCGTGGACCTTGGTGATGTCCTGAAGCATGAAGAAGAAGCGGGGATGCTTCTTTCCGGCGGACTTGTCCCTGACCGCGATGATGCGGAAATGGCGGCGATCGCCGAAGAAATCGCTGCGGAAGGTGTATTCGAGGGTGTCGCTTTTGCCGTGGAAAAGGGCGCGCCTGCGGGTGAGGTATTCCTGGAGGTCGTCCGGGAAGATCCAGGCTTCCGCCTGGACGCGTTTGCCGTCTTCGAACGGCCAGAGGGCGTCGGCGGGGGATGGCGCGTCGAAGGCGTCGGTGTCCGGTGTGTAGTAGAAATAGCCGAGGTTGGCGAGCGCGGTGGCGGTCTGGAGCGCGTGCGTCTTGCGGTCGAGCTCCTCGCGCCGTTCGTATTCCTCCGTGATGTCGCGGAAGACCACGATGGCGCCGAGCAGAGTGTTTTTCGCGCCGCGGATGGGGGACGTCGAGGTGGAGATGCGGCGGCGGACGCCGTCTTTCGAGACGATGGTGAGGTTGTCGCTGTTGGTGACGATGCGGTTTTCGCGGATGGCGGTTTCGATGGGGGAGACGGTGGTGGAACCGTCGGGCGAGGCGGCGTTGAAGACCTCCTGGACGGTCTTGCCCTCGGCTTCGGCCTGGGGGAAGCCCGTCATTTTTTCGGCGGAGTGGTTGACCATGGTGACGAAACCCATGCGGTCCGTGACGATGACGCCGTCGCCGATGGCGCGGAGAGTGAGCTGGAGTCTGGTGGCGAGGTTGAACGCCTTTTCGCGGAGCTCGGCCATTTCGGTGGTGTCCTGCGCGACGACCAGCACGGCCTCGTGCTTGAAGATCTTCTTGTCGAGCTTGGTCAGCGTGACCGTGTAGTTCTTGTCCGCATGCTTCCGGTTGACGGTCATGGTCTTGCCGGAGATGGCGGTCTCGGCCATTTCGACCCGGATCGTGTTCGTGAGCGAGGTGCGGAGGTCGTCCAGGTTCTGCGAGGCGTCCGGGTCATTGAACGGGACGTGCGAGTAAAGGACCTCGCCGGAGGTGGAATACGCGGCGACGAGGAGCGGCATGTGCCCGTGGATCGCGAGGAAGCGGTTGGTCATCCGATGGTACTTGAAGAAATAGATGAGTCCGCCGAGGACGAACGCGCTGAGGACGGTGAAGAGGACCGCGAGGATGACGAGGAACTCCTGGTTCCGTTCCGCCCAGGACGGCGGCTTGTTGATCCATTCGGCGTCGGCGGGGATGGCTTTTTCATCATACTCGCCATAATTCCGGTAGTTGATGCGCTTGTAGTTGATGACGCAGGTCTCCTTGATGACGACCGGCGGGATTTTTGATGCGTCCCATGCCACTTGGGGACTCGCGAGGCGTTTCGTCAGGGCCGCGGTCTCCTTGCCGACGTCCTCGATGGAGGACATGTACCCGCCGACCGCATAGTCCAGGAGGACCCGGCGACGTCCGATGATCGGGAGGTCGTCCCGCACCTGCATGAGCTGGTACCACATGGTCGAACGGCTGCCGATGTTCGGCAGATAGATGTCCCAGTCGCATGAAACGACAAAGGAGTTTTCAGGCGCGGTGGCGAGCTTTTTGAAGGCAGCTTCGCGTTCGGCATTCGAATCGTTGCGGATGTAGACCGTGGTGAAGTCGCAGATGCCGGCAAACTCATTGCGGAGCTTGGTGTCATCCTGGTTGGGCCAGGCGAACGGGGAAACAAGCAGCACGACGTGGGGCCGATTCGGGAAGAGTTTGAGGCCGAATTTGATGTTCGTGCGCGGGTCCATCCGGCGGATGACCGCGGTCGTGTTCGGGTGGAGCTGACGCCATTCCTCGGGGAACGTCTTCATGCAGGAGAGGATGACGGCGGTGGATTCCGGGATGGACGGCAGGAGATTTCTGAGGGTGTTTGTGGCGGGCTCGCCGAACGTCACGATCAGCTTGTATTTCCCCGACGCGATCGCCTCCTTCTTCGGCGCCAGCTTCTCGTCCCAGCTGGTCTGGTTCTGGTCGTGAAGCGAATCCAGCTCGACCAGATCGCTTTCGAACATGATGCCGAGATTTGCCAGCTCGTTGAAATACGCCCCGGTCAGGTCCGTGCGGATTTCGCTGGCGGTGTGCTCCGAGAAAATGAGCAGGATGTTGAACTGCCGTTTGTCCTGCGCGGACAGCGGGACCGCGGTCGCTAACAGGATGAGCAGCAGGAAAACGAGACGGAAAAGGATGACATGCGGTCGCGGGCCGGAAAAGAATCTCCGACGTGCTCCGGTCTGACTGGCGGGACGGACTTTCATATCGTGTGACCTCGTAATACAAAGATGAACGTCGCTGAGCTCCGGGACGCGGCGTCGGGCGAACGGCCGCATCCCAGTTCTACAATACCATAATTTACAACATAAAACCGAGAATGCAAGCGTCCCGCCGAAAGAAATAGACATTTTTTTCGCTCCGTCTTGCATTTTTCCCGTTCCCGTGGTATAGTACTCATTCCCGCACACTTCAACACAACCTTTCCCCCTGAAGGATGCCGCCCCGCGGCGTCCCGGCGGAGCATACACCGAACATCGTCGTCCGAAATGAAACAGAGTATCCATACGGTCCGCACCGTGCAGCTCGTCACGGTCGTCGGAATGATCCTGAACCTGGTCCTGGTCTTCGCGAAGGCCGCGGGCGGACTTGTCTTCTACAGCCAGGCGCTGCTCGCCGACGCCGTGCACAGCATGTCCGACCTCGTCACCGACCTGGCCGTAATCTTCGGCGTGAAATACTGGTCCGCGCCGCCCGACCGGTCCCACCCGTACGGACACGGCCGCATCGAGACGCTCGTTTCGGCGTTCATCGGGCTGGCGCTCGCCGTCGTAGCCGTCGGGCTGGCCTGGGACGCCGTCGGGACGCTCCGCCACGGCTCGGAGCACGGCCCCGCCGGATTCGCGTTCGCGATCGCCGTATTCTCCGTGGTCTCGAAAGAAGTCCTGTTCCGATGGACCATCAGGAAGGCGCGCGCCGTGCGTTCGACCGCGATGGAGGCCAACGCCTGGCATCACAGGAGCGACGCACTGAGCTCGATCCCCGCGGCGCTCGCCATCGCGCTCGCCTATTTCTTCCCGAAACTGCATTTCGTCGACCCGCTCGGAGCCATCGTCGTGTCGTTCTTCGTCCTCCACGCGGCCTGGAAGATCATCCAGCCCACGCTGCAGGAGCTTTCCGAGACGGGCGTCTCCCGGGAGGACCAGGCGAAAATCTACCGCATGGCCGCGTCGCTCCCCGGCATCATCGGCGCCCATGCGCTCCGCACGCGCAACGCCGGAGGCGCGATCTGGGCGGACATCCACATCATCGTCGATCCGGATATGACCGTCCGCGAGGGGCACGACCTCTCGCACCGGGTCCGCGACCTGCTCGTGAACTCCGACCTGAACATCGTCGACGTGGTCGTCCACCTGGAACCGCCGTCACGCTCCCGTTCCTCCAAATCCGCCTCGAACAAAGACCCGGACCAGCCTGACCTGCCGTTCTGATCCGTGCGTTTGCCGCGGAGATTTCCGCCGTTTCCTTTCTTGTCCGACAGGGCAGGGGGGGAACCTGTCGCTCCTGACATGTTTCCTGAATGCCAGTCAGGGCGCCGGACGCGGACGATGCGGTCAGGCCGTTCCGGAGCGGATCATTCGCGCGGATGCCTGCCGGCCATCGCGGATGGCGGCTTTTCGCCCCGGAAAATGTCTGATTGATTCGGTACGCGAAGGTGTGTTGAACGTGTGTTTGTGGAAAGAGCGGAAAAATCATTAGTTTTTAAGCATTTTTACGGAAAACGATTTGAAAAATCGGAAAAATGAAGTAAATTATATATTCGATAAAAAAATATCGAATGCGCCGCCGATCTCCCTGCCGACGTCCGTTTTCGATTTGTTTCCGAATCGTCTGCACTTATTCCACTGCATAACTGGAGCCGTTTATGAAACGCAAGATCGTCATCTGTATGGGAAGCAGCTGCTTTGCCCGCGGCAACGAGGAGAATCTCCGCGTGATCGAGGACTTCCTGAAGTCGAACAACCTGCAGGCGGATGTGCTGCTCTCCGGCCGCTGCTGCGCCGGCATCTGCTCCGAGGGGCCGAACATCATCATCGACGACACGACTTACAGCCATGTGAGCAAAGAGGCCCTGATCGACATCCTGAACCGCGAATTCCTCGCGAACAAATAATTTTTTTCTGAGGATACAGTCATGAACCAGGGATATCCGGTTTTTACCGCCGACGCCGAGTGCCAGGACTGCTTCAAATGCGTCCGGCGCTGTCCCGTGAAGGCGATCAAGGTCGAGGACGGCCATGCGTCCGTCATGCCCGAACTCTGCATCGCGTGCGGCGGCTGCGTGGAAGTCTGCCCGGTCCACGCGAAGAAGATCCGCGACGACATGACGCGGGCCCGCCAGCTCATCCTGGGGCCGGATCCCGTCTACGTCTCTCTGGCGCCGTCGTGGGTGAGCGAGTTCAAGGGGCTCCCCGCGAAGAACATGATCGCGTCGCTGAAGAAGCTCGGATTCGCGGGCGTCGGCGAGACGGCGGTCGGCGCGCAGGCGGTGTCGGACGCGCTGGCGCTGGAACTGAAGGATTTCAGGAGCGGGCTGAAGATATCGTCCGCGTGCCCCGTGGTGGACGATTTCATCTGCAAATACATGCCGGAGTTCACGCCGTGCATCACGAAAGTTCTGTCGCCCGCGCTGACCCACGCGAAACTGCTGAAGAAGGAATTCGGCGCGAACGCGAAAGTCGTGTTCATCGGGCCGTGCATCGCGAAGAAGAACGAATCCGACCGGCACGGCGACCTGATTTCGCTGGCCATGCTGTTCTCCCGCCTGCGCCAGTGGTTCCGCAGCATGCAGATCGACCCGTGGCGCGTGGAGACGACCGACGCGGACGTCTTCGTGCCGCAGGCCGCGCGCGAAGGCACGCTGTACCCGATCGAGGGCGGCATGAACGACACGATCAAGCTGCATCCGGACTGCGGCCATGTGAAATACGTTGCCGTGACCGGGCTTGACAGCCTCCGGCTCATGCTGGAGGGGCTTCACCCGCGCGACGTCCGCGAGCCGGTGTTCCTGGAGACGCTCGCCTGCCAGGGCGGCTGCGTCCACGGCCCGGGCACGGAGCACGGTGCGCCGGCCCTGATGGAACGGCTCCGCATCCTGCGGATGGCGGACGTGCCGGAGACGGTGGACGACCGGAAGCCGGACGTGACGCTGGATCTGGACTACAAGGAGGCCCCGGCGGCCGCCGGCGACATCTCGCTGCACGAGATCCGGCAGGCGCTGCTCCGCGTGGGCAAGAAGGACAAGGAAGACGAGCTGAACTGCGGCGGCTGCGGGTACAACACCTGCCTGAATTTCGCCAAGGCGCTGATCGCGGGCAAGGCCGAGCCGAACATGTGCGTGTCCTACATGCGCAAGCTCGCGCAGAAGAAATCCAACGCCATCCTGCGGTGCATCCCGGCCGCCGTCGTGATCGTGGACCAGAGCCTCACGCTCATCGAGTCCAACCACAGGTTCGCCGAACTCTGCGGGGAATCCGCGCTGGACGTGTGGAATGTCCTGCCCGGCATGGCCGGCGCGGCGCTCGACACGTTCATCGGCTTCACCGACCTCTTCCGCGAGGTGCTGACCACGAAAAACGAGCTTTCACGCGACATGATCCATGTGAACGGACGGCTTCTGAGCCTCTACATTTTCAATATCGACCCGGGCCAGGTCGTCGGCGCGATGATGTTCGACGTGACGCGCACGGAGTTCCGGCGCGAAGAGATCGCCGCCCAGGCGCGTGAAGTCATCCGCAAGAACCTGGCGACGGTGCAGGACATCGCGTGCAAGCTCGGCGAGCACATGGCCGACACGGAGATCCTGCTGCGGTCGATCGCGGAAAACTACGCGGATTCGCCGACGGACGACGAGTTCGGGAAGAAATACAAATAACGGATGATATTCAGGTGACGGGAGCATGAGCGAACCCTTTTTCGTAGACCTCGGATTCAGCCAGTGCCGCAAGCACGGCGAGGACATCTGCGGCGACGCCTTCAAGTTCATCAAGAACATGGAGGATTCGCGCGTGGTGGCCGTGCTGTCGGACGGCCTGGGCAGCGGCGTGAAGGCGAACATCCTGGCCTCTATGACCGCGACCATGGCTCTGAAATTCGCAAACGAGCTCACCGGCCCCCGCGGCATCCTGCATGCCGCCGAGATCATGATGGACGCCCTGCCGATCTGCCAGGTCCGCAAGATCAGCTACGCCACGTTCACCATCCTGAACGCCTGGCCCGACGGCAACGTGCGCATCATCGAGATGGGCAATCCGGCGTTTGTGCTGCTCCGCAACGACAAGGTGCTGCCCGTATCCTACGACGAGCTGAATCCTTCCAAATACGACAACCGCAGTATGCGCGTGTACCATTTCAAGGTCGATATGTGGGACCGCATCGTTTTCTTCTCCGACGGCGTGACCCAGGCCGCGATCGGTTCGGACGAGCTCCCGCTCGGCTGGCGCGAAAGCGGCGTCTCGGACTACCTGGTGGACTACCTGAACAACTGCCCGGACGCGTCCTCCTACGAAGTCGCCGAGCACGTGATCGGCGAGGCGATCAGCAAGGAGCCGCGCAACATCAACAAGGACGACATGACCTGCGCCGCGCTGTATTTCCGGCTCCCGCGCGAGATGCTGCTCTTCACCGGGCCTCCGTACGATTCCGCCCGCGACGCCGAATGCGCGTCCTTCCTGAAGAACTTCGTGGGCGACAAGGCGATCTGCGGCGGCACCAGCGCGGAGATCGTGTCGCGCGAACTCGGCCGCGAACTGAAAATGGACCTGTCGAGCATTTCCCCGGACATGCCCCCGATGTCCACCATGGACGGCGTCAACCTCGTGACGGAAGGCATCTTCACGCTTTCGAAGGCGGCGACGTACCTGGAGGAGGTGGGCGGCGTGCGCCACAACGACCCCGCCGGGCTTCTGACCGGGCTGATGCTCCGCAACGACGTGATCACGTTCCTGGTCGGGACGCGCATCAACGAGGCGCACCAGGACCCGAACCTGCCGCACGACTTGGAGCTGCGGCGGAACATCGTGCAGCGTCTGGCGCGGACGCTGGAAAACCAGTACCTGAAGAAAGTCATCATCAAATACGTTTGACATAACCGATTTGCAATACCCTAACCCACCCAACAACCCCATGGAGAAACCTATGCAGGAAACCCTGGAAAAGACGCGCGCGATGGTGCACCACCTCGCGGCGGTCAACGAGATCCTCGAAAAGAACGGGAACGACCCCTCCCGGCTCATCCCGATCCTTCAGGAGGTGCAGGA
>JAGCTY010000028.1 GCA_017963105.1 Lentisphaeria bacterium
TGGTCGGGCGTCGCTATGCAGACCGCGTCGATGGTCGGGTCGTCAAGCACCTTGCGGAAGTCCAGGACTGCCTTGCATTCCGAGTCTCCGTAGATTTCGTTTATCTGCTTAGCTCCGGCCTCGGCGCGGGTCCTGTCGCAGTCGCACACAACGACGACCTTCACCATGTCACGCAGCTTTTCGCAGTACTTCGCCGTGCCTGTGAACTGCGGGATGAGCGCGGTGCGCATCTGGATGCCGTATCCTATCATGGCGATGCGGCGTTTCTCGCCCGGCTTGAGCGGACGCAGGCCCGTCTTGGCCGTCGCGCATCCAGCAAGCGACATTGCCGCTGCAGAACCAAATATAAACCCTCTCCTGTTCAGTTGCATCTTCGTTTTCTCCTTTGTTGTTGCTTGGTTGTTAAAAAGAATGGTCTATCTTGCCAGACAAGTTTCACCTCTTTTGGCTGAGAGGTATTATACTCCATCTCCAGGCTCGTTTGCAATGCAGATTATAGCAACTTCACATTAGAAAATCGCAACACCGTCAACGGGGTGTCACCCCACAATTTCCCTGTCTACTGAGGCCCGAACCTGTTGTCTACACAAGAAAATCGGGAATGTAAATGTGACGAATCGTACCGTCGCTCATGTCGAGCCTGTCCATCGTCAACAGAATCTTGCCATCCGCCGACCGCACGTCCTCAAGCACGGAATATTCCCGTTGGCGCGTCTCCTCGCTTCCAAGCACGAACGCCACCTGGACATAGAGTCTTTCCGCGCCCTTGTCGCACACGAAATCGACTTCGCGTTCCTTGAGACGCCCTATGCTGACTTCGTACCCGCGGCGCAGGAACTCGAAATACACGATGTTCTCCAGCAGTTGGTCCACATCGCGTCTTAGGCTGCCCCTCACAACCGTGTTTCTGATTCCAGTATCAGTGACATAGAACTTCTCGTCCACCGCCAGTATCCTCTTTCCGACAAGATCCTGCCGCGGCACTCGCGCAATCAGAAAAGCCTCCTCGCAGGCGGAAAGATAGTTGAGGACGGTTTCAACCGAAGTGTCCCTCCGTTCGCTTTTGAGGAAATCGACGATGCGCCGCGCCGAAAAAGTGTGCCCGCACTCGGCCATGACAAAGCGGACAATGCGGTCAAGCAGGTCAACATCGCGAATCTGCTTTCTCCTGACGACATCCTTGAGGAGAATCGCGCCATACAGGTCCTGAAGATAGGCGCGGCACGCATCTTGATCGTATTTCAGCTTTGCAAGGAACGGAACGCCCCCCGTCATCAGGTACCTGTTGAACAATTGCGTCTTGTCTTCTTCAGGAAATATAGGCCGTGCAGCCTCGATGAACTCTGCGAACGAAAACGGCGTCATGCAGATTTCCACATATCGTCCGGTAAGATATGTGGAAAGCTCTCCAGAAAGAAGCTTCGAGTTCGATCCCGTAATGTAGATGTCGGCGTTCTTGCGCATCCGAAGTGAATTGACTGCGGTTTCCCATTCCTCGACATCGTGTATCTCATCAAGGAAAAGATACACCATTTCATTCCCTGCTTCGCTCAGGAGCTTGTTCAAGCAACTGTAAAGCACGCCCTTTTCAAGGAAATGTTTGTTCTCGTCATCATCGAGATTTACTGCAAATATGCGTGCCTGTGGATTGGAACTCTTCAGCTCTTCCTGAATCTGCTCTAACAGAACAGACTTTCCGCTACGTCGCATGCCAGTTATGACCTTGACAACATCCGTGCCGATGAATGGACGGATTTTTCTCAAATATACTTCCCTTTTTACCATATACAGACCTCCTGCTTGGCGTGAATTATACCATAAAGCATAACCGACACGCAACAGCAATTAGTCATTTGTGTCAGCCATAGCTGACACTACCATAAAATACACAATTACATCAGTTATAACTGACATCTTTCGGGGTAATACACCAATCCCACTACCTCGCTACATGGAAGCTCGACATCTCGCTATCTTGCCAAAACCGTCACTTTTGCGGCTGAAAACCATACCGTCAACGGGGTGTCACCCCATAATTTACTGTTCGGTTTCATCGGTTTAATTCCTTTCTTGTCGATTCACACTCATGCACTTTCAATCCGTCCATATCAACGTTCTTCGCCGATTCGATGGCAATCGCCTTGTCGGTGACACGGCCGACCTTAACATTTCGAAGCGTAACTCCGTCAATAGGATTTCGTCCGTCGCCATTCAGGGTAACGGCTCTCTGCGTCTCTCCAACGGTCAGATTCTCGGCAACAAGGTTGCCGATGCGGGTAATCCGTTCCTCGTATGTAGGCATCGACTTCCACTGATAGAGCACGTTCGTGTCAACCCTCAGGACGTCCTTGACATTTCCGGCGTTGACGCCTTTCAGCGTTATTCCATCGACGAATCCTCCGCGCCTTGCGTTTGTCTTGACGTAGAACAGCTTCCAGCACTCATCGACGCGGCAGTTTTCCACACGCACGTTCCTCACGCCCGCAGACATCTCGGAGCCGACGCAGAGCAGAGAATGCGCGAACTTCACATGTGCGTTCCGGACAAGCACGTTCTCAGTCGGCACGCCGATGCGCCATCCGTCGCGGTTGCGCCCAGCCTTAAACACGAAGCCATCATCCCCCGCCGAGAACACGCCGCCGTCAACAAGCACGTTGCGCGACATCTCGATGTCTATGCCGTCGTTGTTGAATCCGTGTGCATCAACATTGACGTTGCGCACAATCACGTCCTCACTCAGAAGGAGGTGAATCGTCCAGAACGGGCTTTCGCATATCGTCACGTCCTCGATCAAGACGTTCTTGCAGCGGTTGAACTGGACGCACTGCGGGCGCATGACGGCCGAGTGCGCCTTAGTGATGTCGCGACGCTCGACCGGATAGTCCTCCGACCCCCATTTGTAGAGAATCGCCCGCGCACCCTGAATGTCGGTAGCTGTCTCGTTCATCAGCTTTTTCCAAAATGCCATGCGCGGACGCAGCACACCCTTCCCGCAAAGCGCAACGTTTGTACACCCGAACGCATAGACAAGCGGAGAGTAGTTCAGGCACTCCAGTCCCTCCCAGCTAGACGGAACCGCAGGAAGGTAGTCGGCGGGGTCGTCGGTGAACTCGAGCGTCGCGCCTTCCTCAAGATGCAGGTTGCAGTTGCTGCGGAGATGCACCGCGCCCGTGAGCCACTTCCCCTTCGGCACGACGACGCGCCCGCCACCCGCTTTCTCGCACTCTGCCATCGCCGCCGCGAAAGCATCCGTCGCCTTTACGCCCTCCTTCGCGCCGAAGTCTGCGATGGAGAAGTCACGGTCGGCGAATTTCGCGACGGGAATCTGCGGCATCTCGAACGGCGCGTCCGGAAACCTCAGAATCTCCGCTCTGGCGGAATGGGCAGCCAAAACCGCCACCATGATTGTTCCGCATATCGTTCTGTAGAGTAGAGACCCACGCCTCGGCGTTGCCGCCGGTGCGACTTCCCCCTCGTCAAACCGTACGTGCGGATTTCCCGCATACGGCTTTCCATCGAGTGCTTTTCCTGTTGCCATGGACTTTACCTTTCTTTGATTGTCTTGCGTATTATACGCATTTTTTTTTCCTGTCAATCCCGCGTCCTCCTCACGTCCGCCCACGCGAGGCGGTAGAGGCCGTAGTGCGTCATTTCGCCGTAGTAGGTGTCCGCGAACTTAAGTCGGTAGTACCGCTGGCTCTTCCTGTTGAGGAATCGCGCCATGCGCTTCAGCACATAGTGGTTCACTTTGCGGAAAACCCTGTGCGGATAACCGACGGAGTAGAACGCGCCCCATCCCTTCAGCAGTCTGTTCACCCTTTCAACGACAGTTTCGACAGGCAACAACACGTTGCGCGAATGCGTCAATTCGTGGACTTCGCGGCACACCCGCTTGACCGACTTCGAGGACGGGCCGAAGTGCAGATACCTCCTGCCCGTCCCGAAGAGCCTGTCCCTCACCTTCCTGAACTCGTAGCCGAGGAACACTAGCGACGAGCGTTCAGCGTCGAGGTCGAGGACTTTCGTCTTCTCCCTGTTCACTGTCAGCCCCATGCGCCCTTCGAGTATGTCTTCCACCTTCAGCAGAAACCCGTCCTTCCACCTCTTCGCGAGCAGCACGAAATCGTCCGCATATCGGACTATCGTCATAGCCTGCCCCATCGCTTTCGCCGTGAGGCTGGCTATCGTCTCGAACCAGTGAAGGTAGATGTTCGACAGAAGCGGGGATATGACGCCGCCCTGCGGCGTCCCCCTCCCCTTGGGGCTTTTCATCACGCCGTTGGGTTCTTTCGCGCACGCTTTCAGCCATTGCCGAATGAGTTTCAGCACGCTTCCGTCCGCGATGCGCATCTCCAACGCCGCCAGGAGTTTGTCGTGCGGTATCGTGTCGAAGTACGAGGAGAGGTCTGCGTCGTACACCTTCGCGTCCCCTTTCTTCACCTTCTCCGCTATCCGCTCCGCCGCGTCCTGCGCACTCCGATTGGGGCGGAAGCCGAACGAGCAGTCGTGGAAGTCCTCCTCGAATATCGGCTCTATGACGAGTTTGACCGCCATCTGCACCACCCTGTCCTTTATGGTGGGGATGCCGAGCGGCCTCATCTTGCCGTTCGCCTTTTCGATATAGACCCTTCTGACCGGGCTTGCGCGGTATGTTTTCGCCTTGAGTTCCCTTTGGATACTGGCTAAGAACCCTTCCACGCCGCCCTCGCCCCGCTCGATGGCCTCGAAGGTCTGCCCGTCCACGCCGGGGGCTTTGTCCTTCTTCCAGACGCGCTCCCACGCACAGCGGATTGTCTCCTCGTCCACCACACGCCCGTAGAGCGTGTAGAAGCGGAACTTCGGCTCGGCTTTCGCCTTCCGTGACAGCCTCTCCCTCGTCAGCGCGAGGTTTGGAAACTTCGCCATGCGGTGCTTCGCCGCGATTGACGCGATCTCCTCCTCCGTCATGCGCTTCCTGCGAAGCGAATCGGCACCCGCCGACCTGTTCGAGGCGCTCTCAATGCAGGAACCCTTCGCTCCGCGGTCGTTGCCCGCCTCCACGCTACTACGGTTCCCTCCGACTTCTGCCCCCGCTTTCGCGGCGGCAGACCTCCCAAGTTCCCGTGCAGAACTGTCGGAACGCGCCATGTCCCTATGCCCCGTCCCGTCGGGCGCGCCGCAAAACGACTTCGGCGCGTCCGTGCTGGCTTCCGCTATCATGACACACTTGGCCACGGGAGACCTTTCGGTTAGGAGTTTCGAGGCGTACATACGGGACTTCACTTTCGTTTGGCTCATTCCTTTGTAGGGACGGGCTTCTGCGCGTCGGTCGCCCTCCACGCAGCCGTCCTTCCTAACGGCACTTCGTTTTCTTTGCCGTACAGACTCCTTTCATTCTGTTAGATCTGCCGAGCTTTGCTTGGCGCACCA